>NZ_WWVY01000007.1:0-160115 GCF_009876955.1 Bittarella massiliensis (ex Durand et al. 2017) | reverse complement strand
CCTGCGGCGAAGTGTTCGGAGATTTTTATACGGTTGTTCCCACATACAAAATACTGCGTGCCGTTCTCTGCTTGTATAACCTGCCCTGTTCGGGGTGTAAAAATATCGCTTTCACTTTTTGCCATCCAGTGTCCTCCATATTCAGTTTTCAAGGTACAATGCCGCACAAAGGCGGCGAAAATTTCTGCTTATATCTATCACCTTTCCTTTACCGTGTGCCGCTGCTGACGTTTCAGTTCCGCCAGTATATCCGGCGGGATACGGTCAACCAGCCGCTGTAAATTGTCCAGTTCGCTTTTCAGCTTTGCCCGTTCCATCGTATCTTTCATCTTTCCTTTTTCGCTGGCCTTTGCCCTTGCTTCCAACTTCTCATTCTCCGCCAGCAGGTCATTGATTGTGACCTTGTACTTTTTCAACTGCCCGGAGAAATTCTCCATCTGCGGGAACCACTTTTTCAGCATGGAGAGGGCTTCCTCTTTTTTCTTTCCGGCGTTCAGCGGGTTAATGCCGTCCAGTGTGGCTTCAATGGCTCTTGCCTGCCGGGAGAGGGAAACCGCCTGTTTGAAAAGCCGGGTGGGGATATGCTTCCGGCCTGTCCTGCTGGCGCTCTCCCCACGCTCCAAGTCAGGATATTTCTCCACCATATAGGCGTGAAAATCGTCCTGCCACTTCGTCAGGTTTGCCCGGTTGCCGATAATCTCCTTTGCACACAGGCGGTTGTCCTTTGTCAGCGGAACAAAGGTCAAATGCAGGTGGGGCGTTTTCTCGTCCATGTGTACCACCGCCGACACGATATTTTCCCGTCCTACCCGGCCAATGAGGAAGTCCGCCGCCCTCTGGAAAAACGCCTGTATCTCCTTTGGGGATTTCCCCTTGAAAAACTCCGGGCTGGCAGTTACCAGCGTATCGACAAACCGTGTGCTGTCCTTGCGGGTTCGGCACCCGGCCTGCTCAATCCGGCTCTGAATGAAGTGGTAATAGCGTCCCTCCGGCTTGACGATATGGAAGTTGTATTTGCTCCGGCTTGTGTCAATGTCGGGATTGCTGGCATACTGTTCTTTCTGTCTTTCGTGATGGGCTTCCAGCGGCCTTGCCGGGTTGCCCTTGTGCTTCTCAAACCGTAAAATTGCGTGTTGTGCCATTCTGCTCCTTTCCCCATTCCTTTCCTATCCGGGGTTTTCCACAGGGAAAATCCCGCAGAAAATAGCTCGGATAGGATTGGAATGGATAGAATATAAATCAATCTTTTTATCTTTGTATTTCTATATACCGTCCGGTTTTCGTACGTCTCAGGAGTGATTTCCGTACTTCATGGGTACGGTTTTCAGTCCTCCGGTGTACCAGAACGGGATTTCTTAAAGTCGGTGTTTGGAACCGCTTCATAGGATTTTGGGAAAATGCGGTTGGGTTTTCCACAGCCCTGCTTCTGGATCTCCACCAGTCCGGCGTATTGCAGTTCCCGCAGGGTATTCACCGCTTTCTGCCGCCCACAATGGAGCAGTGTGACCACTTCACAGATAGGGTAATACAGGAAAATCCGTCCGCAGTCATCCGCCCACCCATTCTTGCGGGATAACTCTGTCCGGCGCAGGATAAAGGCGTACAGAACCTTTGCCTCGTTGGACAGGGGCTTGAATGTGGGGGCTTCAAAGAGAAAATTCGGGAGCCGGGTGAAGCTGAACGCCTTTTCCGGCTGGTGGATATAGATGGTATTTGTCATAGTTCGTTTTGTGGACGGTTAGAAGCCCGTTTTCCGGGGCGGGCGATACTTTATACCACCTGCCCCGGTTTGGGGCTTGCAAAGCCTGATAAATCAAGGCTTTTTTCGCTCCTAACTGTCCACAGCAGACCTCCTTTTCCGTTCACTTTCTGTTTTCTGCCGCCTGTGAACTCTGGCGGCACAGCCGGGGCAGTATTTTGCCCGGTTGGATTTGGGGACGAACACGCCACCGCAGACCGCACAGCGTTTCAAGTCCTTATCCCGGAAAATTTCCGCTTCCAGCGTCCCGTCCAGCGGCAAGACCGCCCAGCGGAACCACTTACAGCAGACCGAGAAAGAAATCGTCTGCGGGCAGGTGCAGGTGTCCCCATCATCAAGGACAATGCAGTTGCCGTCCTCACAGCAACAACACTCCCGGCGTATCAGGCTGGCCGCCTGTTTTCTCTGCGCCGGTGTCATGCGGTAAAGGGAACCGTCCGGCCTGCGTTCCAGTGGCGGCAAGTCTTTATAGGGGTTATCTCTCATGCGTTCCCTCCATTTTGCTTTCCGTTGCCGTTCTCCCCGAAAAGGTTTCCTGCCCCATTCCTGCGGCGTGTTCCGGCGTTGGCACGCTCCCCGCAGCTTCGGGACATTTTGTCTCGAAGTCCGGTTCCTTGCGGTGCTTCCCCAGCCGGGGTATTCCTTTTCGGACGGTCATTCTGTTTTCAAGGTGCTGTCCATCGATGAACTACCCTAAGTCTACACGAAAAAAATGCAATCCCCGGAATTTTGCGAGAATTGCATTTTGATGAAGTTTACACTTTGGAAATTGCATTTTTGCAATCATTCTGTATAATGGAAGTATGCGGAGGAGGTGCGTATCTATGGCTTTACCCGGAACACCCGGACAGCGGATTTCCGATTTATGCAACGGGAACCACATCACACAAAAGGAGCTTGCGGAGAAGATAGGGGTTTCCGCTTCCCAGTTGAGCCGCATTGTCAGCGGCGAAACGAGAACGGTCAGCAGTGATATTCTCATAGGCGTGGCAAAGGAATTTAAGGTATCGACAGACTACATACTGGGCTTATCCACCGTGAGCGTCCGTAAAAGCTACGATATTTCTGAATTAGGCTTGTCCGAGGGAGCCGTGAGGGGGCTCGTGACGGGTGCTGTTGATGTGCAAATCCTCAACCGCCTGTTGGAACACAGGAATTTCCCTAAGCTGATAGATTTGATACGGATTTATTTTCAGGACACAGCGGCAAAAGGCATAACAGCAAGAAACCAGCTTATCGAGATAGCAACGGCTTCCCTGTCCGACCTGATGAAAGAACACCCGGAACACCGGGCGGAAGCAAAGCAGGATTTACAGCTTTTGAACGCCCAGAAGATGGGGGAACATGAGGCGGAGATTGAGAAAATCAAAAATGTGTTCCTTGCTATCCTGCGGGATATTAAGAAAGACATTGACAACGGGGAACAGCCGGGAGAAGCTGTGACCGCCGCGATGTTCCAAGCCATGCGGGACGCATTGGCGGAACAGAAGCAAAACCCGCTTTCCATTGACGATGTAGCGGCGATGGTTGCCGGACAGATCGGACAGCTTACGCCGATGGATGAAGAAACTGCCGACCTGTTCAAGCAGTTGGCAAAAAAGATGATGAAAGGAATAGAATAATAGCCTGTTATTCGAGATAATAATATGCCATTAGTAAAGCATGACTACCCTGTTTTAGAGTACGATACCGCATCAAAAGCTGTTTTTCAGCCGGGAAATGGGAAAAAATGTTTTCCTGCAAAAGCAGTGTTTGCTTTTTTAGGAGACGAGGTTGAAAATTATGCACATACCCATGATGGAATACAGATAGATGAATTTGAAAGTGCAACAAGACGATATCCTATTTATGAATGTCTTTATAATCAGGAGAAAATATGTCTATGTCCGGCTCCTGTGGGAAGTGCTGCTGCCGTCCAAGTTTTAGAATATTTAATTGCAGGGGGTGTAACAAAGATTATTTCCGTCGGCTCCTGCGGCGTATTGGAAGACATCCCGGAAAATAGATTTTTGATACCTGTTTCTGCATTGAGAGATGAGGGAACATCTTACCATTATCTTCCTCCCTCCCGAGAAGTAGAGATTTCAAAGGCTGGTATAAATGCGATTGAATCTGCTTTAAGCCAAAAGAATATACCATATTGGGAAGTTAAAACATGGACAACAGACGGTTTTTATCGAGAAACAGTAGAAATGGTTCAGTATCGGAAAGAAGAGGGATGTCAAGTAGTAGAAATGGAATGTTCCGCATTGGCGGCGTGTGCAAAATTTAGAAAAGTTACATGGGCTATGCTGCTTTTTTCAGCCGATACTCTTGCAGACCCTCATAAATACCAAGAAAGAGAATGGGGAAAAACAAGTATATCCATAGCCTTAGAATTAGCCTTAGACGCTGTTTTATCAGTTGTTGAGGAGTAAAAATAAATACATATAGGAGTTACAATGAATATAAATGAATTTCCACAACAAGTAAATCAAGTTATTTCAATAGCAGAAACCATATTACAAGGTCAAATATTGGGGATATATTTATATGGTTCAGCAACAATGAATGGGCTGCGTCCAGATAGTGATATAGATATACTGATAATTACTAAACAAGAATTGAGTAATTCAATCAGAGCAGATCTAACAAAGCAATTATTGAAAATTTCTGGCTCCGTAGGCTGTATTGAAAAAAGACCTTTAGAGGTAACTATTATCAATCAATCTGATATTGTTCCGTTGCAATTTCCGCCAAAATGTCAGTATATGTATGGTGAATGGCTAAGGGGAGAGATGGAAGCAGGAGAATATCCGCAAGCCTGCAATGACCCAGATATAATGATTTTATTATGGCAAGCAAGAAAAAATAGCATAACTTTGAAGGGGGCGGAAAGCAAAGAGCTTATTCCCGCTATCCCATTTCACGAAATTAAAAAAGCAATTCGGTTTTCTTTACCTGGTTTGATTTCCAGCTTTAAGGGTGATGAAAGAAATGTGTTATTAACCTTATCACGAATGTGGTTTACTTTAGTAACAGAAGAAATCACGACAAAAGATGTTGCCGCAAAATGGGTAATTTTAAAATTGCCGGAGAGATTTCCCCCCCTGCTAACAACGGCAAAGGAAGCTTATTTGGGAAATTTGTCTGATGAATGGGAGACTGTAGAAAAGGAAGCGATGGCACTTGTAGAATATATGAAAAAACAAATTGAGGAATTACTTAGAACAGAGTAGCAAAGTTAGCGGGGCCAATCAACGGTCAAGATGAACGGCGCATAAATGCGCCGCCGTTGACAGTCCCGCCCGTCTTTGCTGATGGGCAATCAAGGCGGGAAAGCCCTAAAATGGCTTCCCGCCCATTTCAATCTTGAGAGAAGAAACGCTCCAAAATCAGAAAGAGAGCGGTAAATCTGAATTGCGAGGGAGAATGTAGATGAATCAAGGAAGAATTATTGTGATTACAGGTTCGCCGGGAACAGGAAAGACAACAACTGCGTCGATTGTCGCAAAAGAATCGAACATGGATAAATCTGTGCATATGCACACAGACGACTTTTTTCATTATTTAAGCAAAGGAGCAATATCGCCGCATTTACCAGAGTCCAACGAACAAAATTTAGTTGTCATTGAAGCCTTTTTAGAAGCTGCAAAGCGCTATGCCCGCGGCGGATATGATGTAATTGTAGATGGAATTGTCGGGCCGTGGTTTTTAGAACCATGGAGAGCCCTTGTTCGAGAAGATTATGAAGTACACTATATTGTTTTAAGAGCCAGTAAAGAAGAAACTATGAAACGAGCTGTGGAACGTTCAAAATTAGACAGAAAAACAAATGTTGAATTAGTAGAAACAATGTGGGAGCAATTTTGTAATTTGGGGATATATGAATCGAATGTTATAGAAACGACAACCTATTCTATCCAAGAGGCTGTTTTTGCAGTAAAAGAAAAAATTTCAAGTGGAGCCGCATTGCTATCTTAAACGATTTCTAAAAATCGAAATTTCATTTATCAGAGAAATAGCAAAGCCAGTCAACGGTCAAGATGAACGGCGCATTTCATGCGCCGCCGTTGACCGTCCCGTCTGGCTTTGCTGATGGGCAATCAAGGCGGGAAAGCCCTAAAATGGCTTCCCGCCCATTTCAATTATGAGAAAAGAAACACTCCAAAATCAGAAAGAGAGCGGCCAAGCACTTTGAGGGATTGGTCGCCTTGTTCACCCATTCAGCGGGACGGCGGGTGGCGGTCAAGGCCGGGTGTAAGCCCGTTCATTTCAGCCTTGACGGTTGCCCGCTGTCCTGTTACTTTTCCGGGAGTGTAGCCACAACTTCGGGACACTTTGTCCACAAGTCGGAGCGTAGGACGAGGGACGGGGGCTTTCATATACGCCCAGTCTGCTGTTGAAACCAGACCTGTGCTTACGGCTCTACGCCACGCAAGCACAGCCCTGTTTTCCTGCTGCTCCAAATGCCCTTGCCCTCCCCGGCGGCAACGGCATTTTCACGGCAACGCCGACAGAGCGTATAACACACTACACTTTGCTTCGCAAAGTCGTGTGCCAAATGGGGGCGTTGCCCCCTTTGGAAACCCCCACAAGAAAAGGCGGTACGCTACCCCTCCACGGGGCGCATACCGCCTTTTCTTGTTATCCAGCCCTCCGGCTGTATCGGTTGAGCAAAAGTCAGCGTGGGATTGATGTGGTATCTTTATCTAAGTGAACCCCCGGACTCCCACTTCTGCACCGCTTGGCGGGAGACCCCCAGGATCTCGGCCAGCTCCTCCTGCGAGAGTTGGCGGCCCCTGCGCAGGGCGTACAGCTTTTCAGATATGTCCATCGATTTCATCCACCTTGTCCATTGGTTTGCCGGGCGCTGTCGCCGCGGCTGTCTCCACCATAGGGGAAAAGCCCCTCTCCTTCCACCAACCGGGGGAGGCAATTTTGACAACCGCTGGTTGCAACCGCATGGCGGCGCGGTTTTTTAGGAGAAAGCCCCGCCATTTCAGTATACCCCATCTGCGCGGGGAATCAAAGGGGGGAAGGGGAGAGCCCCCCTCTTTTGGCAGGGGGAAGGACGGGCTGCCCATTGATGGGAAGGCATCTGTGGGGAGGGCGGCCGCCGGCTGCCAAGCGGGGTGCCCTTGCCGGCAGCGCTTTAGCGGCAAGGGGCGCCCAAAGGAAAGACAGAAAAAAGCCGCCCCTTTTGGGGGCGGCTTTTTGAAGAGGGGGGAGGGGGATTCACCCCTCGATCTCCCGGCGGTGTTGCAGGTGGATGCCGATGTGCCCCACCCCCAAGACCAGGGCGGCCAGCACCATCCAGACCACCCGGCCGTAGATGCCCAGGGCGAGGAAGGCCAGCACCGGCAGGGTCGCCCCGGCCACCGGGACGCCCAGCAGTGGGCGGTAGAAGTCCCGCAGGGTGCGCCCGCTGCGAAAGTAGCGCACCCACCAGCACTCGTAGGCCATCATCAGGACGAGGGAGAGGGCCAGCCAGAGGCTGCGGGGGGAGAGGGGGCGCAGGTTGAAGTCGGAAAAGACCAGGGCGCAGCAGGTGACGCCGGCTTCCCCTATCCGCTCCAGGGCCGCCAGCAGCCGGCTCTCCCCGGCGGCGGTGTAGCCGGTGGGCTGGCGCTTGACCCAGTACAGGTTGGGGACGAAGAGCATTGCCAGCCAGAGCAGGCCGATGTAGGAAAAGCCTAGGTGTCCCATACCAATCCCCCCTTTCTGCCGCCCAGGCGGCTATTTCTTGAGGACGGCCCGCCGGGTCAGCAGCCAGCCGCAGAAAGTGAGGAGCAGCGCCAGCACCATGGCGGTGCCCATGGCGGGCCAAGCGCTGTGAGAGGTGATCCCCAGAATGGCCGCAAAGAAGCGGATCACACTGCCGGTAAAGGACTGGGGCAGGGTCGGCCACAGAAGGGAGAGGAGGACCACCAGCAGCCAGGGGATGATCCAGAGGGTCATCCGCAGGAGTTTGTTCATCCGGTAGAAGAGGGCGCTGATGAAAAAGCCGACCAGGTAGATGGAGAAGCCCAGCACCGCCAGGAAGAGGAAGCTCATCAGCAGGGTGAGGGCCTCTTTGCCCGCACTTTGGGCGACGATGGCGATGCCGTCCGGGCCAAAGACCAGCCGCTCCCGCTCAAAGCAGAGGGTGTACAGGGTGGGCATGGGGTAGAAGAGGCTGATGAGGCGGTTGATGACGATCATCACCGCCGCCGAACCGATGGACGGCAGCAGCCCGCTGAGGGCGGTGCCCAGGAAGAAGTCCCGGCGGGAGATGTTGTTGGCCATGGCGAAGAAAAAGTTGTAGCGAAAGCCCACCACCCCGCAGACAAAGAGGAAGATGAGGATGGCCAGGTCGCTGCCGACGGTGTTCCCCCCGGGGAGCAGGTAGGAGAGCAGGGCGTTGAGGAGGACGAAGGCGGTGTAGATGGAGAAAAAGATGGCCGTGGGCCGCAGGAAGTCGGACAGATTGTACCGCATGACGGTGAGGGTGTGTTTCATTACAGTGTACCTCCTTTGCCCTGGGTCAGGTGGATGAAGAGATCTTGCAGTTTGGGTCGCATCAGGGTCAGGTTCAGCCGGTCGGCCTGTTCCCGGTCGGCCGGGCCGGCCACCGTGGCCGAGAGGTAGGGGCCCATCCGCTCGGTGTGGACGACTTCTCGCCCGGAGAGGTAGCCCATCACCTCGCCCTCGGCGCCGGAGACGCAGTGGTAGCGCTCTAGCAGCCCGTCCACGCTCTCACTTGCCAGCACCCGGCAGTCCTCCAGAATGATCACCGACTCCAGCAGGTCGGAGATCTCCTCGATGATGTGGGTCGAGAGGACCACCGTGCAGCCTTTCTCCCCGTAGAGGGAGAGCACCTCTTTGTAAAACAGGCTGCGGTGCCCCGCGTCCAGTCCCAGCACCGGCTCGTCGAAGATGAGCACCTCGGCGCCGGAGGAGAGGGTGACGATCAGCTTGACGATGGAGGCGTAGCCGGTGGAGAGGGACTTGATCCGCTTTTTGGGGTCGAGGCCGAAGGCGGCGGTGAGCCGGTCGGCCCGGGCCCGGTCGAAGTGGGGGTAGAAGTCGGCCGTCCAGCGGTAGAGCTCGGCCACCCGCATGTTCTCGGGGTAGAGGGCGGCCTCGCTCATGCAGTAGATTTTGCGCAGGGGGTCCCCGGGTCCGCCCACGGGGACCCCGTCCACCGCGATCTCCCCCCGGTCGGGGAAGATGCGCCGGGTGATCAGGTTGAGCAGGGTGGATTTGCCTACCCCGTTGCGCCCCAACAGGCCGTAGATGCGTCCCTCCTCAAAGGTCAGGTCGATGTCTCTGAGCACTTCGGTCTTGCCGTAGCTCTTGCAGAGGCCGTGAATTGCAATGGTTGCCATAATCAGACTCTCTCCTCTCTCTTTCAGCCGCGGTCGGCTTTGGCGCGCTGCAACAGGGCGATGACGTCGTCCACGCTGATTTGCAGCTTTTCGGCCTCTTTGAGCAGGGCGCTCACATAAGTGCCGTAAAAGTCCTCTCTCCTCTTGGCCAGGAGGATCTCCCTGGCCCCTTCTTTGACAAACATTCCCACGCCTCTTCTCTTGTACAAAATTCCCTGTTCCACAAGGAGGTTATACCCCTTGGCCACGGTGGCGGGATTGACCTTGTAGCCCACCGAGATCTCGGTGGTGGAGGGGATCTGTCCCTCTTCCGGCAACACCCCCAGGACGATGTCGTCCTCGATGGAGCGGGTGATCTGCTGATAGATGGGCAGGTCGCTGCCAAAGTCCAGGTGCACGGCGATCCCTCCCTCTTGTTATTTAGTTCATTACTTGTGTAACTAACTATATAACTTTGCGCTCCCTTTGTCAACCGTTTTCTTCCTGAAATTTTGGTCGGGGGGTGGCAGACAAAAAAATCCCCCGCCCAAAAGGGCGGGGGAGAGGGGGCGGAAGGGGTCACAGCTTGACGAACTTGTCGGCCCCTTGGTGGCAGATGGGGCAGACAAAGTCGGGGGGAAGGGTCTCCGACTCGAGGATGTAGCCGCAGACGGTGCAGCGCCAGCCCTTGACGGCGAGCTGGGCGGCCGCCTCTCCCTTGTAGGAGGGGGCGTTTTTGGGGGTGCCGCCCTTTTTGACGGTCTGGTAATAGGTGTAGGTGAGCACCTCGTCCTGGCTCAGGGTCTCGGCCTCCTCCGCCTCGCCGATAAAGAGGATGTGGGTGCCCAGGTCCAGCTGGTCGATGACCTTGCAGCTGACAAAGGCGGCGGCGCTCTCGGTCACGTAGGGGATGCCCGCCCTGTCCCGGGCGTGGGGGGTGGCGGCAAACTTGTCCTCGTCGGCGCTGGAGCGAAAGCCAAAGCGCCCGATGAGGTCCATGCTGGCCTCCTGCAACAGCGAGGTGGCAGCAAACCGCCCCGACTTGGCGATGATCTGGGTGGTGAAGTTGTCCTTGCTCACCGCCACCGCCACCTTGACGGGCTCGGCCGTCACCTGGGTGAGGGTGTTGACGACGCAGCCGGCCGCCTTTCCCTCAAACTCGCTGGAGAGGATGTAGAGCCCATAGGTGAGTTTGTAAAATGCTTTTAAGTCCATACCTGCGCCTCCGTTATGACAATAATAGGAATCATTCCTGTTTCTGGTATTAACTATACTATGTTTATCCAAGAAATGCAAGAGGTTTTGCAAAAAAGAGGAGAGAGACAGACATCCCCCCTTCCAGGATAGGCCGCCGGGGGGCAATTTATGAGGGGGGCGGACCGATCGGCGCAAAAAAACCGCCCAGCAGGTGCGGGCGGTCTTGGAAAATCAGCCCTTGCGGGCCTCTTTGAATTTGACGTAGCCGAAGAAGGGGTTGTACTCGATGTGTTCGGCCTTTTCCCCCTGCACAAAGAACTGCGCCTGGTAGTAGAGGGGGATGATGCAGCCGGTGTGGAGGACGACCTCCTCCAGCTGCTTGCAGAGGGCCTCCTTCTCGGCGGTGGAGGTGGCGTTGTTGATCTGCTCCAGCAGATTGTCCACCGTCGGGTCGGAGAGGCGGGGCAGGTTCCACTCGCTGCCGGTGGCAAAGTCGCCCAGGTAGGCCTCGACGCTGTTCTGGGTGGAGGTCACCGGCATCAGGGCGATGTCGAAGTTGCCGGCATCCACCAGGGCCTCCACCTCCGACAGGGGCTGGGCGGCGGCCTGGACGGGGAAGAAGTTCAAATCCCGCTGCCAGAGCTGCATCAGCTCGCTGAGATAGCCCTCGCTCCCCTCGGGGCAGAGGACGGTGAGGGACTCGGGGCGGTCTTTGCCCAGGGCCGCCAGACCCTGGGAGAAGAGCTGCTTGGCCGTCGCCGCGTTGGGGGCCTCGATGACGGTGGCCCCGGCGTACTCCCGAAAGGACTGGCCCATCATGGTGACGCTGGGGGGCACCAGGCCGCCAGCCACCTTCAGGTAGTCGGGCAGCAGGTCTTTGATGGCGCTGGTGTCAGTGGCCAGCATCAGTCCGCGGCGAACGGACTGGTTTTGCAGCATCCCCCGCTGGGTGTTGAGCACCAGACACCAGGTGGTGTTGTCGTAGGTGAGGGCCCGCTCGGCCAGCTTGCCCCCCGGGTGTTCCCGGTACAGGAAGCAGTCGCTCTTGCCGCTCTCAAAGCGGGCCTTGCGCTCGCCGTAGCCCCCCTCCACCGAGAGCAGCACGCTCCCTGCCACCACCGGCGAGTCGGACTTGTAGGTGCTGTTGGCCTTTAGGAAGAGGTAGTTGGCGTCCTCGTTGTCGATCCAGGTGTCCAGCAGGAAGGGCCCGTTGGAGAGCAGGTCTTTGCTGCTGAGGCCGTAGCCGCCCTTGGTCCCCTCGAAGAAGGCCTGGTTGCAGGGGAAGGCCGCCGGGGTGGTGAGCAGGTCGGTGAAGAAGGGGTCGCTGTGCCAGAGGTCAATGACCAGGGTGCGCTCGTCCACCGCCTTGACCCCCAGCCCTTCCAGCGAACCGGTGCCCTCGTAGTAGGCGCGGCTGCCGGAGATGGAGAAGAAATCCCCCGCGTAGGGCGAGCGGGTGGCCTTGTCGAACAGGCGCTGGAAGGCAAAGGCAAAGTCGTAAGCGGTCACCGGAGTGCCGTCGGACCAGGTGGCGTCGGCGCGCAGGGTGAACCGGTAGCGCTTTTCGCTGTTTTCGGTGGTGTAGGACTCGGCCACCCCGGGCACGATCTCCCCGCTGGAGGTCTTGACCAGCAGCCCCTCGAAGATGTTCCCCACCACCGTGAGGGAGGCGCTGTCACTGGCCAGTTGGGGGTCGAGGTTTTCGGGGTTTTGCTCCAGATCGTAGACGATCTTTTTTCCCCCGCCCCGGTTGCCGCAGGCCGTCAGCGACAGGCAGAGGGCGGCGGACAGCAGGGCGGCCGTCCACCGTTGCAGCCCCTTTTTGAGCGCCCTCACAGCAGGTGGATGCCGTGGCGCGCGCAGGCGGCCACGTCCTCCTCCGGCCAGACGCTGGCCTGCACCTCGCCGATGTGGGCCTTTTGCAGAAGCAGCATGCAGATGCGGGACTGGCCGATCCCCCCGCCGATGGTCAGGGGCAGGGTCTCGTCGATGAGCATCCGGTGGAAGGGGAACTTCACCCGGTCGGTGGCCTTTCGCTCGGCCAGCTGGTAGAGGAGGGCCTCCCTGTCCACCCGAATGCCCATGGAGGAGATCTCCAGCGCCCGCTCCAACAGCGGGTACCAGACCAGGATGTCCCCGTTGAGGGACCAGTCGTCGTAGTCGGGGGCGCGGCCGTCGTGGGGCTCGCCCCCCCGCAGCTTGCCGCCGATCTGCTGCAAAAAGACCAGCTTCTTCTCCCGGCAGATCAGGTCCTCCCGCTCCTTGGGGGTGCGATCGGGCCAGCGGTCTTCCAGCTCCTGGGTGGTGACAAAGGCGATCTCGCTGGCGATCACCGGCTCCACCTGGGGAAAGGCCTCGCAGAGTTTTTGCTGGGTGGTGTAGAGGGCGTCCACGATCTGGTTGACCGTCTCCCGGAGGGTGTATTCGTTGCGGGTCTGGCGGGTGATGACCTTCTCCCAGTCCCACTGGTCGACGTAGACCGAGTGCAGGTTGTCCAGCACCTCGTCCCGGCGGATGGCGTTCATGTCGGTGTAGAGGCCGGCGTCCGGCCCAAATCCGTATTTTTTGAGGGCCACCCGCTTCCACTTGGCCAGGGAGTGGACGATCTCCACGTCCGACCCGGCGTCGCGGATGTCAAAGGAGACGGGACGCTCCACCCCGTTCAGGTTGTCGTTGAGGCCGCTGTCCTGGGTGACGAAGAGGGGGGCCGAGACCCGGGTCAGGTTGAGGTTTTGCGCCAGCTCCCGCTCAAAGGTGTCTTTGATCAGCTTGATGGCCACCTGGGTCTCCATCACCGAGAGGGGGGCGCAGTACCCCTCGGGAAAGATGAGGGCTTGTACAGACATGGGCATTCTCCTTTTTATAGGGACAGAGGGCGGCTGCCGGGCAAACAAGTTGCACAGGAACGGCCCTTGATATTTGTGACATTTATGGATAAAAATATCATACCATCCCCACCCACCGATTTCAACCGCAACCGGCGCTCTTTTGCCCTTTTTCGGGGGATTTGGTTGCCTTTGGCAGGGGGAAAACGTATAATAAAAATATCTGTGGGCAGCGCGCCGCGGGTCTGGCCCCGCCGGCTGCCGAAAATCGTGTGCAAACGGGCCGGGAGCCGGGGCGGATCGTCCGCACCGGCGATTGCCGTGCGCCCGGACGGGCCAGAATCAATGCAGGGGGGATTTGCCGATGAAGAGCAAAGCAGCACTTTTTTTTGAAGAGATGAAGGGGAAGACCGTCTCCTTCGTGGGGGCCGGGGTCAGCCATTTTGACTGCATCCGCCTGTTTCGCGAGAAGGGGATCCGGGTGCTGGTGCGCGACCGCGCCGACCGCGAAAAGATGGGGGAGACCGCCGACCGGCTCGAGGCCATGGGGGTCTCCCTGATCCTGGGGGAAGACTACTTGAAAGACATCCGCGAGGACGTTCTCTTTCGCACCCCCGGTATGAAATTTTACACCCCCGAGCTCACCGAGGCCCGGGCCCGCGGGGTGGCGGTCACCTCTGAGATGGAGGTGTTCTTCGCCCTCTGCCCCTGCACGATCATCGGGGTCACCGGCAGCGACGGCAAGACCACCAGCACCACCATCCTCTCGGAGTTTTTGAAGGCCGAGGGGAAGACCGTCCACCTGGGGGGGAACATCGGTCGGGCCCTACTGCCCATCGTCGAGGAGATCGCCCCCGAGGACTTTGCGGTGGTGGAGCTCTCCAGCTTCCAGCTGATCTCCATGCGCCAGAGCCCGGACATCGCCCTCATTACCAATGTGGCCCCCAACCACCTGGATATGCACAAGGACATGGCCGAGTATGTGGACGCCAAGCGCAACCTCTACCTCCACCAGGGGGCCTTCTCCAAGACGGTGCTCAATTTTCACAACGACATCACCCGCTCCTTCGCTGAGGGGGTGCGGGGGGACCTCTACTGGTTTGACCGCTTTGCCCCGGTGGCGCGGGGGGCCTTTTTAAGCGAAGAGGGCGTGCTCTGCATGGCCGACGGGGCGGGGGTGCACCCTCTCTTCCACAAGTCGGAGATCCGCATCCCTGGGGAGCACAACGTGGAAAACTACCTGGGGGCCATCGCCGCCGCCTGGGGCCTTGTCTCCCCCGAGGCGATGCGGAAGGTGGCCGCGGCCTTCGGCGGGGTGGAGCACCGCATCGAATTTGTGCGGGAACTGGACGGGGTGCGCTACTACAACGACTCCATCGCCAGCAGCCCCACCCGCTCCATCGCCGGGCTGCGCTCCTTTGACCGGCGGATCATCATGATCGCCGGGGGGTACGACAAGAAGATCCCCTACGAACCCCTGGGGCCGGTGGTGGCCGAGCGGGTCAAGGTTCTGGTGCTGATGGGCGCCACCGCCGAAAAAATCGAGGCGGCGGTCACCGGCTGCCCCGCATACGACCCCCAAAAACTGCAGATCCTGCACGCCGCCGACATGGCGGAGGCGGTGGCCAAGGCGCGGGCAGCCGCCCAGCCGGGGGACATCGTCAGCCTCAGCCCGGCCTCGGCCAGCTTTGACCTCTACAAGAATTTCGAGGTGCGGGGCAACCACTACAAGGATATTGTCAACGCCCTCTAGGGCGCCGGAAGGGAGAGAGAAGATGGACACATTTGAACTGCTGAAGGCCCTCTGCGACGCCGACGGTCCCGCCGGGGACGAAGGGCGGGCGGCCGACTGGGCGGCGAACTGGTTGGCCGACTGCTGCGGCCCGGTGGAGCGCAGCCCCCTGGGCAGCGTATGCTGCACCGTCGTGCCCCCGCAGGAGGGCAGGCCCCACCTGCTGCTGGACGCCCATCTCGACGAGGTGGGCTTCATCGTCACCCACATCGACGAGGACGGCTTTGTCAAGATCGCCCCGGTGGGGGGGATCGACCACCGGCTCCTCCTCTCGGCGCGGCTGAGCATCCTGGGGCGGGAGGAGGTACCGGCGGTGGTCAGCTGCCTGGCGCCCCACCTCTCCGCGATGGAGGGGTTCAAAAAGGCCCCTCCTGTGGACAAGCTCTACCTGGACACCGGCTTTGGGAAGGAGGAGCTGGAGCGGCTGGTCGTCCCCGGCGACCGGGTCTGCTACCGGGCCCCCCTGCGGCGGTTGCTGGGCGGCCGGGTCACCGGCAAGGCGCTGGACGACCGGGCCGGCTGCGCTGCCGTCTGCCTGGCGGCCAAGGCCATCAAGGAGGCGGGCTTTGCCGGCTGCGGGGTCACCGCCCTCCTCTCCACCCGGGAGGAGGTGGGCGGCCAGGGGGCGGCCACGGCGGCCTTCCTCGCCGCCCCCACCCACTGCGTGGCGGTGGATGTCTCCTTCGCCCTCTCCCCCGGCTGTGACGCCGCCGACTGCGGCGAGCTGGGGGCGGGGCCGATGATCGGCTATGCCCCCACTCTGGACAGGGGGATGTACCGGGCCCTCTGCCGCGCGGCGGAGGGGGAGGGCATCCCCTTCCAGCAGGAGATCATGGCCGGGCGCACCGGCACCAATGCCGACGGGGTGTCGGTTGCCGGGGGCGGGGTGCGCTGTGTCACCCTCTCCATCCCCCAGCGGTACATGCACACCCCGGCCGAGGTCTGCGACCTGACGGACATTGAGAACACCGCCGCCCTGCTGGCGGCCTATGTGAAAGGGGGCGAGTGGTCGTGCTGAACACCCTCAAACAGCTCTGCGCCCTGGACGGCGCGTCCGGCAGCGAAGAGCAGGTGCGCTATTTCGTCACCGACCGCCTGAGCGAGATGGGGCTTTCCTACCAGGAGGACGCCCTGGGCAGCGTGATCGTCGAGAAGAAGGGGGCCCGCACCCCCGCGCAAAAGCGGATGGTCTGCGCCCACATGGACGAGGTGGCGCTGATCGTCACCGACGTCGACGGGGAGGGCTATCTCCGCTTTGACTGTGTCGGCGGGATCGACGAGAAGGTGCTCCCCGGCAAGGCGGTGCGGGTGAACGGCCTCGCCGGGGTCATCGGCGCGGTGCCCATCCACCTGCAAAAGGCAGAGGAGCGGGAGGGGGAGATCCCCCTGCGCCAGCTGCGCATCGACATCGGCGCCGCCAGCCGCGAGGAGGCGGCCCAGCGGGTACAGCTGGGGGACATCGCCTATTTCGACACCCCCTTTACCCCCCTGGGCGAGGGGCGGATCGCCGCCAAGGCCATTGACGACCGGGCGGGGGTCGCCATCCTGCTGGCGCTGCTCAAACAGCCCCTGCAAAACGACTGCACCTTTGTCTTTACCACCCAGGAGGAGGTGGGCTGCCGGGGCGCCCAGGCGGCGGCCTACACCGTGGCCCCCGACGTGGCCCTGGTGCTGGAAGCCACCACCGCAGCCGACAACCTGGGCCTGCCCGAGGGGCAGCGGGTCTGCGCCCTGGGCGGGGGCGCGGTGGTCGGCCCCATGGACCGGGGGACCATCTACGACCGGGAACTCCTGCAGTTGGCCCGCCGGATCGCAGAGGAGCGCGCGATCCCGATCCAGCAAAAGCAGGGGGTGTTCGGCGGCAACGACGCCGGACAGATCCACCGTAGCAGGGGCGGGGTCAAGACCCTGGCCCTCTCGGTCCCCTGCCGCAACCTGCACACCGCCAGCTGCGTGGCCAGCGCCGCCGACATCCACGCCGTCTACGAACTGGCCAAAGGGCTCATCGATGCCGTCGATTGACCCCCTGGCCCCCGGCGGCGCCCTCCCCCTGAAGGGGCGGGAGGGCTCGTTGACCGCCGTCAAGCTGGCCGCCCTCTACCGGGTGTGGGAACCGGCGCTGGGGGCGCGATTTTACCGTTTTTCGGGCGGGGGGGCCCTCTGCACCCTGGGGGAACAGGCGACGGTCTGTCTGGCGGATGCCGGGCAGTGGCCCCAGGCGGAGGAGTTCCTCCGCTTTTGCGGGGTGCGCCGCTACCTGGTCGACCTGCCTGTCGGGGGGGAGGAGCGGCGGGTGCTTGCCTGCCGCTGCCCGGCGGAGGGACACCCCGCCGCCGAGAGCCCACCCCTGGCCGAGGTATCGGCCCTGCTGGCCCGGTGGGACGCGGCCTTTGGCAGCCCCGCCTTCTACGGCGAACTGTCCCACCGGCTGCGCCACGGGGCCGCCCTGCTGGCGGGGGTGCGGGCGGACGGGGCGCTGCGGGCCACCGCCGGGGTCTACGCCCTGGACCTCGTCTCCCGCCAAGGGGTGATCGAGCAGGTCTACACCCAGCCGCAGTACCGGGGCCGGGGCTTGGCTGCCCGGGCGCTGGCCGATCTGCGGGCCGCCCTGCCCGGCTGCCGGCTGCTCCTCTGCTGTGCGCCGGAGCGGGTGTCGTTTTATCAATCCCAGGGCTTCACGCCCTGTCAAAGTACATGGGAGGGAATCATACAGTGACAGCATTTTTCCATTTTTCCGAGCGGGTCGAGGCCCTTGCAGAGGCCGCCGAAAAGCGGTGCCGGGGGGCCTTTGACCGCATTGAAGAGATACAGGCCTACAACCAGCAGAAGATCCTCCACGCCTTTCAGGAGCAGCGCATCGGCGGCTCCCACCTGACCGACACCACCGGCTACGGTTACGACGACCGGGGCCGGGACGCCCTGGACCAGGTCTTTGCCACCGCCGTGGGGGCGGAGGACGCCCTCTTTCGCGCCGGCTTTGCCTCGGGCACCCACGCCATCACCGTCGCCCTCTTCGGGGTGCTGCGCCCCGGCGACGTGATGCTCTCGGTCTCCGGCAGGCCCTACGACACCTTGGAAGAGGTCATCGGCCTGCGGGGGGAGGGCAACGGCTCCCTGAAGGACTTTGGGGTGGAGTACCGCCAGCTGGAACTGCGGGAGGACGGCCGCTTCGACCTGCCCGCCATCGCCGCGGCCTGCAGGGGGGTCAAGCTCTGCTACATACAGCGCTCCCGCGGGTACAGCCTGCGTCCCTCCTTCACGGTGGAGGAGATCGCGGAGGTCTGCCGCACCGCCAAAGAGGCCAACCCCGACTGCATCGTCATGGTGGACAACTGCTACGGCGAGTTCTCCCAAAAGGTCGAGCCGGTGCAGGTGGGGGCCGACATCATGATGGGCTCCCTCATCAAAAACGCTGGCGGGGGGATCGCCCAGTCGGGCGGCTATATCGCCGGCCGCCACGACCTGGTGGAGCTCTGCGCCTACCGGCTCACCTCCCCGGGGACGGGGCGGGAGCTGGGCTGCTCCCTGGGGCAAAACCGCGCCCTCTACATGGGGCTGTTTCACGCCCCCACCGTCACCGGCGAGGCCATGAAGGTCTCCTGCTTTGCAAACGCCCTCTTCGAGGAGCTGGGCTACCAGGTCTACCCGGCGGTGGACGACACCCGGGCCGACATCATCTCGGCCATCTGCCTGCAGGACAAAGAGCGGCTCTGCGCCTTCTGCCGGGGCATTCAGGCCGGGGCGCCGGTGGACTCCTTTGTCACCCCCGAGCCCTGCCCCATGCCCGGGTACGAGGACGAGGTGATCATGGCGGCAGGGGCCTTCACCATGGGCTCCTCCATCGAGCTGTCGGCCGACGCCCCCATCCGCGAACCCTTTGCCGTCTGGTTCCAGGGCGGGCTCAACTACGCCACCGGGAAGATCGGCATCCTCAAAGCAGCGGAAGAGGTGCTGAAAGTCAATGGGCAAACCGCCTAAGGTTGCGGCCGATGTGGAAAGGGCTTTGGGCAGAATCTGAAAACGCACAAATTTCCTAAAAAAATTACAAAAACCCCTTGCCAAAGCCGGGCGAGCGCGCTATAATAACAAACGTACTCGCGGATGTGGCGGAATTGGCAGACGCGCTAGATTCAGGTTCTAGTGGTAGCAATACTGTATGGGTTCAAGTCCCTTCATCCGCACCAAAAGAGAAGCCTCAGAAATCGCATTGTTAAGCGGTTTCCGGGGCTTTTCCTTTTTGTGTATGACGGGCGTTTTCTGTTCCATTGGTTCACGCTTGAACTCAACGACTTTTGACGACTTTTGAACGGGGTTTTCGATTGCCGCCCTCAGGTCTTCCCTCCATAAATGGGCGCAGTGTTTTTGGGGGACACGTTGCTGCTTTGTCCCATCAGTCGGGCGATTGCCCTGTCGTCTGTCCCTCCTGCAAAAGGTTGAAGAGGGATGTCGCATTTTATTGAAGGTGGGGGGAGACCAGCGTTACCCTGTACTCTCATCACCCGCCGACTGCGTTTTGGGCCCAGGCATTGGATCCCTGGCTGAAATCCCCTGTTCGGCTGCCCCCGGCAACCAAAGTGGTGGGAGCCGTCCAGCCAGATAGGGGAGAGTGCCATGGCCTTTTCCTCTATACAAATAGGGCTTCCGTTCTTTAAAATGGGCTGCAGTTGACAGAACGGGCCTTTGTTTCCATTTGCACTCTGCGTCTGTCTCGCCTTCGCCCTCGCCCTCTTGCGCGTGGAAGGGCCCCGGTCTCAGCGCCTGCGAGCGCGGGAAGGGGGGAACACATTCGCCGGGGTGAGATTTTTGCGCAGGGAGAGGGGGGCTTTCTCCCACCCTGGCGTTTAAAAAGTGGAGAGACCGTCCACTTGCTAAAAACGACGGGACGGCAGGCAAACGAAAAGGGGAGCCCACAGGATGGGCTCCCCTTTTTGTTTGGGCACTTTATTTAGTTTTTCCCTTTGCGCCGGAAGAGACCGCCCAGTTTTTTGGCTAGGGAACCGCCGCCGCTCCCTTTTTTCAGCTCTTCCGTTGCCCGGCTGCTGCCGTTGTCGGCGGCCTTTTGCAGCCAGTACTGGGCCCACTGCTGGCTGTCCGGCTGAGACGCCTCGTCCCGGTACCACAGCCCCAGCCAGAGCATGGCCTCCTCGTCGCCGTCCTCCGCCGCCCGGGTGTAGAGTTCGGCGGCCTTCTGCCGGTCCACCGGCACCCCGACGCCCTGGGTGTAACAGCGGGCCAGGTCGGTCACTGCGGGGGAGAAGCCCATCTCCATCGAGCGGGTGTAGCAGGCCACCGCCTGGGCGGGGTCGCGCTCGACCCCCAGCCCGTCGCGGTAGCAGTCCCCCAGCAGGTCGATGGCGCGGGAACTGCCGTTGTCGGCGGCCTTTTGCAGCCAGGGAATGGCCTGGGCCGGGTCCCTGGCCACCCCGATGCCCCGCAGGTAGCAGTACCCCAGATTGCACTGGGCGGCCACGCTCCCCAGGTCGGCGGCTTGGCGGTAGTACTCCGCCGCTTTGGCCTTGTCCATCTGCACGCCCCGCCCGTTTTCATAGCAGAGCCCCAGGTCGCAGACGGCGGTGGCATACCTCTGGTCGGCTGCCTGGCGGTATAGTTCCACCGCCTTGCCCTTGTCCACGGCGACGCCGTCCCCGTTGAGGTAGCAGTCCCCCAGCAGGTCGAGGGCGCGGGGATAGCCGCGGTCGGCCGCCCGCTCCAGCCAGAGGACGGCCTCGGCGGCGTTCGCCTCGCAGCCAATGCCCCGCAGGTAGCAAAAACCAGCGTTGGTCTGGGCGGCCAGGTTGCCCAACTCCCCGCTCTGCAGGTAGAGCTGCAGGGCCCGGGTCTTGTCCATCTCCACCCCGGTGCCGTTTTCGTAGCAGAGGCCTAGGTCGCACAGGGCCACCGAGTAGTTTCGCTCTGCCGCCTGGCGGTAGTAGTCGGCGCCCCTCTGTTCGTCCTTTTCCACCCCGTCGCCGTAGAGGTAGCAGTCCCCCAACAGGTCGAGGGCACGGGGGTGGCCCTGCTCTGCCGCCCGCTCCAGCCAGGGGATGGCCTTGGCGGCGTCTGTCTCGCAGCCGATGCCCCGCAGGTAGCAGTAGCCCAGGTTGCACTGGGCGGCGGCGTTGCCGAGTTCGCCCGAGCGGGTGTAGTACTCCACCGCCTTGGCCTCGTCCTTCTCCACCCCGTCGCCCATCTCGTAGCACAGCCCCAGATCGCAGAGGGCGGGGGCGTAGTTCATCTCCGCGGCCTGGGCGTAGCGGCTTGCCGCCTCGGCGGCGTCCTGTGCCACCCCTCTGCCGTCGCGGTAGCAGCCGGCCAGCAGGGCGATGGCCCGGGGATAGCCGTCCTGGGCCGCCTTCTCCAACCACTCGACGGCCTTTTGCTCGTCCACCTCGCAGCCAATGCCCTCCAGATAGCAGTAGCCCAGGTTGCACTGGGCGGGCACATAGCCCCGCTCGGCGGCCTGCAGGTAGTAGGAGACCGCCTGGGCCTTGTCCATCTCCACCCCGTCGCCGTTTTCATAGCAGAGTCCCAGGTCGCACAGGGCGGTCAGGTAGCCCAGATCGGCGGCTTTGCGGTAGCAGGCCACCCCCTGCGCGGGGTCCTTTTCCACCCCGTCGCCGTAGAGATAGCAGTCCCCCAACAGGTCGAGGGCGCGGGGATAGTCCTGCTCGGCGGCCTTCTGCAGCCAGGGGACGGCCTTGGCGGCGTCCGCCTCGCAGCCGATGCCCCGCAGATAGCAGTAGCCCAGGTTGCACTGGGACGGGGCGTGCCCCAATTCGCCCGCCTTGGTGTAGAGTTCGACGGCCCGGGGCTGGTCCTGCTCCACCCCTTCGCCCATCTCGTAGCAGAGCCCCAGGTCGCAGAGGGAGGGGGGGTAGTCCAGCGCGCTGGCCTTTTCAAAGTAGCCGGCGGCCCGCGCCAAGTCCTGCTCGACGCCATTCCCGTCCCGGTAGCAGCTCCCCAGCAGCCCCAAGGCGCGGGGGTGTTCCTGCTCGGCGGCCTTTTCCAGCCAGGGGATGGCGGCCTGGGGGTCTGCCTCGCAGCCCACCCCCACCAGGTAGCAGAAAGCCAGGTTGCACTGGCCGGGAGCGTACCCCTGCTCGGCCGACTTCAGGTACTCGGCCACCGCGGCTTCGGCGTCCTTCTCCATCCCCAGGCCCAGCTCCAGGCAGAGCCCCAGGTTGTAGTTGGCGGGGGGGTGCCCCTGCTGGGCGGCCTGGCGGTAGCACTCCGCCGCCTGGACCTGGTCCTCCTCCATCCCGATGCCGTGGAAGTGGCAGTCTCCCAGGATGTTCAGCGCCCGGGGAAAGCTCTGGTCGGCGGCCTTTTGCAGCCACTGCACCGCAGCGGCCTCGTCCTTTTCCACCCCGATCTCGTTGAGGTAGCAGACGGCCAGATTGCACTGGGCGGGGGCGTAGTCCTGGTCGGCGGCCCGCCGGTAGAGCTGGGCGGCGTGGACCTTGTCCATCTCCACCCCGGTGCCGAACTCATAGCAGAGCCCCAGGTCGCAGACGGCGGGGGCATACTCCTGTTCCGCCGCCATCTGGTAGAGGCGCACGGCCTGCTCCTCGTCCTTCTCCACCTGTCCGCCGGCCTCGTAAAAGCCGCCCAGGATGCTCTGGGCGCGGGGGTTTTCCTGGGCCACGGCCCGCTCCAGCCACTCCATCCCCAGGGCGTCGTTCTTCTCCACCCCGATGCCGTTGAAGTAGCAGACAGCCAGGTTGCACTGGGCGGGGGCGTAGTCCTGGTCGGCGGCCAACTGGTAGAGGCGCACGGCCTGTTCCTCGTCCTTCTCCACGTGGGCGCCGTTTTCAAAAAAGCTGCCCAGAATGGTCTGGGCCCGAGGGTGGTTTTGGGAGACCGACTTTTCCAGCCACTCCATCCCCAGGGCGTCGTCCTTCTCCACCCCGATGCCGTTGAAGTAGCAGACGGCCAGATTGCACTGGGCGGGGGCATAGTCCTGGTCGGCGGCCTGGCGGTACCACTCGGCCGCGGCCTTGGGGTCGCGCTCGGTGCCGTCGGCGTTTTCATAGCAGAGCCCCAACTCGCACTGGGCCGAACAGCTGTCCTGCTCGGCGGCCTGGGTGAGGAGTTCCAGCCCCTTTTTCTCGTCCTTCTCCACGCCGCGGCCCTCGAAATAGCAGCGGGCCAGGGCCTCGATGGCCCGCAGGTCCCCCACCTCGGCGGCCTGGCTGAACCAGTAGACCGCCTTTTCAAAGTCGGCCTCCACCCCGTCGCCGCTGGCGTAGTGCTCGCCCAGGTCGTATTGGATCGAGGTGTCGCCCAGCTCCGCCTGCTCGAGCAAGGACTGAAAGTCCTCTTTGGACTGTTTCAGCTCCTTGGCCGCCCGCAACAGGTTCTGGGTGTCCACCAAGACGATGTTCTGGTCTTCAAACAGGTTGTCCCCGTTCTGTGTTGCCTCCATCTCTACCCATCCTCCTCTTCTTGTGCATTCGACAATCTTCTATTAAAGAATGGTACCAGCCGGGGCTGGTAAAGTCAATGCAATCTATTCCCACAGAGCGTGAAAATTCATCCTTTTTTACTATCTTGTGTCCAGGAAAAGAGGAGGAGCGGGTGACGGCTCTTTCCTTTCTCGCTATTCAAAGGTATAATAAAAACAGGCCACTTTAATATTTCGCCCCTGAAAAAGGGCAAAGAGGGGGAGCACCGTGAAGAAAAATCGCTGGGTCGGCGCACTGCTGGCCCTCTGTCTGTTGCTGGGCACCTTGCTGACCGGCTGCGGCAGGGACAAGGAGTACCAGTACAACTTTGACAACGGCTGTATCAAGGCCCAGTACGACGAGAGCTACTGGGAATACCTGGACGCCGGCAAAAGTGGGGACTACTACGAACTGCTGTTTTACGAAAAGGGGCTGGACGAGGAGGACACTTACGAGGAGGGCAACCTGGTTGTCGTCTACTACGCCGACCGCCTCTCTGTCGACGAAGAGGACTATGTTGATGAAACCAAGGCGGACGAAAGGGACGACGGCTATACCGTCAGCCGGGAGAGCCACCGCAGCGGCAGCGTGAACGGCGCCTCCACCAGCACCTATAAGTACCGTCTGAACGGCGACGTCGAGCGCACCATCATCTTCCACAGGGATGAGGCGGGCGGCCTCATCATCGACGTCTGGATGGGCGCCCCCGACCGGGCGGTGGGGGACGAAGACCTGGTCAACAGCATCCGCAAATACGGCCCCCTGTCCGACTACGAGTGGAGCTTTGGGGGGCAGACCGCCCCCGGCGGAAACTCCTCTTCCGGGAGCGGCAGCCAGTCCTCCGGCTCGGGAAGCAGCGCCCCCAAACCGGCGGACGGGTTTACCTATCTCTCGCAAATCACCCTGCAGGCCGACGGCAAGTCCCTGGGCGTCTACTGCCTCAAGGACGAGGACATCTACCTCAACGGCGACTACGCCTCCACTTCGGCCGACGGCATCGAGCTCACCACCTACCTCTTCACCAGCAGCGGCGCGGGGGCCGACACCCCCAAAGAGCGGGTGGATGCAGATGTGAGGGGGACCCTGGCGGTCAAGGGCTCGCTTGACTTTTACAGCGATGTCGCCGCCGAGGAGCCGCTCACCGGCGACGGTTGGGCCCTGCAGCAGGTCAACTTCAACTATGTCGGGTTCGACGGGGAGAAGTACCCGGGCTTTGTCATCCACAAGGTGGACCAGGTGGGGACAGACACCTTTTTGAGCATCGAGGTGGAAATCAACAGCTACGATGCAGAGACCACCACCCGTCCTGCTTTTGAGGAGGTCTGCAAGGCCTTTGGCATCCACTTTGACTTTGGCGACTAGGCGACCCGATTTGTAAAATCGATTGCAGACAAAAAGAGAGAGGCCATTTGGCCTCTCTCTTTTTGTCGCGTTTTATTGCACCGGTCTCTATTCCAGCAGCTCCCACAGCGCCGCAGGCAGCGACAGGTCCCCTTGGGGGATCTTGTCCCAGGAAAAGAGGGGGACAAGGTCCTGTGCGCGCACCGGTTCCGCCCGTTCCAGCAGCCCGCAGAGCCAGCCCAGCAGCCCCAGCAGCGGTTCGGGACCTGGCAGCCGGCGGCGGATGGCCCCCAGGTCCAGGTCCCCGTCCCGCTTGGAGAGGCGCCGCCCGTCCGGCGCGGTGAGGAGGGGGATGTGGGCAAAGGTGGGGGAGGGCAGCCCCAACAGCCGGTAGAGGTAGAGCTGCCGCGGGGTGGAGGAGAGCAGATCCGCCCCCCGCACCACCTGGGTCACCCCCATGGCCGCGTCGTCCACCACCACCGCCAGCTGGTAGGCGAACACCCCGTCGGAGCGGCGGATCAAAAAGTCGCCGCACTCCTGCTGCAGGTTTTCCGAGTAGGGGCCCAGGTGCCGGTCGACAAAGGAGACCGTCTCGTCCGGCACCCGCAGCCGCAGGGCAGGGGGCCGCTGCCGCCGCCGCTGGGCGACCTCCTGGGCGGTCAGGTCCCGGCAGGTGCCGGGGTAGAGCACCCGCCCGTCCGAGAGGTGGGGCGCCTGGGCCGCGTGGAGCTGGGCGCGGCTGCAAAAGCAGGGGTAGACAAGCCCCTGCTCCTCCAACCTGGCCAGGGCGGCTTGGTACAGGGCGGTGCGCTCGCTCTGGTAGTAGGGCCCATCCGGCCCGCCGGAGGAGCCACCCTCATCCCAGAAAAGGCCCAGCCAGCGCAGATCGTCCTCCAGCAAGTCGGCGTATGACCGGGGGCTGCGCATGGCGTCCAGGTCCTCGATGCGCAGCACCACCCGGCCTCCCTCGGCCCTGGCCGACAGCCAGGCCAGCAGGGCGCACAGCAGGTTGCCCAGGTGCATCCGCCCGCTGGGGGTGGGGGCAAACCGCCCCTTGATCGCTCCTTTCTCCATCTGCCATCCCCCTTTTGCGCTGCGCGTCTCTGGGGGTATTGTACCACCGCTCAGGGCCGCTGAAAAGGGGGGACTTGCCGCAGGGCGTTCAGAGTCCCGCCTGGCCGAGGGTGGCCTTGAGATGGGCGGCGCACTGCTGCAACTGGTCTCGCTCCCCTGGCTGCAGGGGGACCTCGATGACCTGCTCCACCCCGTTTTTGCCCAGGATGCTGGGCAGGCTCAGGGCCACCCCTGAGAGCCCGCAGGCCCCATTTTGCGCGGTGGAGAGGGGGAGGATGCAGCGCTCGTCCAGCAGGATCCCCTTGACCACCCGGGCCACGCTGGCGGCGATCCCGGCGCTGGTGTAGCCCTTGCGGGTGATGATTTCAAACCCGGCCGCCTTGGTCTTTTCCAGCAGATCTTCCCGGTTCAAGGGGGCGGGGAGGTCAAAGGCGGTGTGCAGCTTGTCCACCGGCACCCCGGCCACGTCCACCAGCCCCCAGGGCACAAAGGCCCCGCCGCCGTGTTCGCCCAGCACATAGCCGTGCACGTTCTTGCCGTCCACATGGCAGCTGGCGGCGATCATCTGCCGCAGGCGGGCGGTGTCCAGCAGGGTGCCGGTGCCGATCACCCGCTCCCGCGGGTAGTCAAACTCGGCCTGGGCGCAGTAGGTGACGATGTCCACCGGGTTGGTGACGGCGATGAGGATGGCCTCGCGGGTGTAGCGGGTGATCTGGCCCATCACCTCGCGGGTGATCTGGGTGTTCTGCCCGGCCAATTTCAGTCGGTCGGGGGTCTCGCCGGGCTTGATGCTGGGCCCAGCGGTCATCACCACAATGCCCGCGTCGGCGCAGTCGGCGTAGTCCCCCGCGCGGACTTGTGCCCTGGCGGAATAGGCAAAGGCGGTGGTGTGGCTGGCGTCCAGGGCCTCGCCCGCGGCGCGGTCCCGATTTTGGTCGATGAGGACGATTTCCGAGAGCAGGTTGTCGCCCAGCAGGGCGCCCAGCACGGCGGCCCCCACCATTCCTGCCCCGACGATGACGGCCTTGTTTGGATTTTTTTCCACTTCGTTTCCCTCCTGTTTTTCGATAGATCCCTGTCAGGGCGGGGAGGCCTGCCCTCCCGCGGCCGGCGCGCCCGGGGGATTTTGTGACATCCTACAATCCGGCGCGCCATATTTGTGACAGGATATGAATAGTTATTTTCCCCAAAGGGTGGTAGTATATACTAAAATATGACTGGAATACGCTCTGCGATTCAGTAACATTCACAACATGGCCGGGGCTTCCGGCCAACGACTTGGAGGGAAGACAACCATGAAAAACTATCGACCGGAGCAGATCAAAAACGTCGCTGTACTGGGCCACGGCAACGCGGGCAAGACCACCTTGGTGGAGGCCCTGCTGTGGAAAGCCGGCGCCAGCGACCGGCTGGGCCGGGTGGACGACGGCACCTCCTTAAGCGACTATTCCGACGAGGAGTTGAGCCGCAAGACCTCGGTCTTTTCATCGGTTTTGCCCTTTTCCTGCGCCGTGGGGGAGGAGGAGTACAAGTTCAACCTCATCGACGCCCCGGGCCTCTTTGACTACGAGATGGGCCAGTACGAGGCGCTGATGGCCTGTGAGAGCGTCCTCATCGCCGTGTCCGGCAAGTCCGGCGTCTCGGTGGGCACCGAGAAGGCCTACAAGATGGCGGTGAAAAACCAAAAGTCCAGCATCTTCTTTGTCTCCAAGATGGACCGCCCCCACGCCGATTTCTACAAGGTGCTCGAGGAGCTCAAGACCCACTTCGGCCCCTCGGTCTGCCCGGTGGTGGTCCCCTACAAGGACGGCGAGAAAAACGGCTACATCGACCTGATTTCCGGCCAGGCCTACCAGTACGACGACAAGGGCGCCCCCTCCAAGGTGCCCATGCCCGACCTGGAACACCGGGTCGACGGCCTGCGGGAGGCCATGAGCGAGGCGGTGGCCGAGGCCGACGAGGAGCTGTTTGAGAAGTTTTTCTCCGGCGAGGAGTTCACCGAGAAGGAGCTCATCCGCGGCATCAAAAAGGGCGTCAAGGCCGGCAGCATCACCCCGGTGGTCTGCGGCAGCGCCCTGATGATGGAGGGGATCGACCTGACCCTTGAGATGATGGCCGAACTGCTCCCCACCGCTGCCGACGCGGCCCCCACCGCGGCCGAGAACGAGGCGGGCGACCTGGCCGAACTGCCCTGCGACCCCGCGGGCGACCTGGCGGCCCTGGTCTTTAAGACGGTCAACGACCCCTTTGTGGGGCGGCTCTCCTTCGTCAAGGTGTTCAGCGGCACCCTGCTGCCCGAGACAAAGCTCTACAACGCCACCCAGCAAAAGGGCGAAAAGATGGGCAAGATGGTCTCCCTCTTCGGCAAAAAGCAGAGCGAGGTCAAGGCCATCGCCGCCGGGGATATCGGCGCGGTGACCAAGCTTTCAGGGGTCCTCACCGGCGACACCCTCTGCGCCGAGGGCAAGGTCTACAAGCTCGACCGGCCCGCCTTCCCCACGCCCACCCTCTCGATGGCGGTACACCCCCTTGACAAAGGGGATGAATCGAAGATCGGCCAGGGCATCCTCCGCCTCTGCGAGGAGGACCCGACCCTCCACTTCGCCACTGACCGGGAGACCAAGGAGCAGGTCCTCACCGGCCTGGGCGAGCAGCACCTGGACGTGGTGATCGCCCGCCTGAAGGCCCGTTACGGGGTGGACGCCAAGCTGGAGGTGCCGATGGTCGCCTACCGCGAGCGGATCAACAAGAAGGTCAAGGTAGAGGGAAAATACAAAAAGCAGACCGGCGGCCACGGCCAGTACGGCCACGTCTGGATCGAATTTGAGCCCTGCGACAGCGAAGAACTGGTCTTTGAGGAGAATGTCTTTGGCGGCGCGGTGCCCAGAAACTACTTCCCCGCCGTGGAAAAGGGGTTGCAGGAGGCCGTTCGCCACGGCGTCATCGCCGGGTACCCGGTGGTGGGCCTCAAGGCCACCCTCCTCGACGGCTCCTATCACCCGGTGGACTCCTCCGAGTTGGCCTTTAAGACCGCCGCCTCCCTGGCCTACAAAGAGGGGATGAAGCAGGGGGCCCCCTCCCTGCTCGAGCCCATCGGCACCCTCAAGGCCTACCTGCCCGAGAGCTATACCGGCGACATCATGGGTGAGATCAACAAGCGCCGCGGCCGGGTGCTGGGTATGAACCCGGCAGAGGACGGCCTGCAGGAGATCGTGGCCGACGTGCCCATGGCCCAGATGGCCGATTTCTCCACCGTCATGCGCTCCATGACCCAGGGCCGGGGCAGCTTTACCTATGCCTTTGCCCGCTACGAGCCCCTTCCTCCCCAGTTGGAGGAGAAGGTGGTGGAAGAGGCCAAGAAGTTCTTCCAAAAGGGCGAGTAGTCGTATACACAAGACCCTGTTTGAACCGTTTCAAGAGAGCAGACCGGTGCGGCCGGTCTGCTCTCTTTTTCCCCTTGCAGCCGGTGGTGCCAAAAGGGCCAAAGGGCGCCCGCCGCCGGGTGGGGAATGCTGCGCACTCGAAGGGGGGACACCTTCGAGCGCCGGGCTGCGCCGTCGGGCGGGGATGGGGAGAGGGAGAGGGATTGCGACCGGCTGCAAAAGGGACTCATCATCGGAGATTTGAGACGCTCTCCCGCTGAGAGGCGGTGGCCGCTCTGCCCCCTTTGCCCAGGGACGGCCCAACAGGTGGGAGGGAGTCGCCATCTTTTCCCCGCAAAAAGGCCAGGCAGGCGCGGCGTGGCCGGCGGTTGGCGGGGGGCACAGCGCCAATCGATTGCGAGAGGGGGAAGAGGGCCCCCCAGCGGCGGAGAATCGCCGAGGAGGAGCGGGCCCATCTGCAAGAGAGCCTTTTTTTCTCTTTTTCGCCCTCCATGGCGGAAGGGCGTTCCTCCCGGGAGAAAAGGCCGTCGTCCTCTCCTGCACCCTAAAGGGGGCGTGCGTGCGGCGGGTGCTTTCCGCGGCGGTTTGGCTGCTCTGTGCTGCCGCCAGGTCGGGTGTGGGTTGGTGGGGCGGATGGGGAAACAGGCCGCCCTGTCGGCGGAGCGGTCAGGACCGCTGCCGAGAGCCGGGGCCAGGGCAGCCCCGGCCCCTTTGCCGGCCTGCAGCGGGTCGGACGGATGTCCTTGTAAACGGCCGGTTTCGCGCTATACTGAAAGGCAGGAGACACCCCCACGCCAACACGAGAAGGAGGTTTTCCCCCGTGGAGAAGAGAAAGGTCATTTTGGATGTGGACACCGGGTCGGACGACGCCATCGCCCTCATCTGTGCCCTGGCCAACCCCGATTTTGAGGTGTTGGGCATCACCACCGTCAACGGCAATCGGGCGGTCCCCATCACCACCGAGAACACCCTGCGCATCAGCGAGCTGATGGGGGGCAAGGTGCCGGTCTACCGGGGCTGCGCCCTGCCCTGGGTCAGTGTGATGATGGGGCTGCGCCCCTACATCCCCCAGTACGAGCCGGCCGACCCGGCCTATGCCGGCATCCACCGCACCTATATCGAGCAGTGCCCGCCCGCCACCATCCGCGAGGAGGAGACCCCGGCGGTGGTCTGGCTGATCCAGACCCTGATGGCCGCCGAGGACGGGGAGATCACCCTCATCCCCCTGGGGCCGATGACCAACATCGCCTATGCCCTGCGCATCGAGCCCCGCATCGCCCCCAAAATTAGGGAGATCGTCTACATGGGCGGCGGCTACAAAATCGGCAATGAGACGGCCGCCGCCGAGTTCAACGTCTGGGTCGACCCCGAGTCGCTGCAGGCGGTGCTGGATGAAAACATCCCCTTCACCTTCATCCCCCTGGACGCCACCCACCAGGCCTACCTCACCGAGGAGGACGCCCAGCGGCTGCGGCGGGTCGGCACCCGCCCCGCCCAGGTGGCGGCCGACCTGGTGAGCCAGCGCATCCGGGGGTACAGCACCTGGCAGAAGGTGGCCGAGGAGCCGGCCGCCCCCATCCACGACCCCCTCTGCGTGGCCTACCTGGTGGACCCGGCGGTCATCACCGAGCTGATCTCCGCCCATTGCCAGGTGGACTGCGGCCGGGGCGCAGCCTATGGGCAGACCATCTTCGACATCAAAAACGGGCGGCTGGGGGCCAAGGCCCCCAACTGCAAGGTGGCCCTGGGGGCCGACCGCGTCCGCTTCGCCCAAATTTTGGAGGAGCTGTTGGAGCACACCCGCTGAACCCCCGCGCGCGCCCAGCGGCCGCGCAGAAAACATAGAAACCGAAATCGCAAAAGGAGAGATGAACTGTGGAAAAGAGAAAGGTCATTTTGGACGTGGACACCGGTTCGGACGACGCCATCGCCCTGGTGGTGGCCATGGCCAACCCCGCTTTTGAGGTGCTGGGCATCACCACCGTCAACGGCAACCGGGCCGTCCCCATCACCACCGAAAACAGCCTGCGCATCAGCGAGCTGATGGGGGGCAAGGTGCCGGTCTTCCAGGGCTGCGCCCTGCCCTGGACCTCCTGCATGCTGGGGCTGCGCAAGAATTACCCCCAGTACAAGGCGCCGGAAGAGGCCCTCTACAAAAATATCCACGGCACCTACATCGACCAGTGCCCCCCTGCCACCATCAAGGCCCAGCCCCAGAACGCCGTCAGCTGGCTGGTGGACACCCTGATGGCCGCTGAGGACGGGGAGATCACCCTCATCCCCCTGGGCCCCCTGACCAACATCGCCCACGCCGTGCGCATCGAGCCCCGCATCATCCCCAAAATTGGGGAGATCGTCTACATGGGCGGCGGCTTCCGGGTGGGCAACAAGTCGGCCCTGGCCGAGTTCAACGTCTGGCTCGACCCCGAGGCCGCCCAGGCGGTGATCGACGCCAACATCCCCTTCACCTTCGTCACCCTGGACGCCACCCACGCCGCCTACCTGAACATGGAGGATGTGGCCCGCATCCGCGCGATCGGCACCAAGCCGGCCGAGGTGGTGGCCTCCCTCTGCGAGCAGCGCATCAAGGGGTACAGCACCTGGCAGAAGGTGGCCGAGGAGCCGGCTGCCCCCATCCACGACCCCCTCTGCGTGGCCTATCTGGTGGACCCCACCGTCATCACCGAGCTGGTGGACGCCCCCTGCGAGGTGGACTGCGGCCGCGGAAGCGCCTATGGCGTGACCATGTTCGACATCAAAAACGGCCGGATGGAGGCCAAAGAGCCCAACTGCAAGGTGGCCCTGGCCGCCGACCGGCAGAAGTACGTAGACATCCTCTGCCAGCTGCTGGAATACACCAAGTAATCAGAGCACGCTGCGAAAAAAGGGCCGCCCCGCCTACTGCTGGGGCGGCCCTTTTGCGGCCCCTTCCAAAAAGAGGAGAGCGGATTTGTGAAAAATCACCCCCTTTCAGAGCCGGTCCCCCCCTTTTTTTGAAAAACCGTTTTTGCTATACTTGTTGTGAATGCTGATACACAGCGCCGGCAGGACCGGCAGAGAGAGGGGGTCCCCGTTGGACAGCAGAGAGTTGGAGCGGCTTTTGGCCACCTGTCCCCAATCGGTGAAAAACCGGATGGAGCGCTGCCACTACGCCCAGGGGGAGTACATCATTCGCGCGGGCGAGACGGCTCGCTGGGTCTACCTTTTGGCCAAGGGGCGCATCCGGGTGTTTTACTACACCAGCGGCGGCGACCTGGTCATCAACTACCTGGGGCACAAAAACCGCACCATCTTTGGCGAGTTCGAGGTGCTGCAGGAGCTGCCCACCATCTTTTACAACGTCCAGGCAGAGACCGACTGTGATACCCTGCGCCTCTCGAAGGACGACTTCTGGCGCTGGCTGGAGAGGGACCACGCCTTCTGCATCTACCTCATCCGCTGGCAAAACCGCCGCAGCAGCGACGCCTCCCGCTTTGGGGTGATGGCGGCCCTGCTCCCCCTGCGGGTGCGCACTGCCGTCCTCATTCAGGAGAATCTGGCCCCCGACGGCCGGGTGAAGATCGACAAGACCACCCTGGCGGGGCTGCTGGCCACCAGCATGCGCAGCACCAACCGCATCGTCAAGACCCTGCGGGAAGAGGGGGTGCTGGCGGTGGACGGCGAAAACCTGCGGGTCCTCGACCCGGCGGCGCTGCAGGCCATCGTCGACATCCGGGCCGACTTCGAGCCCGACCAGGACTACACCGTCGGCCCCGACCCAGACGGGTTGGACGACTAGGGGCGTTTCATCGAAAAGACGGCCGAGCGCAGGAGAGGGCATCCCCCTCCTGCGCTCTCTCCTTTTCTCCCGCCTCCTGCCCGCCCTGTGTCCCCCTTTGCCCGGCATACCCGCCGCCCGGCGCGCATACACTTGATAACAGAAATGAGACAGTGGGGAAGGCGGGGAACGGCGATGTTCGTTTGTATGATCAAGGCCAAAAAGCTGGCGCTGGGGGCGGGCTGTTTTGCCCTGGCCCTGCTCTGTACGGCGGGGGCGTTTCGCTATGCCGCCGACCGCAAACAACTGGGGGAGGCCAGAGAGACCGCCACCCAGCAGGTGGGTTATTCGCTGGATGGCAAGACCGCCGAAAAGCGGCTGCAGTTTTTGGAGAGCGTGGGCCTGCAGGTGGAGTCGGAGCCCCTGGAGGTGGTGGAGGTAAAGGTCCCCTCCGCCTTTGACGACACCTATACCGCCTACAACGAGCTGCAAAAGCAGGCGGGGTTCGACCTGAAGAAGTACGCGGGCAAGACCCTCAAGCGCTACCGCTACCAAAAGACCGCCGAGAAGGGGGCCCCGGCGGAGTACGTCCACCTCCTCCTCTACAAAAACACCATCGTCGGGGGCGACGTGACCCCTGCCGAGGCGGGGAGCGCCAGCGCCCCCCTGGTGCAAAAATAGCGGGCGTGCAGGCAGGGCGCGGGGCCGGGCAGGCCAGGCCGCCGCCCCTCGCTGCAAACGGGCGGGACAGCCGGAAAAGAGGGCTGTCCCGCCCGCTTTTTGCGCCCCCACAGCGAAAAACCAAAAAAATTTTCAGAGGGGATAAATGCAGATTCAAAAAACAAATCGCCCAAAATAGAGCACGTTTTTTTGGCGAAAAGGGAGAATGCGGGAGACGGTGCAGGATGCAGGAAACCGGCTTTCAGCCGTCGCCCTCCCGGGGGGAGAAACGGGCGGAAATGGCTTTGCGGCGGGGAGAAGGGCGGTTGCAAAAGGATTTGGTTGTGGTATACTGATACCGCAAATCCGGGGTCGCGGCAGCGACGGCCCCGCAGCGGGAGGCAATTTTCATGAAGAAAAAAGCGACCGATTTTCTGTTGATGACCTTTGGCACCGTCCTGGTCTCGGTGGGGACCTACTTCTTTAAATTCCCCAACCACTTCTCCTTTGGCGGGGTCAGCGGCCTCTCGGTGGTGCTGGGGCAGGCGTTTCCCTTTCTCAGTCCCGGCGCCTGGAACACCATCTTCAGCCTCCTCTTTCTGGTGCTGGGCTTTGTCTTTCTCGACCGGGGGTTTGGCTTCAAGACCGTCTATTGCAGCCTGCTCTTCGCCGGGCTCACCCAGGGGCTTGAGTACATCTTCCCCCTGGCCGGGCCCCTGACGGACCAGAAGATGCTCGAACTCATCTTCGCCGCGGCCCTGCCGGCGGTGGGGTCGGCCATCCTCTTCAACATCGACGCCAGCTCGGGGGGCACCGACATCCTGGCCATGATCATGCGCAAGTTCACCCGGCTGAACATCGGCAAGGCCCTCCTCCTCAGCGACGCGGTCATCGCCCTCTCGGCTCTCTTTGTCTTTGACATTCAGACCGGGCTCTACTCCATCGTGGGCCTGGTGATGAAGTCCTTCCTGGTGGACATGGTGATCGAGAACATCAACATGAAAAAGAGCTTCACCATCGTCACCACCCACCCGGAGGAGGTCTGCGAGTTCATCAACAAAAATCTCCACCGGGGGGCCACCATCTGGCAGGCCAAGGGGGCCTTTACCGACAAGCCCCACTGGGTCATCCTCTCGGTGATGAGCCGGATGCAGGCGGCCGCCCTGCGCAACTACGTCAAAAATGCCGACGCCCACGCCTTTATGCTCATCTCCAACGCCACCACCATCGTCGGCAAGGGCTTTCGGGAGATGTAGCGCGCCCCTTCATCAAAAAGAGCACCCGCCCCCCTGACGCCAGGGGAGGGGTGCTCTTTTTTTGTGCCGGTCGCTATTCGGCGAACTGGGAGTTATAGAGTTCGGCGTAGATGCCGCCCTGTTCCAGCAGCCGGTGGTGGTTGCCCTGTTCGGCGATCCCCTCGGGAGTGAGGACCACGATTTCGTCGGCGTTTTTGATGGTGGAGAGCCGGTGGGCCACCACCAGGGTGGTCCGCCCCTGGGACAGCTCGGCCAGCGACTCCTGGATCAGGTGCTCGGTGGCGTTGTCCAGGGCGGAGGTGGCCTCGTCCAGGATGAGGATGGGCGGGTTTTTCAAAAAGACCCGGGCGATGGAGATGCGCTGTTTCTGCCCGCCCGAGAGGCGGACCCCCCGCTCGCCCACATAGGTGTCGTAGCCGTCGTCCAGGGAGAGGATGAAGTCGTGCAGGTTGGCCCGCTTGGCCGCCTCCACGATCTCCTCGTCGGTGGCCCCCAGCCTGCCGTAGGCGATGTTGTCACGGATGGTGCCGGTGAAGAGGAAGATGTCCTGCTGGACGATGCCGATGTGTTCGCGCAGCGAGTGACGGGTGTACTGGCGGATGTCCCGCCCGCCGATTTGGATCGAGCCATCGTCCAGTTCGTAGAAGCGGGGTAGCAGGTGGCAGAGGGTGGTCTTGCCGCCGCCAGAGGGGCCCACCAGGGCCAGGGTTTTGCCGCTGCCGATGTGCAGGTCGATGTCCCGCAGGATCTGGGTGTTGTTGTCGTAGGAAAAGCGCACCCCCTCAAAGGCGATGTCGCCCCGGGCTTCCTCGTCGCCCATGGGGACGGCGCCGGGGTCGTCTCGCTCCTCGGGCTGGTCCATGATCTCGCAAAAGCGCTTGAAGCCGGTGATCCCCTCCTGGAACTGCTCGACAAAGGCCAGCAGCCGGCGGATGGGGTTTAGGAACATCGAGACGTAGAGCAGGTAGGCCACAAAGTCCCCCACGGTGATGGCCCCGGCAAAGAGGAAACAGGCCGCAGCGATCAGGACGGTGAAGTTGAGGGCGTCGGTAAAGAAGTTGGTGCTGGCCGAGAACTGGCCCATCACCTTGTAGGCGTCGGAGCGGGCCTCCACAAACTCCCTGTTGCGGTGCTCGAACTTGCGGATCTCCCCCTCCTTGTTGGTGAAGGCCTTGGCCACCCGGATGCCGGAGATGCTGTTTTCCAGCTCGGCGTTGACCTCGCCGGTCTTTTCCCGGGTGACGCGGAAGGCGTGGTTCATCCGGGTGCGGAGTTTGGCCACCAGAAAGACACCGACGGGCAGCAGGGCAAAGACGATGAGGGTCAGGGGGACGTTGATGCCGCAGAGGATGATGAAGGAGCCCAGCAGCATGATTAAGGAGATGAACAGGTCCTCCGGCCCGTGGTGGGCCAGCTCGGTCACCTCCATCAAGTCGTTGAGGATGCGGGACATGATGACGCCGGTCTTGTTCTCGTCAAAGTAGGCGAAGGGCAACTTTTGCAGGTGGGTGAAGACGTCCTTTCGCATGTGGGCCTGAATGCGCACCCCCATCACATGGCCGTAGTACTGGATGAAGTAGTTGAGCCCGGCCTTGAGCAGGTAGATGCCCAGCAGCACCGAGGCCCAGACGATGATCAGCCGCAGGTTTTTGTTGGGCACGTAGTCCTGGATGATGCTGCGGGTGATCATGGGGTAGAAGAGGTCGCAGACCGCCACCACCAGGGCACAGAGCATGTCCGCAAAAAAGAGCTTTTTCTGCGGTTTGTAATAGCCGATGAACTTCTTTAACATCTTGGCACTCCTCTTTTTAAAATGTCAATACAAAATTCATTATAAAAGCCGGGGTGGGGAAAAGCAACCGCTCCCGCGAGAACCGGCGATATGCCCCCGGATCTCCTGCTTTTTCTGTGCCTTTTGCCGGGGCGGGCAAAAGGGAAGAGCCCGGCGCAAACTTTGCGCCGGGCTCTTTGGGGTGTTGGGTGGGGGTTATTCAAAATAGTAGTAGATGGTGTAATCCTCTGGGTTTTCTTTGGGCTCATAGACATCGCTTCCGTCGGCTTTGGTTATGGTCCCAACGGCCATTGCCCGAATCTGGCTGGTGTCGATGGCCCAGTAATTTTTGCCAAGGTAAGTAAGCTCTTGACTTTTTCCGCCGCCAGGGGTGGTTTCCAATATTCGCACAGTGCCATCGTTGAAATAAAGAATGATAGGGATATATGCCCCCTCTTCGGACGACCGCCCTTCATCATTGAGGAGAAATCGCGCGTCTTTGTATTGGGGTGTCAATACAACCCGGACAGTTAGGGGGGAGACGGCAATTTCGCTAAGGGTCCAGTCGTCCCCTGCCGTGATTGACAGGTTGGGATGATAGCGTTCCGTTTTCAGCAATAGGTCGTAGTCCACTCGGAAGGAGACCTCCCAGGTATTAGCTATATCGGGGGTTGCTGTCTGCTCGTCTATATCGGCATTGTACAAATCGAGAAAAGAACTGTAAAAGAAGTCGGAAAGGCGGATCGTGACAACTCGTTCGTCAATGGATTCTTGTGGTTGAATAGAAAAAGTGTAGTTTTGAAGAGCTTTTCCATTCTGTCTATTTCCTTGGGTCGCATCACCTGCTTGTTCCCAGAAGCCGCCCTGACAAACCTGCCAGTCGGTCGCCGTTCCGTCAAGGAAAAACTCCTTTGTGCGAAAACCGCCCTGCCACCCTCTGCCGTCCACGCTCTCGACCTGGCAGAGCACCTTGATTTCATTCTCGTCCCCAATCACCTGCTGAAAGGTGACGGCCACCCCGTCGTGTTCCACCCGGTAGTTGAGGTCTTTGCCGGTCTGGATCAGCTCCTCGCGGATGGTCTCGGGTGGGTTGTACTGCTCCACCAAAGGCTGGTTCCAGCGAAAGATCGCCGCCGCCAGGGCGGTCCCCGCTGCCGCCACACAGACGGCCGCGGCGATGAGCAGCCCCCGCTTCCAGCGCTTGGCGTGCTGCTTTTCTGCCTTTTTTACCCGCTCGGCCCGCCGCTGGGCCTTGGCCCAGATGGCGTCCAGGGGCGGTTCCTCTTCCTGCCGGATCAAGCGCGCCATCTCCTCCGCCGGGAGGAGGTCCATCCAATTAGACAGCTTCAATGTGATCGATCCCCCTTTCCGCCAGCTTCTTTTGCAGGGCCTTGCGCCCCCGCAGCAGCCGGCTCTTGACGGTGTTTTCGTTGAGCCCCAGCAGTTGGGCGATCTCGTTCACCCGCTGGTAGAAGTAGTAGTGGCGAACGAGGATCTCCCGGTCCAGTTCCTCCAGTTCGTCCAGGGCCTCCCGCAGCAGTTGGGTCTGCTCCCTGGCCTCCAGTTGGGCAGCCGGGGTGTCTAGTTCGGGGTCTTGCACCCCCTCTTCCAAGGGAAGGCCGGGGGTGAAGCGCCGCAGTTTATTCCTGGACAGGTTGCGGGCGGTGGCGGCCAGGTAGGCCTTCAGCCCTCCCGGTCGGCCGTCCAGCCGTTCGGCCACCCGCCAGAGGTTGGCGAAGGCGTCGGCCGCCACCTCCTCGACGTCCTCCTCGGCCATCCGCCCCCCCAGCACCGCCTTGACGATGGTGTAGACGTAGCCGCCGTACTGGTAGACCACCGCCTTTAGCGCTGTGGCGTCGCCCGCTTGCAGCCGGGCGACGAGCTCGCTCTCCTTCAAGACAGCTCCCTCCTTTCCAAAAGCTCTTCACCCTTCAATACACCGCCCGGCCGCATTTGGGTGCACCGTTTGCGCCTTTTTTTGCCGGCTGCGCAAAAAAGAAAGGGCCAAACAGCCCGCTGCTGTTTGGCCCCAACGCGAAGGACACCGTCCCCGCCTTCAATAGACCACCGCCGCCTGCAAGATCACGTTGGGGTAGGGGGTGAACTCCCCGGTGCGCACGGCAAACTTGATCTGCTTGGACATCTCCTTTAAATCCACGTGGTCGATCATCTCGTGGCTGACCCCCGGCAGCTTTTCCTGAATGTAGGACCAGATCACCGGGTTGTGCTCGCCGATTTCTTTGGCCACGGTGTAGTGCTCCACCGCCACCTCGCCCAGGACCGCGTCCATCACCTGGCGGAAGGTGGGCACCCCGCCGCAGACCGCCAGATCCACCACCGGCACCCCCTTGGGGATGGGCATCCCCGCGTCGGTGACCATAAAGCACTCCTTGTGGGCCAGCCCGGCGAGATACCCCGCCAGTTGGGCGTTGAGAACTCCCTTTTTCTTCATGCCATCGCACTCCTTTCAGCCCGGCGGCAGGGAGGAGGTCTCCCCTTTGTCGAACCGTTTTTTCACACCTTTGATTATAGCCGATTTGGCCGATTTGGCAACCGTTTTGCCCCAACAAATCCGGCGTTTCCGACGATTTTGGCGGCTTGGCCAAACCCGGCTGTCTCCGCCTGGGCAGGTTGGCGAAAAAAATGAAAAAACGGCCCGTTTTGACAGGCCGTTTCGGGGCTGGGGGGCTGCTCCCGATGGGGGATGGAAAATTGGGAGGAATGCCCAGGGAAGCCTGCCCTCCGGCGAAAGGCCTGCTTCGGAGGGATCTGGCCGCCCCTACCGGCCGGCCGGGGGGGCATCCCCCTCCGCCAGGGGGATGGCGAACCAGAAGGTGGTCCCGGCGGAGCTGCTCTCCACCCCGTAGGGCAGTTGGTGCAGTTCCAGCACCCCCTTGACGATGGAGAGCCCCAGCCCGGTGCCCACGGTGGGCCGCTTGTGGCTGCCGGTCTGCTTGTAGTAGCGATCCCAGATATAGGGCAGGTCGTCCGGGGCGATGCCCTTGCCGGTGTCCCGCACCTGCAGGTAGGCCATCCCCTCCCGCACCGTCTGGCTGACAAAGACGGCCTTGTCCGCCCCGGTGTAGGTGACGGCGTTGTTGACCAGGTTGTAGAGCACCTGGTAGATCTTGTTCTCGTCGGCCTGCACCTGCACCTCCCGGTCGGCCGACCAGATGAGCCGGTAGCCCTGGGGGGCCAACAGGGCCCCCAGCCGCTCCACCGTCTCCCGCCCCAGCTCGGTGAGGGAGAAGCGGGTGGGGGTGAGCTTCTGGGCCCCCGCCTCCAGTTGGGAGAGGTCGAGGACGTCGGTCACCAGACTGCTCATCCGGTTGACCTCCTCTAAGATCACGTTGAGGTTTTCCGGGGTGTTCTCCCCGGGCAGGTCCCGCATCATCTCGGCGTAGCCGGCAATCAGGGTCAGGGGGGTGCGCAGGTCGTGGGAGATGTTGGCCACCAGCTCCCGCCGCAGGTGGTCCACCTTGGAGAGCTCTTCGGCGGCGTAGTTGAGGGTCTCGGCCAGTTCGCCCGCCTCCCGGTAGCCGCTCTCGTGGAAGGTGACGCTGTAATTGCCCCCGGCCAGCTCCCTGGCCGTCTGGCTGATGCTGACGATGGGGGAGGTGATCCGCCGGGAGAGGAAGAGGGCCAGCACCGCCGAGAGAGCCACCAGCAGCAGGCTGATGTAGATGAGCTGCACCTGCAGTGTCTGGGTGGTGGTGCTCACCGGGGTCAGGGCGGTGCTCAAAAAGAGGTAGCCCTCCTCCCCGCCGGGGAGGGAGACCGCCGTCCCCAAAATCAGGGTCTGGATGTTGTCGATGGTGCTGTCGCGGGGCTGGATATTCAGTTCGGGCGGGGAGAGCTGGGTGGGGAACTTGCTCTTGCCGAAGAGGTAGCCCCCGCCGTCGTCCGCGGCCATCCAGCTCTTGTACTGCAGCCGGGGGGCGGAGACGAAGAGGATCTCCCCCGACGCCTCGATCTGGGCGGCCAGCTGGTCGATGGTGTTGCTCCCCAGCCGGGTGATGGTCTCGCCGGGGCTGGTGACCACGCTGTATCGCAGCTGCCCCTGGGTGGTGTAGATGGCCGCGGCCACCCCCTCCTTCAGGGCCAGGGTGGCGAGAAAGTCCTCCGGGCTCTCCTGGCGGGCCAGCTGCCGCACCACCTGGGCCCGGCAGTCCTTCAGGTTTTGCTCCTTGATGGACTTGTAAAAGCTCTCCAAAAACACCACCTGAAACAGCCAGAGGCAACCCAGCATCACCGCCACGAAGCAGAGCAGGTAGACCAGCAGCTTCCACTTGATGCCCAGCCGCCGCCGGCCCCGGCGCCCGGGGCGGTCAGCGGTCTTCAAAGCGGTAGCCCACCCCGCGCAGGGTGGTGATCAGCCCGGCGCAGTCGCCCAGCTGGCGGCGCAGCAGCTTGATGTGGGTGTCCAGGGTCCGCTCGTCCCCAAAGAAGTCGTAGCCCCAGACGGTGGTGATCAGCCGCTCCCGGCTCAGGGCGATGCCCCGGTTTTTCACCATGTAAAAGAGCAGGTCGTACTCCTTGGGGGAGAGGTCCACCGGTTCCCCCTTTACGTAGACCAGGCGGCCGGTGAAGTCCACCGTCAGCTCGCCGCTGGTGTAGATGTCCTTCTTGGCCTCCTCGGCGCCGCCGGCGGTCCGCTTGGCAATGGCGGCGATGCGCAGCATCAGCTCCTTGGGGGAAAAGGGCTTGCAGACGTAGTCGTCCACCCCTGCCTCAAAGCCGCGGATGCGGTCGAACTCCTCCCCCCGGGCCGAGAGCATCAGCACCGGGGTGTCGGTGAAGGCACGGATCTTCTGGCAGGCGGCAAACCCGTCCATCCCCGGCATCATCACGTCCAGCACGATCATGTCGAATGGCTCGCTCCGGCAGAGGGCCACCGCCGTCTCGCCGTCGGCCGCCTCCTTTACCTGGTGCCCCTCGTGCCGGGCGTACTTGGCCACCAGTTCGCGGATGCGTGCCTCGTCATCGACCACCAATAGGCGCATCAAAACCCCTCCTCCACCTGTTTTTCTGCTATTATACAGCATATCGGCACAATGTGAAACCCGTGTGAAGGGGCCCTCTTTTCGCCCGGGGAGGAGATTGACAAAGCGGGGGAATGTGGGGTATCATAAAGGGGCACAAGGCGGCCGGCGGCCGCCTTGTGCCCCTGTGTGCGGGAGTGGCGGAATGGCAGACGCGCTGGTCTTAGGAGCCAGTTCCTCGGAGTGTGGGTTCAAGTCCCATCTCCCGCACCAAATAGAACCGCTTGACAATGCGATTTGTCAGGCGGTTCTATTTTTGTGTAACCCACTTTTTAACCCACTTCGTTTTTCAGGATGCCGTCAAAGACTCCTTCTATCAGCTTCCCGGCTTGCTTGAGTTCGCCGTCTACCTCGTGCCCGTAGACCCCGAAGGTGTCCATGGATTCGCTGTGTCCTACAACGAGCTTGAGCAGTTCCGCTGGTACGGCTGATTTTGACACCGAAATGAAGGTATGCCGCAGCTCATAAGGGGAGCATGTTAGCCCGTGCTGATCAGCGTACTTTTTCCACCGCTTGTATAGTTTTTTGGGGTTTAGGGGCTCACCGTCGGCGTCCGGGAATAGCCATTGGCAATCCTCCAACCCATGGGCCTTGAGGTTCTCCAGCTGCTGGTTGATAAGGGTGTTGATGTATGTGGTTCTGGGGAGTTTTCGACGCGCCCGCTCGTTCTTCCCGGTGGTGAGTTCCCCGTATATGTTAATGCTGTTGGTGAATTTCAGGTATGTCTTTTTGAGATCCGTTTTCCGCAACCCGCACATTTCTCCGGGCCGGTATCCAGAGACGGCGAGAAAACGAAAGGCGTAAATATGGAAACACGGGCCAGCCTTCCCGCGAGTGGTTACTGTATCCTCTGTGAACAGGGTTCGCAACTGCGACGGCTGCAAGATGTTCTTCTCTTGTTCCGGCGCATCGTCTGGTATTTTTAGCTTTCTAGGATATTTTATCGGTACATCGCAATCTTCCATGTACCCGCAAAACGAGGTGATGTATCCCCGTATGTTTTTCAAGGTCTTTTTGCTTCTCCCAGCGGTGTAGGCGTCTTTGATGATGTTTTTCCAGTCCTGTTGGGTCATGTCCGCCGCTTTTTTGTGCTCGTATTTTGGCGCGATCCAGTTGCGGTATATGCTTTCGTGCTGCCGGTTGTTTCCTGTCCCGTACATGGCGGACTCGTACTCCGCAAATTCTTTGGCGAGAGCGCCAATTCTGGCCGCCTCTTTTCGGCTTCCTGTCTCAAGCCAGCGATCGGCCTTCCTCTCTGCTTCGGCCTTTCCCCTTTTTTTGGGGTCAGGTGAATAGAATGCCCTGCGAACCCCGTCCTTCTGAACTTTGATTTGCCACCTCTTGCTTTTTTCAATCCAGATGGCTTCATTTTTTCTCATGGTTGCTCCCTCCTGCCAATTTGTGCTATAATGACAGGGTAGATGGCCTAGACAACTATCTACCCTAATTCGGCGGCTCGTCTGGTGCGCCAACACCAGGCGAGCTTCTTTTTCTAGAGCTTCAAACGGCGGCGGTAAAGCCAATGCCGCCAGCCAACTCATCGTGTGCAACGGCTTCTTGGCTGGTTGACTTTCTACGTTATGCGCAAAATATTATGGACACCTCCAACTATTCTTTTTCTTGTTTCATTTTTAGACTGATTCTGTATTGCTCTGCCGGGGGAAGTTCAATGAATTCGACGGTCTTATCATAGTTCTCTTGAACCACTTTCCTAATTTCATCAAGAGATACATTGAAGAACTCTCTTCTCTGATTTACCATATTAAGTTTTCTGTCAGAAAAGGCGTTATGTAGAGCTGCTTCTAAAGCAGGGGCGTCGTCAGAGAAAATCATAGCGTGAACGTCAAAGTTAAAGGGGACAGATGCGTCTCCCAATTCGTCCACGCGCTCCATTGGGTCAAGCCGCCTTGTCATTCCAATTTTATAGACATTTTCTCCAAAAGAACCTACATTTGAAATTACATACACGTAACCCGCTCTCTGGTTTGCTTCCCGATAATCAATATCTTTCAGGGATTTTTCCACATCTCCAAGGTGAGATTCTATTTCTTCTTTCTTTGATAAAAGGGCAGGCAGTTCGCTCTCAGATGCGTTTTTTATCTGGCTTTCAATTTTGGCCAACGCATTCTCGTAGTGTCCTTTTTCTTTCTCTGCTTTTTTACGCGCTTCTGCTATTTCTTTTTGGAGCTTTGCTTCTTCCCGCATTCTGGCACGAGTTTCTTTCATCTCCTCTTTTTCCTGCTGCTTTTTTTGTTGATACTCTAGGGCTAAAGTCAATTCATTTACTTTTGAAATGTAGTATGGTTCCGCGACAGAAACCCCCATCATTGAGCCAAGTTTTGAAATGGCATCTTTAGAACTGCGCAACCTTTTCAGGCTAGACTCATAGTTGTTATATTTTACTTTTTCAATGACGGAGTCGCATTCTCCATTAAATGCTCGTAATAATAACTTTTGCATATCTTTGACCATTTTCCGTCCTTGTGCGACACTGTTGTTTACCGTCCAATTGGTGCTTCCAGTGACTGCTGTTCCGGCCTTTATCATAGCCTTTTGAGATTTTCTGAGCTCATCCAGCTTGATCTTGTATTGTTCAGAGTGAACGAAATCATACCTTGGCTCGTAAAGCCCAAACTCCTGTAATAGGATTTTCTCATCAGTTTCAATCAGCTCTGTTTTCCGCTCCTGAATGGAATCAGATAGCTTTCGCAATTCCTTTGCAGAAGATTCAACGCTTTTCTCAATCTCGGTTTTTTCAGATTGTAGCCTGCTGATTTCGTTTTTCAATTTTTCGATTTGGTTGTGCTCTGGGGACAGCGTTTCTCGAAGTCTCTTGATTTCTGACCGGCAGTTTTGCAGTAACTCTAGGCTGCATTCAGGGCACATTCCCTCTACATTCACCTTAAGCGTTAGACCTTTTTTCCCGCACTTTACACACTGGCCCATTTTTCCACCTCGTACTCTACCAATATTAAGAAAAATATGGTAAAATAATATTCGCAGATGGCTCGCACCGCTGCATTATAGCTCATCCAGCGCAGCAACACTGGGTGGGCTTTTTTCTGTTTTTGAGAGTTCTACCCTATATTGGCAAATATCAGGCGGAACACCCCAGCACCTAGAAATTTGTGGAATGGTCAATTCTTCAATTTCTTCAACCTCATCATCATCAAAGAGCAGACAGGCGGCAAAGCAATTTGCTTCCTTCTCATATCTCCCTGTCACCTGATATGTGTTTTGGTTGAGAAAAATTCGATTGAATTTCCGGTGCTCTATTCCATGCCACAATTCATGGGCGCAAACCAATTTCCTTTGCTGATCGTCAAGTTGGTCATCAATATAGATAATGTTGCATCTTTTGGCCCGCTGGAAAAAACCACGGACGCCTTGTAGTGGAACAAATACTGTGATGAATCCTAAAGCATCAGCAATAGCAAACGGGTCTCTCGTCTGGTATTTTTTGGCCAGCTTGTCCGCTATTTGCTTTATGTACATCTCTATTCCTTCTTATATTTTTTAGGGGTATATTTTTCCTTGTTCCGCAGTTTGGCGGCCTCAAGGCCCAATTTCATGGCACTCAGAATAGATTCTCGCGCTTCCTCTGACATGGGATCGCCATCAAACATCAGCCCCTCGCCACTCTCCAATGATTCCTTCAACCGCTCTAAGTCCTTGGCTATATCGCGCTCGTCCTTCTTTGTAAGGGCGGGCGTTTCTTTTTTTGGATCGCCTAAAAGCATTCCAACAGGAACTCCAAAGTAATCAGCAACTTTATTAAGTGTCTCTCCATTGGGAGTGGCACCAGTATTTTTCCATTTAGTTCCTATGGTGCGACTCAGCCCCATTTCAACAGTAGCGCGCGTGACGCTTACTCCTTTTTCTTTACATAGCTGATAAAACAGGTCATAAAACACAAAACCATCCTCACTTTTTTGTGCAACAAATAGAAGCTTACTTTTATCAGCTCAAACGCTTGACTAGCTTACTTTTATCGTCTATACTTTAAGCACAGGCCGACTTAAGTAAGCAAAAAGAAGCTCATCGTGCATATTAATTTTACTCGCAATGAAATAATACCACGAAAGCTTACTTAGGTCAACTAAGCTTAAGGAAAGGAGATAACTTTTGTATGCCTGCACAATGGACTGCGGATATTGTCGGCAAAATGCACTTGCATGGGATTACTGCAATCGAACTGTCTAACCAGCTTGGCTATAACCCCAAGTATGTAAGTGCCGTGCTGAATGGGCGCAGAGAGCCTAAAGGCGCTGAAGAAAGATTCCGCAAAGCACTTGATGAACTTATCTCAAAGGATAACACAAAGGATGTCCAATAAAACGGACAGTAAAAATCCCCGCCGAAGCGGGGAAGGAGGTGGAGAAATGGAAGATAAAACGCGCCTTGTCGGCGCTTTGCTCGGATTTGTTGAGCGCGTGACAAACGAAGACAAGGCAACCAGCGAAACAGAAATAGCCGTTCTGCCGCAGGTTGCCAAGGTTCTTGCCGAAATTTTGTACAAATCCGAGTGGAACTAGACGTTCTCCTGGTCAAGAGCTTCTTTTACCTTTTTGTAGATAGAAACAAAGAAATCGCCGGCCTTTTCGCCGCTTTCTTTATCCACCCTCAAGTCGCAGTGCCCCATTTTTGCGACGAATGCCTGGGTAGATATATCAAGAGCAATCCTTTCCGCACGTTCTGTCAACATAATAATCACCTCCTTTCAACCAGATTCTACCATGTTCGCCGAAAGGGGGCAAGAAAGGAGTGAACACCAATGGGCAAGCCCCTTGATACATACCGTTACCTCCGGAAAAGGCTCCGGGAACTCGGCATAGACCTCCCGTATTTTGCGGAGTTGATGGGATTCTCCGTCCAGCAAACAGTCTACGACCGTCTCTCCGGGAGAACCCCTTGGAAAATCCGAGAAATATATCAGGTCATGGACATCATCAAGGAACCTTATGAGCGAATTCCAGTGGTTTTCCCGCCAGATGGTGTGGAGTACAAGCAGAGAGGCCGCCCAAAAAGGGAGCGGCAGAAAAGCCCAAAAGAACTGCTCATCGAAGCGCTAGGCCTCATGGAGGCGGAAGAAAGGAAGGGAACAGCATGACACCCACAAAATTAACCGCCATCGGCTCGGCGCTCTTGCTGCTGTCTGGCGGCATGAGCGATGCAGGAGCCAGTCTAACCCACGTAATTGGGCTTGCTGCTTGTGGCCTTGGCTGCATTGTGGCGGCGCTGCTGATTTGGAGAGGAGAGGCGAAAAGATGATCTACCCCTGTATGGATTGCCCCAAGCACAACGAGTGTTGTGACCACGATAAATGCATCCACTACCGCAAAGCCAAGCAGGCAGCAGAGGAGCTCAAGCGCAAGGAGCGGGAGTGGAGGGATGACTACAACGCCAAAACCGTCATCGAGATAGAGAGGACGGAAAGAATCAGGAAAAGGAAAGGGAAATGAAGATGCAAGGCAAGTTGTTTCGTCCCGTGAAGTACAGGTATCTCCGCTTTCTGGCCAATCAGATGGGGTACAAAACGTCAGCCGAATTGGCAGAGGCCATCGGGATAACGACTGAAACCCTGCGGACCAGACTGAATGATGGGACGGCAAAGGGTGCAAGCAGGTGGCGGTTGGATGAGGTCTATCGGGTGATGGACATTCTCCGCGAACCGTTAGAAAACATTTATTTGATATTCCCGCGAGACGGGCGAGACAGCCCCGAGATGGCCCTGGAAATCGAGAAAGCCGCCCTCGATGGTGCAAACATCGAAGACGGCAGTGCAAAGAAAATCTACACCCACAGTATAGTCCGAGAAGGGGGAAAAGTCAATGTGTGAGATTTGCAGACAGGTGAACTGCCCTTCCGGCTGTCCCAATGCCCCTTTGGACGACTGGCCTCGCTGTGAGTGCTGCGGGCAGGATGCAGTCGGTCTTTTCGAGGGAAAAGCCCTTTGTGTCCGACACCTGGAGCAGTCGGCCTTCTCCCTTGCAGGAGCAGAAGACAGAAACGAGTTCTTGCAGGATCACTGGCAACAATTTTGTGGCTATCTGCGGGTTGTAGGAGGGAAAGCATTCCTTCTCTCTCGGGAGTACGATGTGGGAAGCCTGGTTGCCGATTTCTGCGAAGACTTTTTGGCGGAAACCTATTTTTTCTGGTTGTGCAACCACGGCCAGTTCGAGTATGAGACCATTTAAGGAGAGATAGAGATGGCGATTTTACAGCCGGCTGAAATGGATTTCAGCAATCAGAAATTTTCCATGATCATCAGCGGGAGCCCGGGGATTGGGAAGACCACACTGGCCCTCTCGGCGCCGGACCCGGTGCTCATCGACTTCGACAAGGGGGTTGCCCGGGTCAGGGCCGCTCACCGCAAAACCACCATCGAGGCAGATACATACGAAGAGGTGCTCAAAGACCTGGAAAGCCCGCAGGTAAAGGCCTGTCAGACCATTGTCATCGACACCGGCGGCAGCTTTGTCACCTACCTGCAGGACTGGGCCATGCGGGACAACCCCTCCCTCAACCGGCAGAAGAATGGAGCCATCTCCCTGAAAGGGTTTGGCGCGGTAAAGGCGGAATTTGTCCGGTTTACCAACTGGCTGAAATACACCCTGAACAAAAACATCATCTATGTTTTCCACACGGTGGAGCAGAGGGACGGAGACGTGACCCGGCAGAGGCTCCTCTGCGAAGGGGCGGCCCGGGACATCGTCTGGCAGCCCTGTGACCTGGGGTGCTTCATGCAGATGGTGGGGGATGACCGGCTGGTGGGGTTCACTCCGACTGAACAGTATTTTGCCAAGGGGTGCTATGGGGTGCAGGGTCTGCTGAAGCTGCCTCGACTGGACGACGGTGTCCCCAACGATTTTTTGGGCCGGCTCTTTGAGCGGGCCCGGGAGAATATCCGGCAGGAGGCGGCAGCCCATCGGGGAGAACAAGAAGCCTATGAGGCGGTCATGGAACAGGTGCGGGATCTGATCGAGGGAATCCGCGACCCTGCCACTGCCCTGGAAACAGCCCACCAGCTGAAGAAGCTCTCCCACCACCTCACCAGCGAACGAGAGGCCAAAGCCTTACTGGCGGCCAAAATCAAGGCCCTGGGGATGCACTGGGACAGGGAGGCAGGGGCCTATGTCAAGGAATAGGTTGCTACTGACCCAGTCACTCCTTTCGGCCTGGCTGTGGATGTACAAGGCCGGCGACCCAGAACGGGCACAGGAGGACTTTTTGAAGACCCTGCGCCGGCAGCCTACACCCCGAACAAAACCCATCCAGGACGGCATCCAATTTGAAAATCTGGTCGCCGCCTGGTGCGAAGGTGAGGAGCCGGAAGAGGGGCACAAGTGGGCAGAGGGGATTCGGCAGGTGGGACAAATTGTCCAAGGAGGAGCTTTTCAGGTGGCCGCCTATCGGGACATGGCCATTGACGGGATCCCATTCCTTCTCTACGGCCGTCTGGACGTCCTCAAGGCCGGGGAGATTTACGACATCAAATTCTCCCACAGCTACCGTCCGGGAAAATACCTAGACAGCCCTCAGCACCCCATGTATTTTGCCTGCTGCCCGGAGGTGGAGAGGTTCACCTATTTGGTGAGCAACGGGAGAGACCTGTATCGGGAGATCTACACCCGAAACGAGACCCCGGAAATTGAAACGATTGTAAAACCATTTGTTCAGTATTTGGAGTTTTCCGAGCTGGATGAACTGTACGCAGAAAAATGGAGGGCAAGAGACTGATGCCGAATATGGACTTTATGAACGCATATCAGAAGATCACCCGGCCGGGGGCCGACCGGCTGTTGGCTTGGCTGGAGACCACCGACTTCTTTACTGCCCCGGCATCCACCCGATTCCACGGCGCTTATCCTGGCGGGCTGTGCGAGCACAGCGTGAACGTTTACAAGCGACTTTGCGCCCTGGCGCCGGAAGAGACACCCGAAACCCTGGCCGTCTGCGGCCTACTCCACGACCTCTGTAAAGCCAATTTCTACAAGGTCAGCAGCCGCAACGTGAAGGATGAACAGACCGGCCGGTGGGAGAAGGTGCCCTTCTACCAGGTAGAGGATCAGTTCCCCTACGGCCACGGCGAGAAGTCAGTCTTTCTCATTGAACGGTTCATGCGCCTTAAGACCAGCGAAGCTCTGGCCATCCGATGGCACATGGGTGGCTTTGACGATGCGACTAAGGGTGGCAGTTACGCGGTTTCTACAGCCTTTGATCATTGCCCACTGGCAGTGAAGCTGCATCTGGCAGATATGGAAGCCACCTATCTAGACGAAAAGAGAGGAGAATAAAAATGAGTATTTTTGACGGATACCGCAGAGAAGAGAGCGCCCGGCTGGAGCCCGGAGATTACCGGGTGGCCATCACCGAGGTGGAGGAGACGGTGAGCAAAAGTGGTAACCCTATGCTGGTGGTGGCGGTACGGCCCAGCGGGTCGAACATCCGCATCAAACACTATATCGTAAAAAACGACTACTTCAACCGCAACCTGACCTCCCTCAAAGACAGCTTTGGCATTGCCGACGAGGACAACGAGATTTTGGGTTGGATAGGTGCAGCCGGTGCCGCCAGGTTGGCAGAAGACGATCGAGGGTACCTGAAGGTGCGGTGGTTTATCCACCGGGACAAACAAGGTACCCTCCCTCCTTGGGAAGGAGAGCAGCCCAGCCGCCAGCAGGTGCAGGGCTTTGAGGAACTGGCGGACGATGATGACCTGCCATTCTAATCATGCGTAGGAGGTATAGCGAAACCCAGGTAAAAGGGCGGCTGCAAGAGATGGGCGTCCTGGTGGACACCCGGGAGCAGGTGTGGGACCACATAGAAGACACCCTGGGGAAAAAGAAAATTCCTGTGCAGCGAGGGAAGCTTCCTTGCGGGGACTACACCGCTTTACTCCCCGACGAGCAGGGAGGGTTCTTGAGCCTGGAGGACGAGGTGGTCATCGAGCGCAAGGCCAACCTGGACGAGATCGCCGGAAACTTTACAGTAGACCGGCGGCGTTTTGAGGCGGAGTTCCTGCGGGCTAAAGCGGCAGGGGTGAAGGTGTTTCTGCTGGTGGAGAATGCCAGCTGGAGGAAGATATACTCCCATGATTACCGCAGCAAGATGGCCCCCAAGGCCCTGGCCGCCAGCCTGTTGGCATGGCAGGTGCGCTACGGTATCACCTTGCTTTTCTGCCAGCCGGAGGACAGCGGTCGAATCATCTACAGCACCCTTTACTATTGGGCCAAGGAACGATTGGAAGGCGGTGCAGCATGAGCACGGCGGAGGAGGTCAAGGCGCGGATCACGGTGCCCGAAGTGCTGCTCCGATACGGTCTCCCCACCTCCTCCAGGGGGCGGATACCTTGCCCCATCCATCAGGGGGAAGACCCCAACTTTGCCTACACAGACGGGCGGTTCCACTGCTTTGTCTGCGGGGCGGGGGGCTCGGTGATTGACCTGGTGATGGGCCTTTTTGGCATTACATATCCACAGGCACTGGTTCGATTAGACGAGGACTTCGGCCTGGGTCTTATGCGCGGGCAGAGGGACGAACGGACCAGAAGAAAGGCGGCAGAAGTCGCCCAAAAACGAGCCCAGGAGCGCCGCAGGAGAGAAGATGGGAAGAAGGTTTACCAGTCGCTGACAGCGGCCTTCTGCGCCGAAATCCGGGGCTTGAGGTTAGGAGAAGAGCGCCCTTCTCAATGGAATGGGGAGGGAGAACCGCCGGCCTTGCCGGCAAGTTGGGTAGAGGCCGCCCATCGGATCCCATACCTGGAGTACTGGCTGGAAGAGAACAGCAATTTTGAAAGATGGGAGGCGAACAGCCATCGAAGCCATTCAAATTCCCAATTACACTCGGGAGGACTACCTGGAGGGGACGGACCCCTATGAGTTCCTCTACCAATTTTATGACGACAAATTTGTGCTTGACAGGCTGCTCCAGCGGATGAGCGAACAGGCCCGGAAGGTGCGGGTCACCGGCTTTAAGAAAGCCTTTTCGGAGTACGTGAAAAAGCAGATGGCCCTTGCTCGGCCGGTGGGGATGGCTGTCACCCAGTTCGAGGGGCAGGAGGTGGAGTTGGACACTGGACCCTGGCAGGCGGACGAGTACGGCGTGACCATCAGCGAGGACTACCGGGAGGTGGTGGCCTGCAATCACCCTATCCTCCCGGTAATGCGGCTGGTGAACATCGACACCGGGGTGGAGAAGCTGGTGCTGGCCTTCCGCAAGGGGAAGCAGTGGCGCCACACCACGGCGGACAAGCGAACCCTGGCCAGCCGGCAGAGCATTCTTGAGCTGGCCAATGTAGGGGTGGCGGTGACTTCAGAATCGGCTGCCTACCTGGTGCGCTACCTTCACGACATCGAAGGGCTCAACTACGATCAGATCCCAGAAAAACAGAGCGTGGGAAGACTGGGGTGGATCGGCGAAGAGGGTTTCTCGCCCTATGTGTCCGAACTGGTCTTTGACGGAGATGCCAACTTCCGCAGCTTTTTTGAGAGCGTCAAGGCCAGAGGATCACTGGAAGAGTGGCTCGACTTGGCACGACAGGTGCGGGCAGCGGAGGGGATCACTGCGCGAATCGTGCTGGCGGCGTCTTTCGCCAGTGTGCTGGTGGGTCCGCTGGGGTGCCTGCCTTTCTTTGTCCACCTCTGGGGCGGAACCGAGGCGGGCAAGACCGTAGGGCTGATGCTGGCCGCCTCGGTATGGGCCAATCCGGAGATGGGAAAGTATATCCACACCTTCAACTCTACCGCCGTAGGGCGGGAGCGGTCAGCAGCATTCTGCAACTCTCTGCCCCTGATTCTCGATGAGCTCCAGATCGCCAAGGACAAGAAGGAGTTTGACAAGGACATCTACATGCTCTCCGAAGGGGTGGGGCGAACCAGAGGCAACCGCTCCGGCGGCACTGATCAGACCCCTACCTGGCAAAACTGTATCCTCACGTCGGGAGAAATGCCCATTACCGGCGCATCTTCTGGCGGAGGAGCGGTCAACCGAATCGTAGAGGTGGAGTGCCGGGAACGGCTGTTTTCCGACCCGCGCGGAGTGGCCAACACCGCCAAGCGCCACTATGGCCATGCCGGCCGGCTGTTTGTGCAGCGGCTGACAGAGGGTGGGGTTGAGGAGGCAGAGGGCCTTTTCAACCGGTTTTCGTCGGCTCTGCGGGAGAACGACACAACCGAGAAACAGGCCATGGCTGCCGCTCTCATCCTGACGGCCGACCAACTGGCCACCCACTGGCTTTTCGAGGATGGGCGAGCTCTCTCTTTAGAGGACATCTCCGAGTTCCTCCGCACCCGGGCCAGTGTAGACCAGAACGGCCGCTGCTACGATTTTCTCTGTGAGTATGTGGTGCAAAATCGCCACCGCTTCTGCGGGGAGAGTGAGCAGAATGAGGTTTGGGGTGCAGTTGACCGCGGGAGGGCGTACATCGTCCGCAGCGTCTTCAACCGCATCTGTCAGGATGAGGGATATAGCCCTCGTGCATTCCTCAGCTGGGCGAAGTCAGCAGGAAAAATTGAAGTCGGGAGCAAGGGGTTTGACATGACCAAGCGAATCAACAGGGCCCCATGCCACTGTGTGGTGTTGGTTTTGCCGGAGGAAGATGAGATCGGAAACGACCTTTTGTCGGAAGAATAAGGAGTTGTGCGACTTATGTGCGACTTTGGATATTAGAACAAATCGCATGGTTATGCGGTTGTGCGAAATGTGCGACTTGTGCGACGTTTTAGACATACCCCCTAATAGAAAAGAATTTTTTGTTCATTTTAATTCTTTATCACTTTAGCATAACAAAAAACGTAAAATCCCTATATAGCAAAATTCGCGGAAAAAGTCGCACAGTCGCACAACGCTTTAAAAATCGCATAGGTAAGCCAAAAAAACCGTGCGACCACAAGTCGCACACAGTCGCACAGGTCGCACAAAGGAGGCACAGATGAAGTTTCGAGAAATTGAGCGCGATGCATCCGCCGGCGGAAAATACCCCCATCGCGGAAGCCTGTCGCAACAGGCCTGCTTTCTGGCCCTGCGGTGCCTCTACGGCGAATGGCGGGCTGGACGGATCACCAAAGAACAGGCCCAACAGGAGAGAAGAACACTAGAAAGTACATATCTGCGAGCTGTAGAAGACGAGAAGCGGCAGGCGGCCTGTTTGGCGCAATACCAGGAGAATCTGCGAAAGTTAGGGGAGGGGTTGAGTCAACTGGTCAGGAGTGCCCAGGAAGGGGAAAGCACAGAAAGCTTGCTAGAACTGTCATTGGATTGCCTCTCACGGATGACGGGGGAACAAGTCACCAAAAAGGCAGTGTTGGAAGGGGTGAGAATGGGATGCGTGAGTTTGCCCAATACCTGATCATGCTGTTGGCCCTGCTCACCATACAGCGGCCAGCGACTGCCGCCGAACCCAGATTGCCGGAGCCAATGATGGCTCACGTAGAATCTCAACAGCGAATTTTCGCCGGTGAGTTTGCGGTCTACGCCTACTGCACCGAGCAGTACCCCCACATCTGCGGGGGCAACCCCACCACCGCCAGCGGGGATCCAGTGGCGCCAGGGGTGACCGTGGCCGCAGACCCCGACGTGATGCCGCTGGGCACCCGCATCTACATAGATGGCATCGGGGAGAGGGTGGTACAGGACACCGGCGGGGCAATCAAGGGGCACAAGATTGACCTGGCGGTAGAGAGCCACCAGGAGGCGGTGGAGTTTGGATGCAAAACCGCAAAAATATATATTTTGGAGGGCTAAGCCGATGAATGACATAATCAGACGCGCCCTGGTGGGCGACCGAGAGGCGCAGGAGGAGTGCACCAAGCAGGGGATTGTACTGCCGTGCCCGTTTTGCGGGGGAGAAGCAGAACTAAAACAACTGAGTGGCAGATGGGCGGTGTGCTGCAAGACACACTGCGTGGGTACTAAGATATATGGCAATAAGAACAAAGCCCTTACCGCCTGGAACACCCGCCAGGCTCCACCGAGAGAGGAGGCAGACCATGAGGCTGATTGATGCAGACACCGTCTGCAAAAAACTTGAGGGATATGCAAGAGACTGCGAGGAAGCAGATGACCGGGTGGCGGGAGGGGTGTTCCTGGACGCAATTAGTGAGATACAAGACGCCCCCACCATAGACCCCAAAGACTTGCAACCGCACGGTCATTGGATTGAGCACCCCACCGGTGGGCTGGTCTGCTCTCACTGCCACAGGTACAAGCCGGACGAATGGCGGAGCATGTGCTGTCCCAACTGCGGCGCGAGGATGAGGGAGGAAATGTAAAGTATGCAGCTAATCAGCAAGAGCGACCTGCTAAAGTGTATGGACGAAAGTGAGCCATACGACGAGCATGAAGACTGCCATTGCGAATGGCTCCAATGGAGGACGGTGGTTGCGAGATTCCCATCTATTAGTGTCAAAAATACAGTTGGAAGACGAGTTAAAGGGGGAAGCATAATGGATAAAAACGATAGACTGACCGCACCCAAACGAGCAATCGAAAAATGGGGGAAAGAGGCCCAAATCCGCCAATGTATGGAAGAATGCGCTGAACTGATCCAGGCCCTCAACAAGTACCTGCGGGCCGAAGGGTCAAAAGACATCTACCTGACCGAAGAGGCCATGGTCCACGCCAGGAAGGAAATAGCAGACGTATCCGTTATGCTGGACCAGATGGAGGAGATATTCGGCGATAGTTGGGATGAGTACCTGGCGGCCACTGATCACCTGGTCGAGTTGCTGGCGGATGGAAAGGGCGAGCAGTGAAAGCCCGCGTCCACCGCATCACCAAGGAGCAGCAGGTCGCCGAAAGGGCCGTCCGCCAAACAGTCAAGCAGATGCTGCTGGCGGTGAGGGCGGAGGGTTTCGGACAGGCCCGGCTCGAACGTGTACTTATGACCTGGGCGGAGATTGCCTCCCGCTGTGCGGACGACCCAGACCAATTGCTGGTGGTTGACCATGAGTTGCGGGAGGCTGGGGTCTGGTTGAGATTGGAGGAGATGTTTTGACCAAGAGGGAACTGTCACAGCTATACTATCTCAACCGCGAAATCGAGCAGGAAAAGCGCCGCCTCGGAGAGTTGGAAGCCGCCGCACAGAACATCTCCCCTAAAATTACTGGTTTGCCGCACGTAGGCGGAATATCTGACAAGACCGCCATAGCCGCCGAAATAGCCGACTGTAGGGCTATTATCGAGGGGAAAATCAAGGCATCAATCGCTGAATACAACCGGCTGAATCGGTACATTGCCGGGGTGAACGACTGCCTGATGCGGCAAATCCTTAGCTTACGGTACATCAATGGGTTTTCATGGGCAGCGGTGGCCCTCCACATCGGCGGAGGAAATACGGCAGACGGCGTGAGGGTGGCGCACGACCGCTTTCTTCATCAATAATCTGTTCGTTTTGTTCGGTTCATAGTGGTAAAATAATTATAGTGATTCAAGTGAGGATGGACGCGCGCCTTGCTTGGACACAATGGCCGGAGCGCGACGGCCTTGTTAATCAGCCCACCGCAGTAACCTCCCCAACATCTGGGGACAGGCGAGACGGCGGGTTTTATGGGCGGGCTGTCTGCATGAGGACGGCTTGCCCACCAATTGCCAAAGCTGGCAGAGCGCAGGGTCATAGACCCGCCAGCAGGCCCCTACTCCATGGGAACTGGGGAGCGGCACCGGCTACAATGATTGGTGCAACCAACTTGCCTGCCCAGTCGAAGCCCTGCGTCCCTACGTGGGGTATTTAGTAGGCTGGGTGGGCCGAAGATTCAAGCCTGCACCTGACGGTGTGGGCTTTTTCGCGCCCATTTTTGGGCAACGGGTGTGCCAGTGCAAGCGAATCGCATAGGTGCTGGAGGGTGGGTTTGGGGAGACGGGAGAAGGGAGGCCGGGGTGGCAAAAGGAAAATACGAAGAATGGCTAACCCCGGAGGGCCTTGTATGCCTCGAGGGATGGGCCAGAGACGGACTTACGGACGAGGACATTGCGGGGAAAATCGGGATTGCAAGAACCACGCTGTATGCCTGGAAAAACAGATACAGCGACATTTCTGACGCCCTAAAAAAGGGGAAAGAAGTCGTTGACTATCAGGTAGAAAACGCGCTGCTCTATAAGGCGTTGGCGGGAGACGTAACCGCGCAGATTTTCTGGCTGAAAAACCGGCGGCCTGGCAAGTGGAGAGACAAACTGATTGAACCGGGGGCAGAGGGGGGCGTGCAGATTGTCGACAATATCCCTGGATAAGGTAATCGCCCCCGCCTTTTACCCTATCCACGCGGCCATTCGCAAAGGGGAGGCCCAAGAGGTTGTCTTGGCGGGCGGGCGAGGCAGTCTCAAAAGCAGCACCGCGTCCCTTGAGGTCTGGCTTACCCTCCTGCGGCGCCCGGACTGCCATGCGGTAGTCCTCCGCAAGGTGGGAAACACCCTCCGCAACAGCGTCTACGCGCAGATGATGTGGGCGGCAGATGTGCTGGGGATTACGCCATACTGCAAGGCCACGGTTTCGCCAATGGAGATCATCTACACCCTAACTGGGCAGAAGGTCATGTTTTTCGGGCTGGATGACCCTGGAAAGGTCAAGTCCATCAAGATGCAGCGAGGGTATGTTGGCATCGTCTGGTTTGAGGAACTTGACCAATTTGCGGGCCCGGAGGAAATACGCAACGTGGAGCAGTCGGTGCTTCGTGGCGGGCCTTTCTCGCTGACCCTGAAATCTTTCAACCCGCCGGCGGCGGCCAGAAATTGGGCCAACCGCTATGTGCTTGAGAACAAGCCGGGCAAGCTGGCCCACCACTCCACCTACCTGACGACCCCTACCGAATGGCTGGGGCAAAGATTTCTCGATGATGCTGCGCATTTGGAAAATACCAACCCCATCAAGTACCGACATGAGTATTTGGGTGAGGTGGTGGGTAACGGCACTCAAGTATTTGACAATCTCCACCTTGAGCCAATCTCGGTCGACCAAATCAAGCATTTTGACCGCATCTACAATGGCGTTGACTGGGGCTGGTACCCAGACCCATGGGCATTCAATCGGATGCACTACGACGCTGGGCGCCGGGTGCTCTACATATTTGGCGAGGAGGAGCGGCAGAAGGTGCGAAACCAGGAAACGGCAGAGATTGTCAAGAAGTGGATTGACCCGGACGAAATAGTCACCGCAGACAGTGCAGAAAACAAGAGCTGTGATGATTATCGGGCATTTGGAGTGCGTTGCCGAGAGGCGGAGAAGGGGCCGGGCAGCGTGGCCTACTCTATGAAGTGGCTGCAAGGGCTGTCCGCCATTTGCATTGACCCGGAAAGATGCCCCAGGACAGCCCGGGAGTTTGCGGAATACGAATACACGACTACCAAGGACGGGGAGCCCACGAACGAATACCCGGACGCGGACAATCACCACATAGACGCCGTACGGTATGCAATGGAAAGAGTTTGGAGGAGGCGGGGCAGATGAAGAAACTGAAAATATGGATTTTTAAGCGATTCCTGCCCGAGTGGTGCCGGGGAGACCTACTTCGCCAGCTGGCCGAGAAGGAGATGGAGATTCGGGATCTGAAGCGCCAGCTCTCCGACAAAGAGGCCTATATAGAGGGGCTGCACGACGGAATGAAGATGGCTGGAAGACTGACAAAACGAGTGGGAAGGAGGGCGGCGGATGAAGGGGTCGCTGATTGAGCAGGCGCTAAACTGCAAGGACGTCACTTCTGCCGAGATGCAGGCGGCAATCGGAGACTGGCTGAACCTCTACTACAGAACCCGAGAGGACGAGGAGACCAGGGAAGACCCATGCCAGAGAATGGCATACGCAGTGGTGAACAAGCTGCAAAAGACCATTTTTGGAGAGTATTCCGCCAGCCTCAAGGGGAATGATGAGGCGGCGCAGAGATGGCTTGAAGCTGCCGACCGGGTGAAAAAGAGAGCCATGCAAAATATGCTATCTGCCGGAGACGCCTACATCAAGCCGGTGCCGATGGGCGGAGGAATCCATTACTCGGTTGTCCGCCGGGACTGCTACGTGGTGCTGTCCAGAGACGACCAAGGAAACGATACCAGTGTTGGGATGCTGGAAATCACCGAGGAGGCCGGAAAAGTCTACACCCTGGTAGAGCGCCGCACTGTGGGGCCAGATGGCCGTCTCACAATTGACTACAAGCTGTTCCGCAGTTACACCCGTGGGGAGCTGGGAAGCCCGGTAAGCCTCCATTCGCTCGCGAAATATGGAGGCTTAGAGGAGAGCCACACCTACCGGACGCCCATGGGGCTGGGGATGGCAAAGCTGCACTCCCCGGCAGATAATTGTGTGGATGGGTCGACAGATGGGGTCGCGGTATACGCCCCTGCGGCAGCTCTCATCCACCGCATTGACCGCAACGAATGGCAGCTCGGACGAGAGTTTGAGCACGGCCGGTCTCGTATCATCGCCAGCGAGGATATGCTGGCGAGGGACAGAAAGGGGAACAAGCGGCTGGAAGACGACGTTTTCCTGGCTGTAGATGACAGTACAAAGAATGTCGGCGTGACCGTATTTTCGCCGGCCCTCCGGGAACAGAGCTATCTTGCCCGAAAAAATGAATACCTGCGAAACATCGAAACTGCTATCGGGATGAAGCGCGGAATTCTTTCCGAGGTGGAGGCGTCCGAGCGGACGGCGACAGAAATCACCTCGAGCGAAGGGGATTACAACCTCACCATCATCGACCTACAGCAGGCATGGGAAGAGACCCTACGGGAATTGCTCCGAGTAAGCGCAGCTGTCGCCAAGGAGTACAGATTGCCGGGCGGAACGGACAGGTGGAACCCTGACAACTTGGTGATTGACTGGGGCGATGGCGTCCTCTATAACCGAGACCGCACCTGGGGAGAGTACCAGCAGATGGTTGCCGCAGGGATGCTCCGGCCCGAGATTGCTCTGGCGTGGTATTTTGGGGAGAAGTGGAAGGCAGAAAAAGACCTCGAAAAAATCGCCAAAAAATATATGCCGGAAATGGAGGCGCTGCTTGTCGAAGGTGAAGAAATGCCTCCGCAAAAGGGATAGGGGTGAGCGCCAATGCTGACCCCGAAACAAATTAAAGGGCTACAGGATGCCGCCGAGAAGACGGTCGACCCAATTGCCGAATTCTTGCTGCGGGACATCGCCCGGCGAGTGTCGGAGGCCGGGCAGCTCACCAGTACTGCCGCATACCAGACCTGGAAAGTTCAGGAGTTGGGCATAAGCCAGAAGCAGGTAAAGAAGGAACTCCAGAAAATCCTCAAGGTGAGTGCGGCGGATGCGGAAAAACTCATGCAGCAATCGGCGGAGGTTGGCTACCGCTTCGATCTTTCACGCCTGCCTACAGCGGCAGCTATCCCATTTGCCGCGAATGCAACTCTTCAGCAACAGCTCAAGGTGGCAAAGCGGCTTGCCAAAAAGGATTTTTCCAACTTGACCCAGACCCTGGGAATGGTTGGGCCAGATGGAAAAGTGTACCCTCTACAAAAAGCGTACCACAAGGCCACGGATTTTGCCTTTAAGCAGGTATTTACGGGCGCGTCCGATTACAACACCGCCGTCCGCAATGCCTGCCGGAATCTCGCAAAATACGGGGTTCGGGTGATTGACTATGAAAGCGGTGTCACCACCAAGTTAGAGGCGGCAATACGGCGAAATATCATGGGCGGAATTGGCCTCATGCAGGAGCAGATCAGCCAAGAGACCCACGATCGCATGGGGGCCACTGGGTGGGAAATCAGCGCCCACCCAGACAGCGCCCCAGACCATGAACCGTACCAGGGCCGGCAGTATTCGGATGCCGAGTACAAACGGATCAACGACAACCTCAATCGCCGAATTGGGACGCTCAACTGTGGGCATATCGCCTACCCGGTCATTTTGGGCGTAAGCGCTCCCGTCTACTCCGAGGCGGAGTTACAGGAGATGCAGGAGCAGAACCAGAAGGGCATCACCTACCAGGGTAGACACTACAGCCTGTACGAGGCGAGCCAGAAGCAGCGCCAAATCGAGCGGGCCATGCGGTCGCAGAAAAACTACATACTGACGGCAGAAGGCGCGGGAGACGCAGATGCGAAGCTAGCCCATCAAATCAAATTGAAGCGGTTGGAAAGCGAGTACAAGAAGTTTTCGTCTGCCGCCGGTCTTACCACCCAGAAGGAACGAGCGTGGGTCGCTGGATGGGGTAAGAAAGAGGCGGCGGAGGCCTCGAAGGCGGTGCGCAAAAATATTGAAAAATATCGGCAGTACAGGTACAATGAAGATGGAACCATAATTGTAACGGATGACTGGAAGGAAAAAGAAAAGCCATCTATCCCCAAGGTGTACCGCCCTCACGCTGTCATTGAAAGCAAGATCAAGTACAGAAGCGGCAAGATACAGATAGACCGAAGTATCTACGATAGCGAGGGGATGCTCAAACGTCAAGTCCATTCGTCGGACCACAGCAGGCCTAAGCAACATAGGTTTGGAGAGGATAGGACTGAACCATATCATGTGCACGAATACACATGGGGAGAAGATGGGGTGCTGGAAGAGAGAACGACAAGGTCTCTTACAGACGAAGAGAAAATAGAGAACGCGGACTTGCTAGGAGGAGGTAAGGGTGGATAGAAAGAAAGTTGAACAGTGGCTTTTGGTAAATGAACCTGCCTTCCAGTATGGTGGGAAACAGTACTCTGTCTGCTCTGTGGATGGGATGTATTACACCTGGAATTCCGATGGAGAAGAGGAAGATTTTTCGGGAGTTGATAACTTGTTGGACAACTGGATGGTTGGAGGCAAGCGATTTAAGGATATTTTGGATGAGATAATGTGAACCACCTGTTTCTACGGGTGGTTTTTTCATGCCATGAAAGGAGGCGATGCTGCCGGTAAGTGCAGAAATAGAACCAAAAGAGCAGGCCGAAAAGGGCCTGCTATTATTTTACCCCCGGCCCAGGGGACAAAAGAACGGGCGCCGCAAAACGGGGGCTGGCCCGAAAAAAAGGACAGCGGAGGAAGGAAAGCGATGCTTGAGTTTTTGAAGGAAATTTTGGGAGACGGCTATACCGCCGAAATTGACCAGAAAATCAGTGCCGAGATTGGTAAGCGATTTGTCGGCCGGGATGACTACAACAGCAAGAACGAGGCGGTCAAGGCTCTGAAAGCCCAACTGGGCGAAGCGACAAAAGCCATCCAGGAGATGCAGGAGCAGGGCAAGGACATTGAGGCGGTCAGAAAATCTGCTCAAGAGTGGGAGGAAAAGTACAAGGCAGCCCAAAAAGAAGCGGAGCAGAAGGTTGCCGAAGTACAGTTCCAATCCATACTTGACCGGGCGATTGGAAGAGCGAGGGGGCGAAACACCAAGGCCATTGCCGCGCTGTTGGACATGGAGGAATTGAAGTCCAGCAAGAACCAAGAGCACGACGTAGAGGCGGCCCTGTCCGCCCTGAAAGAAGAAAACGGGTATCTCTTTGAGGAAGAGGAAACACCGCCCTCCATTGCTACAGGCACAGGAAGCGTCCAGGCAAATGGAGGGGACGCCGATGAGGCAGTCTTGCGCGCGGCGTTTGGGCTGCCCAATGAATAGGAGGAAATAAGAAAATGGCAAACAACATTAAACTTGCGCAGAAATTCGTACCCATGCTGGACGAGGTCTACAAGCTGGCGTCTCTGACGGCCAAGCTGGACGGCAACCCCGATTTGGTGAGAGAGGGGGCGAACGCAAACGAGCTCGTTATCCCCATGCTGGATATGCAGGGGCTTGGCGACTACAGTCGCAATGATGGGTACGTGAACGGCGATGTCACCCTCACCAACGAGACCGTCAAATGCAACTACGACCGGGGCCGGATGTTCACCGTTGACACAATGGACAATATGGAGACCGCCGGAATTGCTTTTGGGCGGCTGGCCGGTGAATTTGTCCGCACCAAAGTTGTGCCCGAACTGGACGCTTTCCGCTTCGCCTGCTATGCCGGAAAAGATGGAATTTCCAAGGTGAGTACCGGCGCGACCCTTGCAGACGGCGCCGCCGTTTTGCAGGCTCTGCGGGTGGCGGTCGACAAGATGGACGAGGACGAAGTCCCCGATACTGATCGACATCTGTTCATCACTCCCACTCTGTATGGGATGATTCGAGATTTGGACACCACCAAAAGCAAGGAAGTTCTGGCGGCGTTTTCGTCTGTTACCAAGGTGCCGCAGAGCCGATTCTATACGGCAATCGAACTCAAGAGCGGGAAAACCGGCCAGGAGGCTGGCGGGTATGCCAAGGCATCTGGCGCTGCAGATATTAACTTTTTGATTGTCCACAAGCCGGCCTTGATTCAGTTCGAGAAGCACGTTGCCCCCAAAATCATCGACGCCGCTGTGAACCAGAACGGAGACGGCTACAAATTCGGCTACCGCAATGTCGGGATTGCCGACGCATACAAAAACAAGTTGGCCGGCATCTACCTGCATCATAAGGCCACTGCGTAGGAGGCGCGAAATGGGTAAAATCGTTGGCTTGATATTCCCTGAAAAGGAAGAGGGGTTCTCGTGCCCCATCTGCGGGAAGGAATATAAATCCGCCAAGGGCCTTGAAAACCACATGGAAAAGGAGCACCAGGACGGTAAGTAAGGGGGGAAAGCATTGCAGTATGCGGATTATGCCTACTATTCGGGAACCTACCACGGCTCCCTTGTGCCAGAAAGCCAATTCCAGGCGCTCGCTCGTGACGCCGGCGGGGAAATAGATCGGCTGACCTTTGGGCGATTGAAAGAAGGCGCCGAGCCGGACGAGGCGGTAAAAAACGCCGTCTGTGCGGCTGTGGATGTCCTGTACAGCTGGGAGAACACGGAGAAAGGGCGCCCTGTGGGGTTGAAATCCGAGACAGAAGGGGCGCGGTCGGTGTCTTATGACACGTCAGCCGAGTGGGAAACGCAATGGGGGAAGAAGCTGGAAAAGGCCATCGACCGAAACCTGCCGCGTTCTCACCCTCTCCGCTATAGGGGCGTGGGAAGATGCTGACCAACGCTGATTGCACCCTCTACCTCTGCCGGCCAGATGGAAGCTATAGGCGGCTGGCGGTGGGAAAGGTCTACTGGGAGGGCACCAGGGGAACCGCCCTCAACAAGACTGGGGGCGCTGCGGTAGACAGTGTGCTGGTGCATCTCCCCATCGACGCCGACCTCCCCGAGAAGACCAGCGGGAAGGATTACCTATTGAAAGGCCTGTGTACATTTGAGGTGTCGCCAGAAAGCCCAATCCGAGACCTTGTGAAGCAGGGAGATGCATACACGATAACCAGCATCGCCAAGTGGGACGGCGGATCTGCATATCTGCAATACTGGGAGGTGCGGGCCAAGTGAGAACTAATATCCACTATATTCCGCTGCCAAAAGGGAAGCGATTTCGAGCCGGAGAACTGTCGGCGGAACTCACTTGGTATCCGCAGTACAGCCAAAGATGGTCTGGGCGATTTAACAGGGGGCAAGGAGTGCTTGACAGCGCCGTACTGCAATACTCGGATGCCTATGTGCCCATGCGAAGCGGCTCCCTGAAGCAGCGCGCCGTGGTCGCTACAGCGGTTGGAAGCGGGCTTATTGTCTACCCTGGGCCGTATGCAAAAGTAAACTGGTACGGGAAAGTGATGGCCGGGAAAGTTCCAAAACATGTCACCATAAAAGACATCGTTTTTCACCGCGGCGCACCAAAGCGTGGCAAGATGTGGGTGAAGAGGATGTGGGCAGATAGAGGGAAAGCAGTCATGACGTTGGTGAGAAAAACAGCAGGTGGCAGAAAATGACAGTATTTGAAATTATGCGGGACTGGCTCTCTACCTGCCCGCACCTGGAGCAGTTCACCGGCGGCCAGCATGTGGACTGGACAGGGCCGGAGCCTGGCAACTATGGCATCATGCCGACCGGCAGCGCCGACGTCAGCGTGGAGGAAGACGTGCTGGGGAACATCTTCAAAACCAAGCAGTACAACCTCGCCCTCTACGCCAGAGATTGGACAATTGACGACGTGGTGCGGGTGGAGAATACCGAGTTTCTCGATCTCTTTGCCGACTGGGTGGAAGAACAGCAATGGACGGGGCAAATCCCGCCAGTGGGTGACCGGCCAGAAATGGAGGTTGTCACCGCGCAGAATGGGATGCTCTTTGAGCTCTCGGAGGACGGTCAAACCGGGCTCTACCAAATCCAAATCGCGGTGACCTACGAAAAACATTACAGGAGGAATAGTTAAATGGCAATTGCAAGCGGAAAACAAAAGCGCAAGTCCTTTGCGCTCTTCTACGCGCCGGCGGGGAAGACGCCGGAAATCATCGGTAAGGGAATCGAATCGGTGGCTATCGAGCAGAGCCCCACGGTGGAATCTACTGCGGATGTGCTGGGGAATGTGGAGACCGAGCTCTCGTCCTATGAGAAAACAACCGAGCTCGACCCCATCTACGTGACCGGCGGAAATCTCTTCTCGGAAAAGCTGGACGAAATTGAGGAAAAAGAGCTGATTCTGGAGGATGTGGTGCAGCCCTTCATCTGGGCAAAGCTCTACAAGACCGCCGGGGCCGGGAAATATGTCGCCTGGAAGCAGGACGCGGTAATTGAGCTTACTTCTTTTGGCGGAGATACCAAGGGCGTTGCCTGCCCCTGTACCCTGCACTGGATTGGGGAGCGCACCTTCGGCACCTTCGACCCTGCGACCAAGACCTTCGCCCCGGACGGCGGGGCCCAGCAGCTGGTGACCTTCCTTGTCAAATCTGGCAGCAATGCTGTTTCCGGGGCAAAAATTACCGTGAACGACGGGGTGCTCACCACCAACGGCAACGGCGTGGCGGAAGTAGAACTGCCCACCGGCAGCTATGCCTATACGGTGATGGCTGATGGGATGACTGCCGCCAACGGCAACATTACCGTAGCTTCGGCGGCACTGCTCCAGGAAATCACCATGACGGCAGCTGGCTAAGGAGGAGCAATGGCAAACACTAAAAAGCTTACAAATTCCATTCGGGTAAATACTGGTGCAAAATGGATCGAGGTCAACGATGACGGCGAAAAAATCTGCTTGAATTTCGGCGACCAGGACTTCCCCAGGCGGTTCTTTCAAATGATGGAGGAGTTTGACGCATACATCGAAAGCATCAAGGGCAGAGCAGAAGAGCTCGGCGAAAGAGAATGGCCAAATGAGCGCGAACAGGCGAAGGCAAGGGCAGAGCTCAACGCAGAAATCCACGTTCACCTGCGCGACCGAATTGACGATGTGTTCGGGACTGACACCTGCCGCAAGGTGTTTGGGCCCATCATCCCGTCGGTTGACCTGTACGCGGAGTTTTTGGAGGCTATCACCCCCTATTTTGCCGAGTACGCCAAGGAGCGGGAGGCAACCCTGAAGAAGAAATACAGTGCCACCCGCAAGGGGAATGTATAACTTCCTGCTTGACCCACTCCCGGACGAGTTCGAGGGATACCTCATCCGCACTGACTACCGCATTGGTATCCAGATTTCGCAGATTTTGGGCGATCCCGAGTGCGACGAGGTGGAGCGGTTGGTGCTTGCGTCGCAACTCCTTTTTGGGGCCGGTGTCCCCGACTACGAAACAGCCATTCGCGGGTTGCAGTGGTTTGTGGCTGGTGGTGAAGAGGATAAGCCAACGGAGGAAGAAGAGGGAGAGAACATCAACTATTTCTCCTTTGATGCCGACGCGGGGCGAATCTACAGCGGATTCCGCCGAGCTTATGGGATCGACATTGACCGGGAACGGATGCACTGGTTCCGCTTTCTCCGTCTCTTTGGAGATTTGGGGGAATGCGCCTACACCCAGGTGATTGACTTCCGCACCGCTGACCTCTCCAAGATGGACAAAGACACCCGTGCGGCATATATGAAGATGCGCCGAAAATTCGCCCTACCGCAGCCCAAAGACCCGGATGAGGAGAAATTTATGGCAGCACTGAATGGGGGCGATGGCAACGGAGAGTAAGCGGGAAAAGGTGCTCTGCCCCTATTGCGGGCATCCACAGCAGATTGCCCGGGAAGCCAGGGCGCAATGTCGGGGGCTCTACATCAAGTGTCGGGCGCGACATTGCGGGAAAGTGTTTGAAATCCGCATAGAACAACAAAAAAATAGACCCCAAGGGTGAGGCCGGGCGCAGTCGAAAGACCGCGCCTGCCCTTGCTTTTGGGGCATTGATAGGACAATGCTCAAGTAGTGCCACTGTGCCGATGAGCGGCGCAGGAGGTGTATACATTGGCAATGGGGCAACTGGATGGGAGTATCCGCATCGGAACACAGATGGATACTTCCGGGCTACAAGACGGAGTTAAAAATATAACTTCACAGGTGGGCGGCCTAAAAAGTGCCTTAAAGAGCCTGGGCAAGGTAGCCATTACCGCATTCGCCGTCCGTGGGCTCGTCAATTTTGGCAGAGAGGCAATCAGCATATCGTCTGACCTCACCGAGGTGCAAAATGTCGTCGAAACAGCTTTCGGCGGGATGTCTGGAGCTGTTGACGAGTGGTCAAAAGGCTCCATCAAAAACTTCGGAATGTCAGAACTAGCGGCCAAAAGAACAGCCTCCACCTATATGGCAATGTCCAAGGGCATGGGTCAGTACGGAGAGGCCGCCGGCAAAATGGCAATGGAGGCGGCGGAACGAACCGCTGATATTGCGTCATTCTACAATGTGTCTCAAGCCGAAGCCGACACCATGTTGAAATCTATCTGGACGGGTGAAACCGAGAGCCTCAAACGAATCGGCGTGGTAATGACCCAGACCAATCTCGACGCATATGCCCTAGCGAACGGTTTTGGGAAAACCACTTCGGCTATGAGCCAGGCGGAACAGGTACAGCTGCGTTTCCAGTATGTGATGGAGCAGACCAGGCTTGCGGCCGGAGATTTCGCAAAAACACAGGACAGCTGGGCCAATCAGACCCGTATCCTCTCCGAGCAGTGGAAACAGCTCATGGGGATTGTCGGAAACGGTTTGGTGCAGGTTTTGGCCCCGACGGTCAAGATGCTCAATGCCCTGCTCTCCCAGCTGATTGCATTTGCCCAGACGGCAAGCACGGCCCTCTCTGCCCTGTTCGGGAAAAAGGTAGCCAAGACACAGGTGGCGGCAGCGGCGGCCACGAACGCCAACGCAGCGGCACAGGAAGGGCTGGGCTCCGCCATCAAGGGGGCCGGAAACGAGGCCGCCAAGGCCGGGAAAAAGGCAAAGGGAGCCTTGGCCCCGTTTGACGAGCTGAATGTCCTGTCAAAAAGCAGCGGTTCATCTGGCGCCGGCGGCAGTGGCAGCTCCCCCGGCGGAGCGGGGGCGGCGGTTGGCCCTATCGATTTCCCGGTTACCGGCGTCGAAGAAATCAGCACCGACATCACCGCATTGCAGGCGTTATTACAGCCGACCATTGACGCCTTCGGACGCCTGGGCGACCAGCTTTCCCGTCTGGGCGGATTCGCTTGGCAAGGGCTACAGGACTTCTACAATACCTTCCTGGTGCCGGTTGGGAAATGGGTGATGGGTGAAGGTTTGCCCCGGTTCATTGATGCGCTTGCAGACGGCTTCGCAAAGGTGGATTGGAGAAATATAAACGATTCGCTTCACAGATTGTGGGAGGCACTGGCTCCTTTTGCGGTTCATGTGGGGGAAGGCCTCCTTTGGCTATGGGAAAATGTATTGGTGCCATTTGGCTCCTGGACGATGAACAATGTAGTTCCATTGTTTATCGACATTCTAAGCGGAGCTATCGAATCTATCAATACAACTATTGAAAACTTTGCGCCGGCTGCTCAATTTTTGTGGGACTATTTTTTGAAGCCTATCGCAGAATGGACGGGAGGCGTAATTGTAGGGATCCTGCAATGGCTTGCAGATCACATGAGCACTTTAACCCCTATTATTTTAGGGTTGGTGGCGGCGTGGGGAGCTTATCAGGCAATAATTCTCGCGGTCGAAATTGCGCAGAAAGCTGTAACAATAGCTCAATTAGCTCTTAATGCGGCGCAAAATGCAAACCCGATCATGCTGATAATTACAGTCATTGGAGCGCTGATTGGCGCATTTATCGCTTTGTGGAACAACAACGAGGACTTCCGAAATTTTTGGATTGGTTTGTGGGATAAAATCAAAGAAGTTGCAAAGGCAGTAGCTGACTGGTTTTGCGAAACATGGGATGCTATATGCGAATGGTTCGGAAATTTATGGGACGGGGTCAAAAATTTTGCTATTTCCGCGTGGGAAGGAATAAAAGCGGTTTGGAATACGGTAAAAGACTGGTTTAACAATTATGTAATTCAACCGATCGCCGACTTTTTCAGCGGTTTGTGGGATGGGGTCAAAAACTTCGCCAACAACTGCATTGTGGGAATCAAATACATCTGGGGGAGGGTTTCCGAGTGGTTCAACAATACCATCATTCTGCCCATCAAAAATTTCTTCGGCGGAATGTGGGACGCCCTTAAAAATGGTGCTTCCGCCGCCTGGGAAGGCATCAAGTCGGTGTTTTCGGGGGTTGTCAACTGGTTTAAAGATAAGTTTTCTGCGGCTTGGAATGCTGTTAAAAACGTGTTCTCTGTCGGCGGGAAAATATTTTCTGGGATTACCGAGGGAATCTCAAACATGTTCAAAAAAGTGGTGAATGCAATTATTGACGGGCTGAATAAAATTATCGCGTTCCCGTTCAACAAAATCAATGGCTTTTTGAACACTATTAGAAATATCTCAATCCTAGGAGTTTCCCCGTTTAAAGGTCTTTGGGGGCAAAACCCTCTGCCTGTTCCTCAAATCCCGAAGTTGGCAAAGGGCGCGGTCATCCCCCCGAACCAGGAGTTCGCAGCCATCTTGGGCGACCAGAGAAGCGGGCGCAACCTGGAGGCCCCGGAGGGCCTCATTCGGGATATCGTGAGCCAGGAGGCCGGCGGCGAATCCATGTATCAGGCGATGATGAGGGCGTGGAGGGACGCCAGAGGGAATCGTGGGGACATGGTGTTGCAGGTCGGTGAAAAAGAGATTGGCCGCATCGCCATCCAGTCCATCATTGACCACTTGGCAAAAACCGGGGAACTCCCCTTCCCGGTGTAAGGAGGAAGACTTGGAAAATCTCATTGCTATTGACGGCATGGCCTTGCCTGTGCCCGATGCAATCACCGTTACAATCATGGACTTGGATGGTGAATCTGAACGGAACTCGCTGGGGCAGCTCATCCGGGACAGAGTGGCGACAAAGCGAAAGGTGGAAGTCGAATATAAGAAGCTGGACGGCCCGACCATGAGGACGGTGCTGGAGAAGGTGGAGCCGGTATTTTTCGCATTGGCCTACCCAGACCCCTATACTGGGGGCAGAAGAACCATCACCGCATACTGCGGCGACCGCTCAGTGCCCATCAAGTACATACGAAACGGGCAGATATATTGGAACGTCAAGCTGTCCATGACAGAGAGGTGAATCAATGTTTCCCGTAAGCGAAGCATACCTGAATGACATTTTTGCGCCCAGCAGAAGGGCAAAGGGGCAGCTGGCGGATACTTCCGGCAACCTTCTCCTCTCCGCCGAACAGGTGAAGACCATTGAGATTTCCGGGTTAGCCAACAGCGGCGGCGACATAGCGCCGGGGGCGTTTTTGTCCGATGAACTGAAGGTAGCTGTCACAGACCCAGATGGAGCCATTGCCGCCATCCAGTGGGAGGGGAAAGAGGTTGTCCCTCAATTGGGGATAGAGACAGCGGCAGGGCTTGAGCTGGTGCCAATGGGCGTTTTTGTGGTGCAGAAGCCGGAGCAAAAAAACGGGGCGTTGCTGACGCTCAAAGGGGCCGACAGGGCCTGCAAAGCAGAAGCTGCCTGGACAACCGAAAATGAGGTCTGGCCCATGACCTTGGCCCAGCTTGTTGGCCGTGCTTGTGAAATAGCGGGAATTGAGCTGGGAAGTGCCAATTTCCCCAACGCCTCCTTGCTCATCGAGCAAGGGGCCGCTGTGGAAACCACTGCCCGGGCGATGATTGCATATGCGGCCCAGGTAGCTGGGTGTTATGCCCGGATGGGGCGAGATGGCCGCCTTTACCTCCGCTGGTACTCCTCCTCCAACAGAGAGATTGGCCCAGAGAGCACAACAGAGGCCATGCGCGCGCAATACGCCACCCGTCCAATCGACCAGGTGCGCGTCATCGCCGAAGAGGGTGACCTGGGCATGAATTACCCGGAGGGAGCAGAGGCACGGGCACCGCTGGTGATTGAAAACAACCCTCTCCTGTACGCCCTTACGGCGGCATCCAAAGAGGAACAACAAGACGTGCTAAAATCCATCTACGATGGCGTGGCTGGCTACAGCTATGCGCCGCTTGAGTGGAGAGGACAAGGAGACCCATCCATTGAGCCAGGCGACATCGTGACGATCAAAAATGCGTATGGCGAGGCCGCGCAGCTGCCGGTGATGGAATGGGCAATCACCTACAATGGTGGGCTGAAAATGGAGCTGCGAAGTGTCGGAACGTCGCCGTCCACAGAGCCGAAGCGCGGCCCGCTGAATGAATCCATCAAGGTCCTGCGGCAAAAGTCTAATGTGCTTGAGCGAGAGCTCGACTACACCCGGTCAGAGATCAAGGAGGTATCCCACACCGCAGACGCCATCGTCACCGAGGTTACGGAGTTGACCCAACGAGTGGACGGCCTGGTGTTGTCCGCGTCTCGGACCGGCGGCGCCAACAGGATCAAGGGCAGCTCGGGCCGCCTGGGGCTGGATGATTGGCAGGTGGATGGGCAAGTGGTCTGTGACACCTCTACCGCCGTCTACAATTCCACCGCGGCCGGCGGCTGTTTTGCCCTCGGCCTGACTGGGCGTCTGGGGCAGACGATCCCCACGGTGGCGGGCAAGAGGTACGCTTATTACTGCCAGTACAAGCTGGAGACAGGGGCCTCCACCTCTGCCTACATCTCCCACGGCGGGCACCGCCGAGAACTGGCCGCCGCAGAGGAGTGGACAGAGATCACCGGCAGCTTTGTGGCGGATTCACCGGCGGCCCTCGTTGAGGCCATGGTGGAGGGGGGGACGTTGTGGATTGCCGACTGGACGGTCATACAGGGGGAAGTCTGCACTGCCTGGCAGCAGGCCCAAAATGAGATTGACGCCGGCGGGGTGAAAATCACCTCGCGGGGTATCGACATCACCAAGGAGGGGGACCCCTTCCAGGCGTCGCTGGACAACCAGCAGGTACGCTTCCGCAATGCCGACACCGGCGAGGATGTGGCCTATTTCAACAAGGACAGCGGGCGCATCCGCCAATTATCAGCCCTGGGGGAGTTCACGGTTCAACGCCCGGACGATATAAGCGGCGCTCTGCGGGTCATCCCGGTGGCTGGCGGGGCATTTTTTGTTATCAATGACTAGGGGGTGAGACATTGGCTCTCAATCATTCCGGCAATACCGATTTTGGAGGCGGCCACTATGGGCTCAATCTTATCTGGTCAGCCAGCCAAAGCATCAGCGGCAATTACAGCGACATCACCGCCACCCTGCAAATATCCGCCTACGGCGGCTACTCCATCGTGGCCAATGCCACGAAATACGGGCACATTACCATAGACGGACAACAGTTCGACTTTTCGGCAGTGGTGGGGACCTTGAAAGCGTCCAACTCGCCTAAGACATTGGCCACCGCCACCAAGCGGGTCTACCACAATGCGGATGGCAGCAAATATCTGTACGCGTCGGCCTCGTTCGCGCTCAATGCCACCCTGTCTGGGTCGTGGGTGGGCACGATTTCCACTGCGGCGGACTACTCCATAGACACCATCCCGCGAGCCAGCAGCATCTCCACTCCCAACTTCACAGTTGGGGACAATGTGACGGTGAGCATCAGCCGGGCGTCCAGCAGCTTCACCCACTCCATTCAGCTGGACGTGGGCGGTGTGGCCATCAAGACCGCCAGCGGGGTGGGGGCAAGCCACACCTGGACATTTACAGAAGCGGATGTCAAGAGGATCTACGCGGCCATGGGCAGCGCTACCAGCGGAGCAGTCGTCCTCTGGTGCAACACCTACTCCGGAAGCACCCTGGTGGGAGACGCCAAAGGGACGGCCACCTGCTACCAAGTGGGCAACAGCACATTGCAGACGGCCCCCACCTTTGTGGTGGGAGACAGCCGAACCTACGCTGTCAATCGGCTGCGGGGCTCGGTGACTCATACCTTGCAGCTGTACGCGGGGTCAACCCTCGTCCGCACCGCCACAGGAGTGGGGGCCTCCTACACCGTAGACCTGACCGCTGCCGAAATTGCCAAGGTCTACGCCCTGGGAACGTCGGTGGCCATGAAGATGGTTTGCACCGCCTACCATTACGGGCGCAACATCGGCACCAGCCAGCAGACCGGCACCGCTTCGGCACCGCCGGTCAGCAGCATCACCAGCAAGCCTGACCACACCATTGGCGGCGGGTACACTGTCTCCATCTCCCGCAGCCGGAATGCGGTGAGCCACACCCTGCGGCTCTATGTGGCGGGCAAACAGATCAAAGAGATCGGCGGGGTGGCAACCTCCTACGCCTGGACGCCCACAGCGACAGAGATTGCGGCAGAGTATGCGGCCACCCCCAACAGCAACACGGCGGCAGCCCAAGCTACCATCTGGTGCTACCACTACGGAAAGCTAATTGGCACCGCCACAGCAAGCGGGACGGCCACCGTCAACCCGACAGCAGCCGCGCCGGTGTTCGCCGGTTACTCCTTCGCGGACATCCGCCCTGAAACGGTAGCTCTCACTGGCGACGATCAGATACTGGTGGCGGGGGAGAGCACTCTCAAGGTGACAATCCCGGCAGCCCAGGCAGCCAGCAGCACCACCTCCGCCACCATCAAGCAGTACATCCTCTACTGCGGCGGGGCCACGGCGTCCGCCGCCTACTCCGCCTCTGACGTGGCCATCCAACTGGCCGGGGCCTCCTCCGGCAGCATTCGGGTGGCGGCGGTGGACAGCCGGGGCAACCAGACCGTTGTGGAGCGGCTGGCCTCTCTGGTGGCCTACACCCCGCCGCGCGTCACCCAGATGCAACTTCGCCGGGACAACAACGTGGACAACAAGACCAAGCTCGCCGTTAAGGGGGTGTGGTGGCCGGGGAATTTCGGTGCATCCGACAACTCCCTTGCCTCCACCTACCAGTACAAGGCCACGTCCGCCGAGCAGTACACCGACGGCGGGGCCGTCTCTATCGCCATCACCGGCGGAGAGTGGGCATTCGAGGGCTACCTTCCGGGCGACCTGGGGGCGGGGGGCTTTGATTTTCAGAAGTCCTTTTCGGTGATGCTTTCTGCCACTGATGCACTCAATACGGCAACCAGCGTCGGCATCATAGACCGGGGCATTCCCACCATGCACCTGGACAAGGGCGGCGTGGGGATCGGGAAAATCAGAGCTTCCGGGGCGCTGGACGTGGCGGGAGTGATTATTACCGAAGGAAGCGAAGTGTACCATCCAGGCAACAAACCAACCACAGAGCAACTGGGAGCCATGCCATCGAGCGCGAAAGTCGAACTGCTTGACGAAACGAGAAGCTATAACCTTGACGACTACTGGATGCCGGGCCAGACAATACTTGTGCGCCAATCGGTGGCAGCGTCGGGAAAAGTTGCAAATTGCCCATCGAAGTCCGCTGGGATCGTCCACGTGGAAGGAAGCTCGATCCTCATTATGCAGGCTTACATCGAAACTGCGGGGGGAGCGATATATTCTAGGTATCGGGCAATTGGAGGGAGCACAACGGAGTGGGTAGGACCGTCGGGAATCCAATCTGGCAGCAACTCCAATGGGTCCTGGACGAAATGGCCGGACGGGACAATGGCGTCCTACGGCGTGGTTACAAGCCAATCAGTACCGGCGCATAGCACTATCGGGATAACAGGGCAGAGTATCTTGTTCCCGGTGGGGTTTTTGGCACCCCCATCAATGACTATAACAGTCCTTGCTGACACTGTTGGGGAATTTTCGGCCAAGCTGGGCGGAGTGAATGCGACGCTTTGGTGGGGGTCAGTTACCAACAACAGCGATTATGCACGAGTTACGCCGGTCCACTGGCATGCCATTGGCCGGTGGAAATAAGGGAGGGAAAATTATGGCATTATCAAAACAAATCACCTATGATAACGGCACCACCGCCAGCTACCACCGCATTGATGGGCTGCTGGTATGCTGTCACCCGGACAACGGGGCGACGGTGACCGCCACCCTGTACAGCTACCTTACTGAGGACACCCGGGCGGCCAATGCAGGCGCACCGGTGTCTACCGAGGACGTGACCGCTGAGTTGACCGAGACCCAGGTCAATGGCAACCTGCGCAAGACCATGTATGCCAAGATTAAGGCGCAGCCCGAGTGGGCGGACGCCGAGGACTGTTAGGGGGAGACGGGGTGGATGAACTGGCGCAATTCGCCGGCCGGTACTGGCTCGAAGCCGTATCTGGCAGTCTACGTCTGGAAGCGGACGGCATGAAAGGAGGTGAAATAGGTTGTGGAGAATGTGGAATCTATCGCGGTCGTAAACCAAAAAACAAAATCTAATGGCCGGCGAATCGAAAAGCTGGAACAGAGCCAGGAGATCATTGTGGCGGTTGAGCAGCGTGCCAAATCCAACAGCCACAGAATCGACAAGCTGGAGGAAAACCAGGAAGCCATCCAGCAACTGGCATTGTCTGTAAAAGAACTTGCTACCCAGATGCAGGGCATGAGGGAAGACCAGGCCGACACCAGCAAGCGCCTGGCCGAATTGGAACGCAAGCCCGCGTCCATGTGGGACAAGCTGGTGGCGGCGCTCATTGGGGCCATTGCCGCCGGTCTTGCCGGCGCTGCCCTCTCGCTCATTATCAGATAAGCGCCCTGGGTGGGCGCTTTTGTTTTGCCCCCACGTGGGACAGAAAGGAAGGAACAAAATGGAACAGATTATCAACTACATCAAGCCGGAACTCGTCCCGGTCGCGGTGGTGTGCTACATCATTGGGGCCGCTCTGAAACACACCGAACTGCTCAAGGACAAGTATATCCCAGTCGTGCTGGGGGCGTTTTCGGTCGCTGTCTGCGCTATCTACGTCTGCGCGACCTCCGACCTGTCCACTGTCCAAAACGTCCTGATGGCGGTATTTGTGGCCGTGGTGCAGGGCCTACTCCTCGCGGGTGGGAGCGTGTACGTCAACCAGATCATCAAACAGGCTAAAAAGGAGGAAAAATAATGGCGCAAAAACTAATCCAGCCCATCAACAAGGCCCGGCTCACCGCATCCTACAAGTGGGGGAGCGCCTACCAGCGAGACTTCGGCGGCGTTCACTACGGCCAGGACATGACCGGCGGCCCCATCGTCTACGCCCAGGGTAACGGCGTGGTGGCCTTTGCCGGCTGGGACGATGTCTGCGGTTACGTGGTGGGGATCGTCTATGATGACTGCGTCAACCACTTTGACGGCGGACACCGCCCACTGGTGGGGCGCTACTACCACATGGCAGACGTGCGGGTGAAGCCGGGGCAGCGGGTCACCAAGGACACTCGCATCGGCACGGTGGGGAACACCGGGAAGTACACCACCGGCGCGCACCTCCACGTAGAGCTCGACACCGACACCAAGTATCCTGCCTACACACCCACCCTGGCGAGCAACTCGAACATCCTCAAAAAGGGCACCAGAGGGGCGAAGGACACCACGGTGGACCCCATGCGCTGGACGCACACCAAGGCCAGTGCCCCGGACAACCAGACCATCGTCGCCGGGTATGGCAGTGACTGGGTCGACCCCAGAGACGCCTGTCTCCCCAAAATCTAAGAGTACATAGAGAGCGCCCCGACTTGCTTTTTAGCAGGCCGGGGCGCTTTTGCTATGCGCGCAGTTTTTCGATGAGCGCCTCTTGAAGAACTTGGGAAAAATTTACCCCTTTAGCTGTGGCCTCCTCGTCGAGCCATCCCGGGATGGTCAATGTCTTTTTTACTGCGCGGGGGTTGGCGCGCTTTTTGTAGGCGAGCATATCAAACTCCACAACTACTAAAAATCCGTCTTCTACGGATACTTTATCGGGTTCTGAAGGTTTGGGCAGGGGCTCTTTGTTTTGCTCCTTGGAGACCAAGCAGAGGCCCAGCGCATCGACCGCCATCTCATAGGCCTGGGCCATATCGTCCCCCTGGGTCAAACATTCGGGCAGGTCAGGGAAGGAGACCCAGAAGCCCCCTTCCTCGGCCCAATGAAATACTGCCGGGTAAAATAACTTGTTCATGGTGTCCTCCTTCTGGGCTTATTTCAGCCCCGCCTGTTTCAGTATTGCCTGCTCCAGCCCCTTTTTGAGGTCTTTCGCATGGAGGGGAACCGTTGTCTGCTTTCCTATCTCGGGGTTTTTCATTTTAACGTGCGACCCGTTTTGGGCGACTACCTGAAACCCGTTTTTGGTGAGAAGCTTTATCATCTCTTTGGCGGTCATCGGCATTTGTTTCCCCTTCCTTACTGTATTCATATTATAACACGTATTAGCACGTATAGTCAAGGGCTTTCGTGAATTTTCCACAACTATTTTTGTACATCAGTAAGTTACTGGCAAGTTAAACTTGATCTATATTTGGGGTATTGGATCTGGATTGGGGATACATCTTGTATCATTGGCGCACTCGAACGCGGCCAGCTTTTTTGTAAAGCAAGTTACCAACAAGTTAAATCATACCGATTTTTGTTTATAAAAACTAGAGCCGTGGATCATATCCACGGCTCTTACAAAACATGAAGTTTTTCTTGGTGTCTATATTATATGCGATTTTTCTCAAAAAGTCAATGAAGAAGCTTTTCGTGGATAGTAAAAATATCTATATTAGGGCGCAGTCGTTTTTGCTTGACCAAGGTCAGATATTTTTTGTGCTTTCTTTTTATATTATTGAGCAGGGCTTGAGATTCGATGACATACGGGATCCCCCTTACAGTATATGCCTGCTTGATATATCTGGGTGAAACGGGAATAGTGTTCCCTACTAAAAATACGCTTTCTTTTCCCATCATTTTGCCTATATGGTAAAAAACACATTTTCCGCGTCCGAACTTTGCTTCGTATTTTTTGATTTTAGCCCGGTAATTCTCTACCTTGGAGCTAAGTGGGATCATCCAAAAAATATTGTCGGATTCTTTTAGAGCATAAAAATAAGGGCGGCTTTCAAGTTTGTTTAACATAAGGTGTTTGTCTTTGAAATCAGAAAAATAAGAGTCCTTTATCACATACAATCCGTTTTCTTCGAGTTCCATCTTACCTCCCTAAAGAAAATGCCCTTCTTTTCAGAAGGGCACCTTTCAAGCCAGACACTTATGAGTCGCTGCTGGCACGCGACAATCTAAAGCACGTCAGACACTTATGAGTCGCTGCTGACACGCGACACGCAGAGGACGGCGGTGGGGCCTATCTCTCTGCCTATATAATATACCATCTTCCGCATGGTGTAAAACGTCAAAATAGGTAATGGGTGTTTGAAAGCTCGTTTTAGAGCCGTTTTAATGCTGTTTTTGCTATTTTACACCATTTTACGGGAAATAAAATCAAAATAGCACCCCATTATTTTTCTTAAAGTCTGATGCTTGCTTATAAGAAAAAAGAACTTAAGTTAGCGAGAGTTGAGTGGCACCTCCTCTGCGACTGGATCAAGACCCTGCCCTATATGGCGGAAATTTTAGAGGCGGTAGAGGCTGGGAAACGCCCGAATTTGTAACCCACTTTATAACCCACTTGTATTTGATTTTTTGCTTTTTTGGCAAGTATTCCGCTTGAACAATTTTGCGAAAAACGGTATAATCATCACGTTTGTCAGCAATTTGGCTAGTGCCAAATTTGCTGCACGCTGGTTCAAGTCCCATCTCCCGCACCAACAAATACAGACCCGTTTTTTATTGAAAGATAAAAGACAGGTCTGTTGCTATTTTGTAACATTGTGTTGGGATAACTGTAGCATAGTAATCGCATTTTATCACATGTAAAAACATTTTGTCTTGCTTATGAATTTGGTCATTATTTACTTTAGCTTTTTTATATAGTCTTTGAGCGTCTCCAAACATGTAGATAATTGTGTTTAGAGTACATTTTAAGTTATAAGGCACCTATGCGTGCCCATTTATAAAGAAAGGTCGGATGATACATTCCGTATGGATTTATACGGAAGCCTAACGGCATTTTCGTCGAACCACAGCAGGCAAAAGTAGTCCAGCAAATCTATCAGCGATATCTGGAGGGTGACAGCCTTAAGGGTATCGCTGTTTTTATTTTTCAAGAGGGCATCCTCTCCCCAGAAAGGAAAGAATGATGGACCCGCCCGGTTATTAACAGCCTGCTTTCCAATCAGAAATATATCGGCTACATCATCAGTTTTGATGACTTCTTCATTGTGCAGAGTGAAAAAGGAAAGTGTAGTAACGTAGATGAATATACAGGCAAACGAAAGGCCACTCGGTACAGTTTGTAGAACGTACTGCGCGGCCTTTTGATCTGCGCGGAGTTCGATGCCAACTATCGACACATCACCCGGCCTTCCGGTGAGGTTGTCTGACGCTGTGCAAATCGCGTGGAACATGGAAAACGAGCCTATAAACACTCCCCCTCTATATCGAAAGGGCGCATTAAGTAGGATCTGTGCAGAAGATTGGAAATGGGTAGCTGTGATGAATGGGCGATCGCAGAAACCATCGACACGATTTCATCCAAGAAAATGGCCTTCTGGAAATAGAATACAAGGAACAGGAATTCTCCCACATTATGAGGGGTTTAGGCTATCTTTGTAGAAACTCATCTGGTATAATGTTTTTGTCAAATGATTAAATAAGTATGATTATTATCATGGATAAAAGGGAGAACAAACATGGCTAATATTAATATATTGCGAATACAGACAAGGTTAAGAGAGATGTTTGAGGGGAAAATTGATCTGTCCGATTGTAGGGATGATATTAACCATCACTTTGATACTCGTGCAATTGCTGCATTAGCTCTAATGATGAAATGCGGTCTAGACCCTTCACAGGCTGGATTATGTATCACAGATGGATACCATGACTTAGGAATTGATGCACTATATCTTGATAACTCTCAGAAAAAATTATTTGTTGTCCAAAGCAAATGGAGAAATGATGGTAATGGCTCAATTACTCAAGAGAAAATGCAAAACTACATTGAAGGTATTAAGAGATTGCTTAACTTTGATTTGGATGGAGCAAACGATAGAATCTTAGGTAAAAAAGCTGATATAGATTTTGGAATCAGCCAAATTGGATATCAAATAAGCTTAGTGTTTACTCATACGGGCAACGCGTATATTCCGGACTATGCCAAGCGTCCTTTAACTGAGTTAATGAATTCTACTAATGATGATATAAGTACTTTATTACTGTTTGAAGAACTAACATTTCGGGATATCTATAGCTATTTGGCTGAGGGGCAGAATCCTGAAACAATTAATCTGGAGGATGTTATTCTCAGTAATTGGGGTAAGATAGATGCCCCATATGCAGCATACTATGGGATAATTTCCGCCGCTGCTATAGGTGAATGGTTTGACAAATATGGCAATTCTCTGTTCGCAAAAAATATCAGATTTTATAAGGGGAGTACAGAAGTAAATGATGGAATTAAGAAGGTCCTTTTACAAGATCCGGAAAATTTCGTATATTACAATAATGGGATAAAAGTTCTCTGTAATTCAATAGAGCGAAAGGCAAAGGGAAGCACAACTACAGCGACTGGGCTATTTCACTATCAGGCGTTTCTTTGGTTAACGGAGCACAGACAACAGGGACAATTGGAAGCGTCTATGCCCAAGATCCAGAACAAGTTGCCAAAGCAAATGTCATGATCCAGATTATTGATCTTAGCAATGCAACTGTAGACGCAGTAACCCAGATCACAAAATTATCTAATACACAAAACCGGATAGATAGTAAAGATTTTGCCGCTCTTGATTATCAACAAGAAAGGCTTCGAACAGAGTTAGCTTTTTCACATATTCTTTATTTATTCAAAAGCGGCGATACATTAACTGATCCAGAACACCAAATTTCTTTTGATGAGGCCATTATTGCTTTGGCATGTTGGCATGAGGACTTATCATATGCAACCTTGGCGAAACGCAATGTTGGCGGCCTTTCAGAGGACATTAATAAACCACCTTACAAAATACTATTTAACGCAAGAACAAATTCATTTGTACTGATTAATAGTGTAAGAGCAGTTCGTATAGTTGAGGCCTATTTGCAGCAAAAAAAAGATTTAACATCTGGCCGTGAACGTTTGGTATGTGTACATGCGAACCGTTTCATTTCATACTGTGTTATTCAAACCATTAAAAATGATCCCAACTACGAAAAGAGCGCGCTAAATGTTGACTACCTTAACGGGCTTATAACAACTGCACTTGAAGAAAAATTGCCACGGATAATCTTGCAAATGAACGCCCTTTATTCCGAATCTTATCCCGCAAATATATTTAAAAACACAAGAAAATGTAAAGAGATATATAAGCGGTTAACTGAGGCGAACGATTAGACCCAAGTCGCATTTTCAAAATATCGATTTTGCACAGTAGTGGCATCCAAAAAGGACCGGGAGCCGATGTGCGCTCCGGGCCCTTCCTTTGCCCCCGACCGCCCCTGTGCGGCCGTTTTAGCAGAAATAGGCCGCAGGGGCGTAGTAGGTGCAGGCGGTGGTCTTTCCCGCAAAGTGGAGGGAAAGGCGCACCGTCTCGGCCCAATCGGGGATGGAGAAGGTCGCCATCTGCCGGCTAAAGCAGTAGCAGACCCGGCAGGTGATGACCTCCTCCCGCCGCTCGGTTTGCCCGTTGGGGCCGCAGAACTCGGCCGCCAGGCGGATGTCCTGGGCCTCCACCGCCCGCAGCACATACCCCCAGGTGATGGCCTGCTGTCCCCGCACCGGGATGGCGGGGTCGTACTGGTCGTAGCCGCTGCCGCCCTCGGGCAGGGTGGTGGTGCAGGTGCGGTAGCCGCAGACGCAGAGGTTGTCGTAGGTCGCCCCGCTCCCCGAAAAGTAGAGGGGGCCGCCGTCGGGCCCGGGGCACCAGCGCGAATTGCAGATGATGTTTTTCACAGTCACATCACTCCCACAGAATGTTGGGCGCCGCCGGAAGGGGGACGCCCTTTTTACAGGATATTGCAGAGGGGGCCCGGGGGTGTATCGCCCCCGCCCCGGACAGAGCGAAAGGAAGAGAGTTTGCCATGACCGAACGGGAAATCGCCGAGATCCGCCGCCGCTACCGGCCGGAAAAGACCAACATCACCCACCTGCGGGGCTGCTATGTCAACGAGAAGCGGGAGATCGTCTCCCAGTTTGACCAGCCCCTCTCGATGATGAGCGAGGAGGAGGCGGAGAAGATCCTCGCCACCCTCAAGCGCACCCTCTCGGGGGCCCAGGGCCGCAACCTCTTTGATGTGGAGTTCGCCACCCAGCAGGTGGTGGACAGCGAGGAGCACCGGCTGCTCATGTCCCTGCGCAGTTCCGGTCTGGGGGACGAGGAGGCGGTGCAGGCCTTTTTGCAGAAGGTCATCGCCTCCCTGTCGATGGAGGGCAGCTACCTCATCCTCCTGGCCCACGAGACCTACGACGTCCCCTACCGCTCGGCCGACGGGGGCCGGCAGGACGACGCCTCCGACCAGGTCTACACCTATTTTCTCTGCAGCATCTGCCCGGTCAAGCTCACCACCCCCGCTCTGAGCTATTTCATCTACGAGAACAAGCTCTCCAACCGGCCGGCGGACTGGCTGGTCTCGCCCCCCGAACTGGGGTTTCTCTTCCCCGCCTTTGACAGCCGCAGCGCCAACATTTACAGCGCCCTCTACTACACCCGCAACCCCGCCGAAAACCACCAGGAGTTTGCCGACGCCGTCTTCAACCGGGAGATCCCCATGCCCGCCGCCGAGCAGAAGGAGACCTTTCAGTCCCTTTTGGGGGAGAGCCTGGGCGAGGACTGCAGCCTGGAGGTGGTGCAGGCGGTGGAGGGCCAGCTCACCGAGATGATCGAGGCGCACAAGGAGCGCAAAGAGGAGGAGCCCCTGGCCGTCTCTAAGTACGCCGTCAAGCGGGTGCTGGAGGGCTGCGGGGTGCCGGAGGAGCGGTTGAGCACCTTTACCCAGCGCTACGACGAGGCCTTTGGCCCCGATTTGGATTTGAGCCCCCGCAACCTGGTCAACGCCCGGGCGCTGGAGGTCGCCACCCCCGACGTCACCGTCAAGGTGAACCCCGAGCGGGGGGATCTGGTGGAGACCCGGGTCATCGACGGCATCCGCTACATCCTCATCCGCGCCGAGGAGGGGGTACAGGTCAACGGGATCGACATCCACATCTCCTGATTTCTTGCCCCCGGCAGGGGGGCTCCACGGCGATTCGGTTTGCAGGGGAGCAATTTGCCCTGAGGGGCAGGTTGCTCCCCTTTTTGTCGGCCGAAGGGGGGAGGCGACATTTCGCCGCCATTTCGCGGGGCAAAGGGGGTCCTTTTGCCCCGCGTCCTTCTCCCCGGGCGAAGGCCGACGGGGTCCAGGGTGGCCGGCGGCGCCGTCCCTCTGCCGCGCCCTTCACTGCCCGGCCCTATCGGCATGGCCGGGGCAGCAGATTGCGGCGCTGTGGGGAGATGCCGACGAGAGCGGCCCTGTCCCGGGGAGGGCAGGCCGCCCTGGCCCGAGGGGGCCGGGAGCTGTCACCGGCCGGACCCCGCCCTGTTGCGGGCGACCGGGGAGCGCTGCAAGGGCACCTGCCTTGATTCCCCCTGGGGACCGGGTGCTTTTTCCAGCTGTCCGCAGGCAGCCGGAGGGGGCGGTTTCAACGGGGCCGCCCTCTCTGAAATCGCGTCTCCTTCTCTCGGCCCCGCCTTGCCCCCTGGGCGGGCGGGGTTGACGTGCACCATGCAGTGTTTGACCTGGGGGAACCCCGCCTCGACGGCCCGGTGCACCCCCTCGGCGATTTGATGGGCTGCCTCGAGGGAGAGGCGGCCGTCCACCGCGATCTCCATGTCCACATAGGCCCGGGCCCCAAACTGCCGGGTGCGCATCTCGTCCAGCCCTGCCACCCCCTCCTGGGCGCGGACGGCCGCGGCAATGGCCTGCACCGTCTGGGTGTCGCAGGCTTTGTCTACCATCTTGTCCACCGCGTCGCGAAAGATGTCCAGGGCCGCCTTGCAGATGAAGAGGGAGATGACGGCGCTGGCCAGGGGGTCGAGGATCGGCCACCCCAGCCGGGCCCCAAAAATGCCCACAAAGGCCCCCACCGAGGAGAGGGCGTCGGAGCGGTGGTGCCAGGCGTCGGCCATCAGCGCCCCCGAGTGCACTCGCCGGGCCGCCTTCCGGGTGTAGCGAAACATCCACTCCTTCACCGCGATGGAGACGGCCGCCGCCGTCAAGGCCAGCGCCCCCGGCGCTGCCAACGCCTTCCCCCCGCTGCACATCTGGGCGATCCCCTGGGCGCCGATGGCCGCCCCGGTGGCCGCCAAAATCACCGCCAGCAGGATGGCGGCCACGCACTCCAGCCGCTCGTGGCCGTAGGGGTGGTCCCGGTCGGGCTGCCGGGCGGCCAGGTTGATGCCCCCCATCACCACCAGGGTGCTGAAGACGTCGGAGGCGGAGTGGACCGCGTCGGACACCATCGCCCCCGAGCGGGCCAACAGCCCCGCCGCCAACTTGAAGGCCGTCAGCGCCAGGTTGACCGCAATGCTCACCCCCGACACCCGCATGGCCACCCGCCGCCCCTCGTCCGCCTCTCTCACGGCGATCCCCTCCTTTATCCTGCGGCGCCGCCCCTCTTTGCCGGAAGGGCGGCGCCGTGCCCCCCAGCTTATGCGCCGCCCCCGCCATGGTTGACAAAGGGGAGAGGGGGGCGGTACGATAGAGGAAATTTCTTGCGAGAGGGGGCGCCGGCTTTGCGCCTTTGCATTGAGGGAGCTCCGCGCAAGGTCCGCTAGTCGGGCGGCGCTGCGCGGAGCAAATCATTAAGTAGTAAAGATACGCTTTTCGCCCGACAGAGGGATTTTGCGCGTTTGGAACAGCCATCCGGCCCGGCCGGAAATCCAAACAAAGGAGCAAAGTCCATCGTGTTTTCAAAAATCAAAGCCCGCTATCGCGGTCTGGGGCCCTTTTTCGTCCTCTGGTCCACCCAATCCCTCTCGGCCCTGGGCAGCGCCATGACCAGTTTTGCCCTGGTGGTCTGGTCCTACCAGCAGTGGGGCTCGGCCCTCTCCACCGGCCTGCTCTCGGTCTGCTCCTACGCCCCCTATGTGGCGCTGAGCATCTTCTCCGGCGCCCTGAGCGACCGCTGGGACAAGCGAAAGACCATGCTGCTGTGCGACAGCGCGGCGGCCTTCTGCACCCTCTGCGCCCTCGCCCTCCTCTCCACCGGGCGGCTGGCCATGGGACACCTCTACCTCCTCAACGCCGTGAGCGGGTTGATGAACACCTTTCAGCAGCCCGCCTCCGACGTGGCCGTCAGCCTGCTGGTTCCTCGGGAGCAGTACCACCAGGTGAGCGGGCTGCGGGCCCTCTCCAACTCCCTGGTCACCGTGCTCGCCCCCATCCTGGCCAGCGCGGTCTTCGCCTTTGGGGGGCTGGGGGCGGTGATCGCGGTCGACCTCTCCACCTTCGCCGTGGCCGCCGCTGCCCTCTGCCTGGCCGTCCGGCTCCCCCACACTGCCGCCGAGACGGGCCCGCGGGAGCCGACCTGGCAGGTGGCAAAGGCGGGGCTCGTCTTTCTCGCCCAAAATCGGGGGGTGCTCCACCTCATCCTCTTTCTGGCCGCCATCAACCTTACCGCCTCGATGTACAATGCGGCCCTGCCCGCCCTCCTCCTCTCCCGGGCCGGGGGGGGGGAGGTGGCCCTGGGGCTGGTGAACACCTGTGCGGGGCTTGCCAACCTGGTGGGCAGCGCCGCGGTCTCCCTCGCCCCGGCCCCCAAAAGCCGGGTGCGGGTGATCATGGGGGCCCTCCTCTTCTCCATGAGCACCGAAAACCTCCTCCTCTCCCTGGGGCGGGGGCTGCCGGTCTGGTGCCTGGGCTCGGTGCTGGGGTGGCTCTGCATCCCCGCCATGAACGCCAACCTCGACGTGCTGCTGCGGCTGCACATCCCGGTGGAGATGCAGGGCCGGGTCTACTCGGTGCGAAACGCCCTGCAGTTCTTCACCATCCCCCTGGGCTATCTGGCCGGAGGCGCCCTGGTGGACGGGGTCTGCGAGCCCCTGATGGCCGCCCAGCCCGCCTGCAGCCCCCTGCACCTCCTCTTTGGAGAGGGGAAGGGCGCGGGGGCCGCCCTCCTCTTTTTCTTCCTGGCGGCGCTGGGGGTGGGCACCTGCCTCCTCTTTCGCCGCTCCCGGGCCATCTGGGCCCTGGAGGAACGGCCGCCCCGCCGGTAAACGCACAGAAAAGAGCGCCCGCCCCCCTGTAAAAGGGGGGGGGGCGCTCTTCTGCCTTTAGCGGGCGGGGACTTTGGCGGCAAGGAGGGGGGCGGCCTCCTCCCCGGTCAGGGGGCGGGCGTAGAGGAAGCCCTGGATCAGCTCGATACCGCAGTCGAGGACAAAGCGATTTTGCACCTCGTCCTCCACCCCTTCGGCCAACACCCGCATTCCCATGCGGTGAAAGATCTCGGTCAGGGCCCGGACCATGACGGCGGTGTTCTCCTGCTTCACCGCCGCCCAGATGAGACTCTTGTCCAGTTTGACGGTGTCGAAGGGGAGGGCTAGCACTGAACTCAGGTTGGAGTAGCCGGTGCCGAAGTCGTCCAGCCCCAGGCGGATGCCCATCTGCCGCATCTCCCGGGCGAATTCGCCCACCAGCTCCGGCTTTTCGGCCAGGGCGGTCTCGGTGAACTCGATCACGATTTGAGAGAAGGGGACGCCGCTGTCCCCGATGATCCGGCGCACCCGCTCCACCACCCCCGGCTGCCCGAACATCACCGCCGAAAAGTTGACGTGTATCCCCTCCACCGAGATGTCCCGCTCTTTGAGCAAGAGCAGGTAGCGGCAGACCCGCTCCAACACCTGGTAGGTCAGCTCCACAATGTCGCCGGTCTCCTCGGCCAGGGGGATGAACTCCGCCGGCGAGACCGGGTCGGCGGGGGTGCCCTCGATGCGCATCAGCGACTCGGCATAGGGGAAGCGGCTGCTGGACACGTCGTAGATGGGCTGGTAGCGCAGGGAGAAGGCGCCCTGGGAACAGGCTCGCTTCACCGCCTGCAGCACCTGCTCCCGGCGGCGGATCTCCCCCAGCATGGCGGGCCCGCAGTAGCAGATGTTGCGGCCAGGCTGGCGCTTGGCCTGGGAGACGGCGTAGGCGACCCCACCGGCCAGCCCCTCGCCGGTGTCGGCGCTGCTGGGGTACTGCACCACCCCCATGGCCCAGGGCAGGGGGCGCAGGTAGTTGCCCGCCCGCCAGGGCAGGGCCATCCGCTCCCGGATGGCCCCCAGCACCCGGCCCACCTGTGCCCGCCCGCCGTCGCGGATGAGGACGGCGAACTCGTCCCCGCCGAAGCGAAAGACGTTTTTCTCTCCCGCCAACTGCCGCAGCCAGCCGCAGACCTCTTTTAGAAAGAGGTCCCCCACCGACTGGCCGAAGCGGCTGTTGATCTGCTTGAAGTCCCGCAGGGAGAGGACCGCCACCGTGAAGGTGGGCAGCCGCTTTTCAAAGAGGAGCAGGTCGATGAGGTTGACCAGTTCCTGCCGGTTGGGTGCGCCGGTGAGGGAGTCCAGAGACATCTGCTTGTTCTGCAGGTGCAGGTAGATGATGAGCAGGGCGCAGGTCGCCGCCGAGCCCGAGAGGATGACGGTGGGGAAAAACTGCTGCACCAGGATGACGACGAAGGCCACCGCCGGAAAGGAGAGGAGGATGGTCCTCGTCGAGCGCTCCACCGAGTGCCGAAAGCGCAGCACCAGCAGGATGCTGGCGGCGCAGTAGGCGTAAAAGAGCAGGTAGGTCAGGGCGATCCACTCCCCCTGCCGGTAGCCGCCTTCGGGGGTGATGGAGAAGAGCTTGCCGGTGAGGGGGTCGGCCAGGGCCAGCAGGGCGTAGAGGACGCCGAGGGTGATCCCCCCGGCAAAGACCCAGCGCAGCATGGGCTGCCCCTTGCAGAGGATGGCGGCCGAGTAGAGAAAATAGGCCAGCCCCATCAGGGGGGTGCAGATGAAGTAGAGGGTGGTCACCCCCCAGACCAGCCACTGGGGGGCCAGGCCGGGGCGCATCAGCAGCAGGGTGGAGAGGATGTTGGTGGAGACCGCCAAAAAGGTGATGATCAGGCAGCCCTGAAACACCCGATTTTTCAAGCTGGGCAGCGGACTGCCCCGACGGGAGTACCCCCAGATGATGAGCAGTATGACTGCCGAAACGCACTCCGGCGCGATGTCCCAGCGCATGCGATCCCTCCGCCGCCCCACAGGGCAAAGAATAAAATCAAGAATCAAAAATCAAAGGATAAAATATGTCAAAACTGTGAAGATACGTTCATCATAGTCGAAAACCGCCAAAAAGGCAATGAAAATCCACTGCCGTCATCCCCGCGCCGCCCCTCTGTTTGGAAAAGGGCACAAAAAGGGGTATAATGAAAAGCAGAAAGCGCCCCCGCACCGGCTGTCGCCCGGCGCAGGGGGCGGAGGAGGCAAAAACGGTGGCCAACATCTTTGACTATCTGGAATGGCGGGGCGACCTGCGCTTTGACCAGGCGCCCTTTACCTGCGTGGACAACCTCATCCTCTGCCGGCTGTCCTATGTCCCCTTTGACGGGGTGGTCCCCCCGCCGGGGGAGGGGGGACCGATCCCCCTGCGCCGGGCGGCGGAACGGCTCCTCTCCCCGGCCTTTGCCCGCCAGACAGAGGCCATGTGGGCGCGCGACCGCGACCTGCTGCGGGCCCTGGCCGCCAGTGCCCGCTTTGGCGAGATGCCCCTTTTGGGCTATGTCAACGACGTGGACGCCGACGAGCAAAAGCAGTTTTCCGCCCTCTGCGCCCTGCCCGGCGACGGCACCGGCTTTGCCGCCTTCCGGGGGACCGACAACACCCTGGTGGGCTGGAAGGAGGACTTCAACATGGGCTTTGCCACCCCGGTGCCCGCCCAGAGGGAGGCGGTCTCCTACCTCTGCCGAGCGGTGGAGCGAGGGCCGGCGAGCTGGCGGGTGGGGGGCCACTCCAAGGGGGGCAACCTGGCGGTCTACGCCGCCGCCTTTGCCCCGGCCCCGGTGCAGGAGCGGCTGCTCTGGGTGCAGAACAACGACGGCCCCGGCTTTGACGGCGGGGTGCTGGATGGCCCGGGCTACCGGGCGGTGCGGGAGCGGGTGCACACCTACCTGCCCCAGTCCTCGGTGGTGGGGATGCTGCTGGAACACGAGGAGGCCTACACGGTGGTCCACAGCGGCCAGGTGGGGCTGATGCAGCACGACCTCTACTCCTGGGAGGTGAAGGGCCCCGGCTTTGTCTGCCTCGACGAGGTGAGCGCCAGCAGCAAGTTCATCGACAAGACCCTCAAGGACTGGGTGGCCGGGATGAGCAGGGAGGAGCGGGCCACCTTCTTCGACACCCTCTACCAGCTTCTGGCCGGCACCCAGGCCAAGACGGTGGGCGAGCTCTCCGGCGACTGGCTGCACAGCGCCGGGGCGGTGCTGCAGTCCCTCAAAAATGTGGACGAGGACACCCGCCGCCTGATGGGCCAGGTGATGGGCGGCCTCTTTCGCTCGGCGCGGGAGAACCTCCGCCCTGCCCGCCCACGGAGCGAGGGAGGGGAGCGGCGTCTGGAGTAGAGTGCCCTCTCGCCCCGGAGAGCGGGGTCGGCTGCGGCCCGGTCTCCTGTTGCCGCCAGGAAGGGGGGATTGCTTCCCGGCAGGGGGCGGCGGACGTCTCTGTCAAGAGGGCCAGGGCGGCGGAAAGAGCTTGGGAGAAGGGGGACGATTGCCCCCTTTTTCGCCGGGAGGACCTCCATACCGCCCGCCCCCGGGGTAAGAAGTCAGGGTGGTGTCTGAAGTAGGGAACCTTTCGCCCCGGAGAGGGGAGCGGGATCGGCTGCGGTCCGGTCTCCTGTCGCCGCCGGGAAGGAGGGCTTGCTTCCCGGCAGCGGGCAGCGGCCTCTCCTGTCATCTAACGGCCCGCCCGACCTCTGCGCCCGTTGTCCCTTTGCCGCCGGGTGGAAGGTCCACCCGGCGCCCCTGTGGGAGGGACGCGTCCGCCCCTGGTTGGGGCGGGGTGAAATGGGCCTTCCCCCCGACGCTCTGCCCAAACCCCGCCAAGGGCTTCTCCATGCGCCTCGGCGCTTCGGACCCCCTCTCAAAACGCGCCTGTTGTGGCACTCTTTCACCGCAATATCGGCGAAATGACGGTTGACTGGGTGCACAAGATGTAGTATGATTTGATCAATCTGTTTCAGAATCAAAACTAGATATGGAAACGAAAGCACGCGGGTGCCCGGCCTGTCATCGGGCCGGGCGGCAACAGGGAAGACGGGTGAAAAGCCCGCGCGGTCCCGCCGCCGTAAGGAGAGAGCACGCCCCAACTGCCACTGGTTCCCCCGGGAGCTGGGAAGGCGGGGCGCGCGTGGAATCCGAGCCGGAATACCTGCCCGCTGTGCGCGCGCTGCCACGGTGTATGGCGTCAAACGGGCTCTGGTGAGTGACTTTTGTCGCGCCCCTGCCTGCCTTTGGCCGGCAGGGGCTTTTCAGCGCTCTGGGCGTCTCCAGCGGTTTTCTGAAACCACTTTGATGGGAGGACACAATACGATGATCGAATCGATTCGCAAGCGCAGCGGGGACATTGTCCCCTTTGATCCGGAGAAGATCACCTGGGCCATCTTCAAGGCGGCCGCCGCCGTGGGGGGAGACGACTGGCATCGGGCGGAGGAGCTCTCCCGCCAGGTGGTGGAGATGGCCTCGTCCCGCACCGGCGTGCTGGACGTGGAGGAGGTGCAGGACATGGTGGAAAAGGTCCTCATCGAAAACCGCCACGCCCGCACCGCCAAGGCCTACATCCTCTACCGGGAGAAGCGCCAGGGCGCCCGGGAGGCCAACGCCCTCATCGGCGCCACCATCGACATGTTCTCCCAGTACCTGGACGACATGGACTGGAAGATCCAGGAGAACGCCAACACCCAAAAGTCCATCAACGGGATGAACAACTACATCCGCGAGGCCTTTACCAAGCAGTACTGGCTCCACGAGATCTATCCCGAGGAGATCCGCCGCGCCCACACCTCGGGGGACCTGCACCTGCACGACCTGGGCTTTTTCGGCCCCTACTGCGCCGGGTGGGACCTGCGCCAGCTGCTGATGCAGGGCTTTGGCGGGGTGCCCGGCAAGGTGGAGAGCGGCCCGGCCAAGCACCTGCGCTCCTTTTTGGGGCAGATCGTCAACTCCACCTTCACCACCCAGGGCGAGTCGGCCGGCGCCCAGGCCTGGTCCTCCTTTGACACCTACTGCGCCCCCTTCATCCGCTACGACCACATGGACTACGCCGCGGTGAAACAGGCGCTGCAGGAGTTCATCTTCAACCTCAACGTCCCCACCCGGGTGGGCTTTCAGTGCCCCTTCTCCAACCTGACCTTCGACATCGTGGTCCCCTCCACCCTCAAGGACGAGTGCGTGGTCATCGGCGGCCAGCCCATGGACGCCTGCTACGGCGACTTTCAGGCCGAGATGGACCTGCTCAACACCGCCTTCTGCGACGTGATGATGGAGGGGGACCGCCACGGCCGGGTCTTCACCTTCCCCATCCCCACCATCAACGTCACCAAGGAGTTTGACTGGCAGAGCCCGGTGGTGGACAAATTCATGGAGATCACCTGCAAGTACGGCATCCCCTACTTCTCCAACTACATCAACTCCGACCTCTCCCCCGAGGACGCCCTCTCCATGTGCTGCCGGCTGCGGCTTGACACCAGCGAGCTGCGCAAGCGAGGCGGTGGCCTCTTCGGCTCCAACCCCATGACCGGCTCCATCGGGGTGGTCACCCTCAATCTGCCCCGGCTGTGCTACCTGGCCCAGGACGAGGAGGACCTGATGCGGCGGCTGGACGGGCTGCTGGAACTGGCCAAGAACAGCCTGGAAATCAAGCGCAAGACCATTGAAAAGCAGACCGAAAATGGGATGTACCCCTACTCGGCCCACTACCTCAAAGAGGTCAAGGCCCGCACCGGCTCCTACTGGTTCAACCACTTCAACACCATCGGCCTGGTGGGGATGAACGAGGCCTGCCGCAACTTCCTGGGCTGCGAGATCACCGCCCCTGAGGGGCAGCAGTTCGCCCTGCGGGTGCTGGGCCACATGCGGGAGGTCATCACCCGCTTCCAGGAGGAGACCGGCCATGTCTACAACCTGGAGGCCACCCCCGCCGAGGGGACCAGCTACCGCCTGGCCCAGCTCGACCGGGACCGCTACCCCGACATCCTCACCGCCGGGGAGGAGGTGCCCTACTACACCAACTCCACCCAGCTGCCGGTGGGCTACACCGACGACATCTTCGAGACCCTCGACCTGCAGGACGACCTGCAGTGCATGTACACCGGCGGCACGGTGCTCCACCTCTACCTGGGCGAGCAGATCCGGGACATCGAGGTGGCCAAGGCCCTGCTGCAAAAGGCCTTTACCAACTACAAGCTGCCCTACCTCTCTCTGACCCCCACCTTCTCGGTCTGCCCCGAGCACGGCTACATCAGCGGCGAGGTGTACAGCTGCCCCGACTGCGGCGCCGCCACCGAGGTGTGGAGCCGGGTGGTGGGCTATCTCCGCCCGGTGCAGAACTTCCACAAGGGCAAGAAGGAGGAGTACCGCCAGCGGGTCAAGTACGTCATCAAAGAGGGCGAACTCTCCGAGGCGGCCGCCCAGTGAAGGTCGCCGGCATCCAGCGCACCAGCACCATCGACTTCCCCGGGGTGCTGGCCTGCGTCCTCTTCACCCGCGGCTGCGACACCGACTGCTTTTACTGCCACAACCGCGACCTGTTGGGTCCCGGCGACTGCCTGCCCGAAGGGGAGGTGGAGGCCTTTTTGAAAAAGCGCCGGGGGCTGCTGGACGGGGTGGTGGTCAGCGGCGGGGAACCGCTGCTCCAGCCCGATCTGGAGGGGTTTTTGGCCGCCCTCAAGGCCATGGGCTACCGGGTCAAGCTGGACACCAACGGCCGCCAGACCCAGCGGGTGCTGGCCCTGGTGGAGGCGGGGCTCTGCGACTACCTGGCCATCGACTGGAAGGCCCCCCGCCAGCAGTACCTCCAGGTGTGCGGCGTTCCCCCCGAACAGGGGTACGACGCCACCCGCGAGACCCTCTGCCGGCTGGCCGAAAAGGGGGTTCCCTGCGAGGCGCGGACCACCCTCTACCCCGGGCTCACCGCCGGGGCGCTGGTGGAGTTGGCGGGGCAGTTGCCCCCGCTGCCCCGCTACCGGCTCAACTTCTTTCGCACCCCCGCCTGCGCCCGGCAGCGGCACCTCCCCCTGTTGGAGCGCCCCTTCCTTACCCCCGAGCAGGTGCGGGCGGTGGAGCCCCAGCTCCGGGCCGTCCAGCCCGGCCTCACCTTTTAGACAGGCCTGTTTGATATGCGGCCCCGGCGCGGGAGAGCGGCAACGCTCTCCCGCGCCTTTTTGCCGTCTCTTCCCGCCCGGCCGCGGGGAAACGCGGGGCGGGAAACGGGAAAAAGGGGGGCTTTTTATCCCCCTTTTTCCCGCCGCCAGGGCCGCCGCGGAGGGGAAAGGGCCGCCCCCGCCCCCTGGGGACGGCGAAAGGGCTGGCGCCGTCCCTCTGCCGCCCCCTGCACAGGGGCGCTGGGGGGGACAAAAAACGCCATTTTTTTACAGCTCCCCTGACTATATTGGGAAGGAGACCCAATTGGGCGTTCACAGTAAAAGGGGGAGATTTGGTGAACGAGAGGATGAGCGGCGAGGCGCTGCTGGCGGCGGCGGCCCGGGGGGTCAAGGGGGGACTGGTCCGGCTGCAGCTGGGACAGGCCAAACCCCACTGGTCGCCCGACGGCGGATTTCTGGCCCTGCTGGACTGCACGCCGGAGCTCTTTGCCCGCACCCAGGGAGGGGACCCCTGGTTTTTCCTGGGGGCCCAGGGGAGGCGGCTGGCCGCCCGCAAACTGGCGCGGGCCCGGCGGGCGGGGCGGGTGCAGGCCGACTTTCCCTGCTACACCCCGGCGGGCCAGCTGCGCTGGCTGCGCTGGTGCGGGGTGCTGGAGGCCCCGCACCGCTGGCGGTTTTTCTGCCTGGACATCGGCCGCTGGCGGCAGATGCAGCGAGAGCTGGAGGGGGAGCGGGAGCGGCGACAGGTGCTGCTGCGCTGCACCGATGGGCTGGCCTTTGAGTACGACGGGGCGGAGGACGTGATGACCTTCTGCGACCGCCGCCCCGGCCGGGCGGGGGGCGGCATCTGGCGGGCAGAGGGCTACCTGGCCGCCCTGGAAGGGAGCGGCTGCCCCGGGACGGCGGACTTTGCCGCCATCTGCCGGGGGAAGAGCGCCGGCCCGGCCGAGGTGCGGCTGGAAGGGCGGGCCTTCCCCGGCCACGAGGGGGGCTGGTTTTCGGCCTCCGGCGCGCCGGTGGAGGGCCCGGGGGGCCGCACCTGTGTGCTGGGGGTGCTGCGGGACATCAGCGCCCACAAAAAGGAGACCCAGAAGCTGCGCTCCCGCTGCTGCCGCGACCCCATGACAAGGCTCTACAACAAGCTCTCCACCGCCGAGGCGGTGGACGGCTACCTGCAAGGCCCCTGCCGGGGCAGCTCCGGCGCCCTGCTGCTCATTGACCTGGACGACTTCAAGGGGGTCAACGACCGCTACGGCCACCAGTTTGGCGACGCGGTCCTCACCGAGGTCAGCGCCCGGCTGCGGGCCAACTTTCGCGCCACCGACATCGTGGGCCGGGTGGGGGGCGACGAGTTTGTGGTCTTTATGAAGGACGCCGCCGCGCCGGTGGTGGGGGAGACGGTGGAGCGCCTCTGCCAACTGCTGGAACAGGAGCTTCCCTCCCGCCGGGGCCTCTCGGTGCGGGGGAGCATCGGCGTCGCCCTCTGGCCCCGGGACGGCGCCAGCTACGAGACCCTCTTTGCCGCTGCCGACCGGGCCATGTACGAGGCCAAGCGGGCGGGGAAGGACCGCTACCGGATGGCCGCCGGGGCCCCTGCCCCCGCCCTGGGCGGGGACAGGGGAGGGGAGGCCGACTGCCCCCTCTGCCTGGGGCGGCTGCTAGAGCGGGCGACGGCCGCCCCCGCACCGGAGGAGGGGGTGCGCCGGGTGCTGGCCGACCTGGGGGACGCCCTGGGCGCCCACCGCACCTACTTTGTCTGGAAGGGGGAGGCCCCCCTGCACGTCTGGACGGCCCCCGGGGTGGCTGCCGGTCTCCCCGACGGGCCGGCGGCGCCCGCCCTTCTCGATCGGGTGGACCTGCAGCCCTATTATGACCCCGCCGCCGGGCTGCTCTACTGCCCCGACGCGGAGGCCGCCGGGGAGAGCGCCCCCCGCTTTGCCGCCTTCTGCCGGGCGCGGGGGGCCCGGGCGGTGCTGCAGTGCCGCGTTGCCGGCGGCGGGCGTCTGGGCCTTTTGGGGGCCGAGGTCAACGGCGCCCGGCGCTACTGGAACAAGGAGGAGGTCGCCCTGCTCAAAGGGGCGGCCCGCATCTGCCAACTGCTGCTGTGCTAGGGGCGGTTGGGGACCGACCGCTTGCCGGCCTTTGCGAGGAATTTTGCAAAGGCCGGCTTTTCTTGGTGAAAACACAACAAATTTTGTCTATAAATGGCCACTTCCAATTGTAAAGATTGGAAGATAATGATATGATAATAGAAAAATCGGCCGCTCTGCCCGCAGGGCAGAGACGGGCGGGAACGGCGCGATGTCTGGCGTGGGCGCGCCCCGCCCCGCCGAGAGGAGAGAGTACTGTGTCAAAACAAGGAAATTGTCGTCCCCGCCGCGGTCTGCGGGCGGTGGCCCTGGTGCTGAGCGTCGCCCTGGCCTCCCTGGGGCTCTTCACCGGCTGCAAGGACAAAAACCACGGGCTGAAAAATAATGAGGTGTGATAGCGATAGCGGCAAAAAGCTAATAAAATCAATGGTTTTGCGGACAGCGGATAGACAGGGAATGTGTTAAAAACTGAATACGCACACAAACGGCGTTACCTTAACCCCTTTGGGGGAGAAAGTAACGCCGTTTTTTTATGCCCGCAGGAAAGGAGGTGCAGCCGGAATGTATTTCACAAAGGGCAAGCAGCGGGCGTTTGAATTGCTCATGCAGCAGAAGCCGGGATTTGACCGCTATCAATCCGGTTGTGCCGGAGATGATGAAGATTGCGGCACTTGCCGTTTCTACCGCCCCGGGTGGAAATATGAGTTTTGCGTTTTCAAAGAGTGTCCCTATTGCCCCGGCAAAAGGACGCGGAAAACGCACGCCAGCATGGACAAATAGACGGGCAAAAGCCCTTGTGCCATGCGGCTTTGCAGACGCGAAAACGGCAAAGGGCATATTGCAATACCAAAACAGCCGAAAACGGCTTTCTAATTGTCCACGCATACCAAGAGAGGAAGTGAGGAAATATGGCAGTTTTCAGAGTGGAGCGAAATACGGGATATACCGTTATGAGCAACCACCACTTGCGAAACAAGGAATTGTCCTTAAAGGCAAAGGGCTTGTTGTCGCAAATGCTTTCGCTGCCCGAAGATTGGGATTATACCCTTGCGGGCTTATCCCATATCAACCGGGAGAAGATCGACGCAATCCGCGAAGCGGTAAAGGAACTCGAAAAAGCCGGATATATCGTGCGCAGCCGGGAGCGCGACGAAAAGGGACGCTTGCGGGGCGCAGATTACGTCATATACGAGCAGCCGCAGCCGCGAGAGCCGGAAGCAGCTACCAGCGGCGGACAGCCGCCTATATTGGATTTACCTACATTGGAAAATCCAACATTGGATAATCCAACGTTGGAAAAACCTACGCAGGAAAAACCTACGTTGGAAAATCCAACGCAATTAAATAAAGATATATTAAGTAAAGAACAATCAATTACTGATTTATCAAGTACCGATTCCATTCCTTTCCATTCCCTAAACCCCTTGCCCTTTGCGCATGGCGAAGCGGCTACGCCGCCGGAAAGGAAAAGAACGGAAGCGAAAAGCAATAGCGCAGTAGAGATTTACAGGGAGATTATCAAGGACAATATCGAATACGACCATCTCATTCAAAACTGCAAAATTGACAAAGACCGTTTGGACGAGATTGTTGACCTTATGCTGGAAACCGTCTGCACAGCCCGAAAGACAATCCGTATTGCCGGGGACGACTACCCCGCCGAATTGGTGAAATCCAAGTTTTTGAAGCTGAACAGCAGCCATATTGAGTTTGTTTTGGATTGCATGAGGGAGAACACAACCAAAGTGCGCAACATCAAGCAGTATCTAAAAGCGGTGCTGTTCAACGCGCCGAGTACCATTGACAGCTACTATACCGCCCTTGTCAATCACGACTTATACGGCGGCGAATGAGCATAGCCGCACTTTACCGGGAAAGGAGTTGATACCTTGCAGGAGGAAGTAACCCAAAAAACGATTGCCCTATACGTCAAAGTGGGAAAAGGCGCGGCGCGGCTTACCGAACAGGCGTTACAGAAAGCAATCCAAAAGTTTTTGGAGCAGAAAAGCAAACCCGCGCATGGGAAACAGACCATGCGGCAGCTTATGAAGCAGAACGCGGGTGTTTCCAACATCGAGATCACCGACAGCAATATTAAAGCCTTTGAGAGTACGGCGAAGAAATACAACATAGATTTTTCGCTAAAAAAGGTTAAGGGCGAGCAGACCCGTTACCTTGTGTTTTTCAAAGGCCGGGACGCGGACGTTATGACCGCAGCGTTTCAAGAGTTTTCCGCAAAGAAGCTGAACCGGGAGAAAAAGCCCTCTATCCGCAAAGCCCTTGCCGCTGCAAAGGACAAGGCGAAGCAGCTTAACGCCGCCCGCGACAAGGTAAAGAAAATGGACAGGGGGCGCGAGATATGAAGCAGATCAACTACAAAAAGCTGATACTTCCGAATATCCCCTATGTGTTCTTTGTCTATCTCTTTGATAAAGTCGGACAGGCGGTGCGGCTTGCCCCCGGCGCGGATATTTCTGCAAAGATACTGAATATCACACAAGGATTTTCCGCAGCCTTTGAAAACGCCTTGCCGAGCGTTTACCCGTTGGATTTGCTTGTCGGCATTGTCGGTGCGGTGATTATCCGCTTGATAGTCTATGTCAAAGGGAAAAACGCGAAGAAATACCGCAAGGGCGCGGAGTACGGCTCTGCCCGATGGGGAAACGCCGAAGATATAAAGCCCTACATAGACCCGGATTTCCAAAACAACATCATTTTGACGCAGACGGAACGGCTTACCATGAACAGCCGCCCGAAGCAGCCGAAGTACGCGAGAAATAAGAACGTCGTCGTGATCGGCGGCAGCGGCAGCGGAAAAACAAGATTTTTTGTCAAACCTAATCTAATGCAGCTTCATTCCTCTTACGTCTTAACCGACCCGAAAGGTACGGTTTTGATTGAGTGCGGGAAGCTGCTGCAACGGGCGGGCTACCGCATTAAGGTACTGAATACGATTAACTTCAAAAAATCTATGCACTACAACCCCTTTGTGTATATCCGCAGCGAGAAAGATATTTTGAAGCTGGTAAATACGTTGATAGCGAATACCAAAGGTGAGGGAGAAAAAAGCGCGGAGGATTTTTGGGTAAAGGCAGAACGGCTTTTGTATTGCGCGTTGGTGGGCTACATCTGGTACGAAGCCCCCGCCGAGGAAATGAACTTTATTACCCTGTTGGAACTTATCAACGCCAGCGAAGCCCGCGAGGACGACGAGGAATATCAAAGCCCCGTCGATTTGCTGTTTGCCGACTTGGAAGAACGCGACCCCGACCATTTCGCGGTGAAGCAGTACCGAAAATATAAATTGGCGGCGGGCAAAACCGCAAAATCAATCCTCATTTCTTGCGGTGCGAGGCTCGCTCCTTTTGATATAAAGGAATTGCGCGATCTTATGTCCTACGACGAATTAGAACTTGACACGTTAGGCGACAGAAAAACAGCTTTGTTTTTGATTATGAGCGATACGGACAGCACGTTTAATTTTGTTATCGCTATGCTGCAATCGCAGTTATTTAATCTCTTGTGCGACAAGGCCGACGACGAATACGGCGGCAAGCTGCCGGTTCATGTTCGCTGCCTGTTAGACGAGTTTGCAAACATTGGACAAATCCCGCAGTTTGAAAAATTGATTGCCACAATCCGCAGCCGGGAAATCTCGGCTTCTATCATTCTGCAATCGCAGAGCCAGCTAAAAGCCATTTACAAGGACGCGGCAGAAATCATACTTGACAATGCCGACAGCACCTTGTTTTTGGGAGGGCGCGGGAAAAATGCAAAGGATATTTCGGAGAACTTGGGACGTGAAACAATCGACAGTTTCAACACTTCCGAAAATCGCGGCACGCAGGTTTCTCATGGCCTCAATTATCAGAAATTGGGAAAGGAGTTGATGACACAGGACGAAATCGCAGTTATGGACGGAGGAAAATGTATTTTGCAGTTGCGCGGCGTGCGCCCCTTTTTCAGCGATAAGTACGATATAACGCAGCACCCGAACTACAAATACCTTTCCGACTTCGACAAGAAAAACGCTTTTGACGTTGAACGGTATATGTCCACCCGTCCGGCAATCGTAAAGCCCGACGAACCCTTTGACATATACGAAATAGATTTGTCCGACGAGGACGCAGCCGCCGAATAAAAACGGCGGCATTTTTATTTCCAACAACATTTTTTGAGCCGTTTTAGCGGCAGAAAGCGAGGTTTATATGGATTTTTTCAACAGCGCAGTTGACGTATTGCAGACTTTGGTAATCGCGCTTGGCGCAGGACTTGGCATTTGGGGCGGCATTAACCTCATGGAGGGGTACGGCAACGATAACCCCGGCGCGAAGTCGCAGGGCATGAAACAGCTCATGGCTAATTAGATGTAATAAAAGCGGAGAAAGGAAAAGCACAATCCAGACGGAACCGGCGGTGTAGTCAAGAAATATTGTGGAAACGCAAGATTTCTGCTATAATGGGTATAAAACACTTGACGATGGAAAGAAAGGCGGGAAGCCTATGCACATTAGTTATCAGCCACTATGGAACACACTGAAAGAGCGTGGCATGAGGAAAGAGGATTTGCGGCTTGCCGCCGGTCTTACCACAAATATGATTGCCAACATGGGCAAGGGAAAGAATATCAGCATGGAAACGCTGGTTCGCATTTGTGAAGCCTTGAATTGTGGTATTATGAATGTGATTAAATTAGAACAGGACAATATCTAAAGCGATATAATTTTATATTTGATTCGATTTGCACAAAAAATTAAATTTTAATGGTGTATATTTTCTATTGTACCCAATGTAAATAAGTGCTATCATAAAATAAAACAAGTACATTTGAAACATTTTATGATTTGAGAGTGTGCTTGCAGGTTAGTAGCATATTGCCAATAACTGAATACAAAAAATGTAGGTTCTGGTCATTTTAGAAAGGAGCATTGTTTATGAAAAAATTTAGTAAAAGATTGTTTACCTCGTTGGTAGCGTTTTGTATGCTTTTTTCTGTGAGTGCGGTTCCTGCTTTTGCAGCGGAAACAACAACGGAAATAACGGATACTCAACAGCCGGTAGTCATTGGAGAATATGACGGATACTTAACCGATGTTATGATTTCCGATGGTGTCACCAAAAGAGCAGTCGCTAATGTTCGTATTAACTCTTATGCAACTTATGATGAGGATGATGGGATTCAAGTTCATGTGAAGTTGTATGTACCGTGGTATGAATCTCCAAAACCGGAGTTCACTGGTATGACTGGTACAGTTAATGTGCTTATGAACAAAAAATCCACCAATACGGCATTTGCAGAATTAGCCGACGGTGAAGAAACAATCGAAACTGATGTGGATACTGGAAGAACAGGTAATAGCGGAGATAAGGGAACGGTTTCTGTTTCTGGTGTTGCTACCGCTAATAATGCCTTGGCAGGCGGTGGAGCTTTCGCTATTTCTTACCCTGTGACACTTCCCTAATTAAATGCAAAACAGTTGTGAATTAAGGTTGGTAATAGGTAAAATGAAACGGTTATTGGCAATATGCGTATGTTTTTTTATGTGTGTAGGCTTATGTTCGTGTGATTCTTCCCAAACTCGGTCGGTATCATCATATAACTGGTCTTTAGAATTTATTACTGATTTAGATGGTAATATGTTATTCTCAGGTTCAGTGCATGATGACATACCAGTATTGGATTTGACATTGAGTTTTGAAGAAAAAAGTTTTATCTTAACAGATAACACTCATAAACAAGAATGGACAGGTACATATTCGCTTGAAAAGATTGACAATTCTTCTTCGAAACTCGGATTAACTTTTGAAAATTTAGAGGAGCCTGTTACAGGCGTATATGGAACAAGAGTTTATTCTGATGATTCAGAAAGCGCAACAATTACATTACAAACTGATGAAAATATCCTGTCTTTTGTTGGAGAAGATTCATAAATAAAAACAGCCGCTGTAGGAACAAAATCCTACAACGGCTGTTTTTATTTCCACGGCCTGCGCCGGAAGTTCATACCAGACTGTTTTATCAGCGGGGATTTCTTGAACAGCTTTTTCAAAAGGCTTCGTTCCTCTTGTGAGAGCCGCTTGTATTTGAGCCGGAACGCCTTGCAGAATATCTCCGTGAATTGCTGAACCCTGTCCCCCGGAGATTGCATGGCCTTTTGTACTTCCCGTATAAGTTCATCGGCAGGCGTGGTATCCGGCGCACTTTCGCTGTCATTTTCGTGCGCCTTGCGTATATCATGGAGAATGACGTCCCATGTTTTGTGCGTCACATGGCAGAAAAAATCTTCTTCCTCTATCTGACAGGCTTCCAACACTTTGATTGCCCGGTCTGCCGCAGCTTCGGGGTGTTCTTCCAGTACCATAGCCCGTAAAGCAGCCAGTGAGCTGTTTGTGTCATGGAAGTGCATGGTTGCTATCCCGTCCACATAGATTTCTGCGTCTGCCAGCAATTCCTTAAATTTTTCATGGGAGATAATCTCACACAGCAGCCGGTTATTGAAGTGTTCACTTTTCAGCAGTTCCACGACTTCATCACTCAAATGTAATTCTTCTATCGGGGTGTTTTCATATCTCCGATTATTGGTAAGGCCGAGCAGATAGTCAACCGACACCTGATAGAAGTCTGCCAGCTTCAACAGGCTGCCGTGGTTAATTTCCTTGTATTCGTCGTTGTCGTTTTCATAACTGCCGAGGGCTGATTTTGAAATGCCGGTTTCCTGTGCCAGTTCTTCCAGATTCAAGCCCCGTTCCACCCGTAAATCTTTCAGGCGTTCCTGTACGGAAATGCGGGTTTTCATAAACACATCGCTCCTTCCTGCGGCTGGCTGCCGCTGTTATTCCTTATTATACCATATACCGTTCCGAAATCGTGGAATTTTTCGATTTTGGGGCGGTTTTCCTATTTTATGGACATACGGGAAAGGGTTCAAAAATGAGCTATGATTAAGTCAGTTCATCGATGGATTATTTCCAATCGAATGACCGGCCTGATGGGATATGCTCCCCGGCGATGTAGCGCAACGACCTGCGGCAAGGAAATGGAGGAACCTTGACCGCAGCGAGCGTACCAACGGGAACGAAACGCCGCTGTGAGATTCAGGGGCAGGAACGACAGCAGGACAACCCGGCAGAACTGATACCAAAACGCTACCCAAACACGACAAATCGGCGGGGTGTAGTCTGCCCCGTCCGTAATACTATGGGGCATTTCAAAGCGGCTCTATGGCCGTATTTTCCTTGAAAATCGCCCCGAAACATGACACCAAAAACCTTTATCCGCCTGTTCCCGTTGTTACGGCTGAAATGGGCGGATTTTCTATGATAGGAGGCACTATGCCGAGAATGAGCAAGAAACGGAAGTTGGAGCTTTCCTTCTTCCTCAATGACCGGGGGCGTGTGGCCTACAACGACCTGTGCCGGAAGTGCCAGCATAAGTGCAAGCAGAGTTTCCGGGCTGTCGTGATAGACTGCCCCCATTACCTGTCAAAACGAGCCAAGCGAAAGGAGAAAATCAGTTAAATGGAATTTGAATTTATGAGCGCAGACACGGTTCTGCCGCCTTGTATGCCGCTACCCGCCGCAATGCTTCGGCTGCCGATCAGCAGCACAGCAAAAGTCATGTATGCCCGTCTGCTGAACACCACCCTTACGGCAGGGATAGAGGATAGCAACGGCATTTTGTTTGTCCGTTTTCCTATCATGGAATTAGCGGCAGCCCTCTCCCGCAGCCCCGTCACTGTGAAGCGTTCCCTGAAAGAATTGGAGGACATCGGGCTTATCCTGCGGGTGCGCCGGGGTGTGGGAGAACCAAACCGCATTTACACGCTGCTTCCCAAAGGAGGGCTGCCATGATAAATGAGAAGCTGGAAAAGCTGAATCAGGAGATTGCCAAAGGCGAAGCCAGACTGCGGCGGGCGCAGCATGAAGAAAAAATACTGGAACACCAGGTGAAGCAGCTTACCCGGAAGGAACGGACGCACCGGCTCTGTACCAGAGGAGCTATGCTGGAAAGTTTCCTTTTAAGGCCGGAAGTGCTGACAGACGAGGATGTGATGGACATTCTGAAACAGGCATTTTCTCAAAGTGGCATGAAGGAAATAGTTGCAGAAAGCGTGAAAGGGCGGGTAGCCGGGGAATCCCTTACGGAGTAAGGGCGCAACTATACACCGGTCGAGCCGGTGCGTTGCGCCCTGCCGGGGGCTTCCTGCGGAAAGCGGATGATTTCCAGCACACTTGCGGTTGCTTCCAATCATCACAGGGGACGCTATGCTTCCCCTGCGCTGGCTGCGCCAGCTACCCTTTTGTGGACTTGCCGCCCGGAAACACCTTGCACTGCAAGATGTTCCCGTCCGACAAGTTTTACAAAATCCAGCTATACATTTCCGGATAAATGAAATATAATGAAGTCAGTGACAAATTCCTTTTTGTGGAGGTGTTCGAATGGCTTATGAATTAGAAAATATAGTCCGAGAGTGGATGGATCATCTTAAAGGCTTGAATGTAGAAGTGAAAAAGATGTTTGGCTGCTATTGCCTGTACTGTGATGGACAGGCGGTCGGATGGATTCACAATAGTGTTATGAGCTTGCGAGAAGTCGGACTGGATTATTTGCCGAAAGACATAAAAAGGCCGACCAAGGAAGATAAAATCCAAGAGTTGGTAATTCCCTTGGATTATGCAAATGCTGATTGGCTTCCGAAAGCGGTTCAAGATACGGCTGCTATACGAAAAAGGAATGGATGACTTTCGGCTTGATTAACTGGAAAACTTTCACTTTGTCTGACTGATAAACCACCGAAAAATGAATACCCGCCGTCCACTGGCGGCACCACCGAGCAGGAAATCAGAAACGGTTTCCTGCTTTTCTTTTGCCCAAAATGAGGTGGCAAACCACCACCCCATCCAATCACCCACAGGAAGGAGGAAGCCGTTATGCTCTGTCCCCACCATGATATAAAAATCGTTCAGCGCAGCAACCGCCAGTCAGCCGTAGCCGCCGCAGCTTATCAGAGCGGCGAACGGTTGTTTTCCGAGTACGACCAGAAGCAGAAATACTATGCAGAGAAACGAGGGATCGTCCACACAGAAATCATGCTGCCGCCCCACGCCCCGCCGGAGTACGCAGACCGCAACACCTTGTGGAACGCCGCCGAAGCCGTAGAAAAACAATGGAACTCCCAGCTTGCCCGAAGGATCGTACTTGCCATACCGAGGGAAATCCCCCGGTCACAGCACGCCGGCCTGATCCGGGACTATTGCCGGGAGTTTTTTGTTTCCAAAGGCATGATTGCCGATTTTGCCATTCACGACAAGGGGGACGGGAATCCCCATGCCCACATCCTGCTGACCATCCGGGCAATGGACGAAACCGGGAAATGGCTTCCCAAGAGCCGGAAGGTTTATGACCTTGACGAGAACGGCGAGCGTATCCGGCTCCCGTCCGGGAACTGGAAAAGCCACAAGGAGGACACCGTGGACTGGAACGACCAGAAGTACGGCGAGATATGGCGGCAAGGCTGGGCGGCTACGGCAAACCGCTATCTGGAAGCCAATGACCGCCCGGAGCGCCTTGACCTTCGTTCCTATGAGCGACAGGGGCTTGATAAAATCCCCACTGTCCACATGGGGCCAGCGGTCAGCCAGATGGAGAAAAGAGGGATACAGACCAACATCGGCAACTTGAACCGGGACATTACCGCCGCCAACCGGCTCATGCAGTCGATCCGTCAGATGGTGCGCCACCTGAAAGGCTGGATTGCAGACCTGAAGGAGAAAAAGGCCACCCTGCTGGAAGCCTTGCAGGAAGCGAAGGAACCCACCCTGCCGGAGCTGCTGGGCCAATATCTGGATTTGCGCCGGGAGGAGCGCACCGGCTGGACGAGCAAAGGCCAGCTCAAAGGCACTGTGAACGACTTCAACAAGGTTATGGTCGCCATCCGCTATCTGCGGGAAAAGGAGCTGTCCACCGTGGAGAGTTTGGACGCCTATCTGGATACCGTCAGCGGACAGGCCGTTTCCATCCGGGCAGAGATGAAGCCGAAGGAAAAACGCATGAAGGAGGTCGACACCATGCTTTCCCATATCGCCAACTTTGAAGCCCACAAGCCGGTTCATGCGGAATATGCCGCTATTCGGTTTAAGAAACCAAAGGAACAGTTTGCAGCCGCCCATCGGGACGAGCTGGACGCCTACAATGCCGCTGTCCGCTATTTCAAGGTGCATTTGGAGGGAACCAAGTACAGCACCAAAAAGCTGAATGAGGAACGGACGCAGCTTGCCGGAGAGGTGGCCGAGTATAAGGAACGCCTGTCAGCGGTGCAGGAGGATGTGAAGATTCTCCGGGATGTGCGCCACTGGCTCAATCAGGTGCTTCCGTCCGAGCAGTACCGCCAGACCGCCGAGCCGGGCAAGAAACCATCCATCCAGCAGGCAGTCAAAGGCCGGGCACAGCGTATCCGGGAGGAACAGGCCGAGAAACGCCAGCAATCCCGCACAGAGAAAAAACAGGATATGGAACTTTAACAGGCGCTTGCCATTTTCTTTTCGAGAATGACAGGCGCTTTTCTTATTTTCAGGAGGATTTAGTTGAATGTATTTGAAGCTGTCAAGCAGTTTGTTACCACCCGGCAGGCTGCCGAGCATTTCGGAATCCGGGTGGGACGAAACGGGATGTGCGTCTGTCCCTTCCATGCCGACAAAAACCCAAGCATGAAGGTTGACCGGCGCTTTCACTGTTTCGGCTGTCAGGCAGACGGGGATGTGATCGACTTTGTTTCCCGTCTGGAAGCTGTCAGCCCAAAGGAAGCCGCCCTTATACTGGCACAGGCGTTTTCCATCCCCTATGAGGACAAGGAGCCGTCCAGCCACAGGAAACCACCGCAGGAAACCCCGGAACAGCGGTTCCGCCGTATGGAGCGTTACTGCTTCCGGGTGCTGTGCGATTACCGAAACCTGCTGCGCCGCTGGAAACGGGACTATGCCCCCAAGACACCAGACGAGGATTTCCACCCGCTGTTTGTGGAAGCCCTGCAAAAGCAGGACTATGTGGACTATCTGCTGGATGTGCTGCTCTCCCCGGATATGGAGGAACGGGCAGCCTTTATCATCGACTGTGGAAAGGAAGTGAGCAATCTTGAAAGACGAATGGCAGAGCTTGCCGCCGGAGATACGGCAGGCCGCAGAACAGACCATGCAAGAAGCACCGCCACCCCGGAGCGTTGAGGAAGTCAAAGCCATGCTGGAAAGCACCGAGAAAGGCGGCGTCCGCAACAGTATCCGCAACTGCCTGACCGTCTTTCAGAATGACCCGCTGCTTTCCGGGGCAATCGCCAAAAATCTGCTGACCGAGCGCACCGACATCATCAAGCCCATCGGATACCACCGTACCGGCACCGCCATCACGGACACGGATATGAATTATCTGCTCCTGTATCTGGAAGAAACTTATGGACTGACCAGCGAAAAGAAGATTGCCGCCGCCATCGGGATCGTTGCCAACGAAAACGGCTATCACCCCATCCGGGACTACCTGAACGGCCTGACCTGGGACGGAACCGAGCGTATCCGTACCTGTCTGCACCACTTTTTAGGAGCCGACAGCGACCAGTACACCTATGAAGCCCTGCGGCTGTTCCTGCTGGGAGCCATCCACCGGGCATTTCATCCCGGCTGCAAGTTTGAGGTCATGCTCTGTCTGGTGGGCGGTCAGGGAGCCGGAAAATCCACCTTTTTCCGGCTGCTGGCCGTGAAAGACGAGTGGTTTTCCGATGACCTTCGCAAGCTGGACGATGACAATGTGTACCGCAAGCTGCAAGGCCATTGGATTATCGAGATGTCGGAGATGATCGCCACCGCAAACGCCAAGAGCATTGAGGAAATCAAGTCTTTTTTGAGCCGACAGAAGGAGGTCTATAAAATCCCATACGAAACCCACCCGGAGGACAGACTGCGGCAATGCGTGTTCGGAGGAACTTCCAACGCCCTGGACTTCCTGCCCCTTGACCGTTCCGGCAACCGGCGCTTTCTGCCAGTCATGGTGTACCCGGAACAGGCGGAAGTTCATATTTTGGACGATGAAGCCGCTTCCAGAGCCTACATGGAGCAGCTATGGGCGGAAGCCATGACCATTTACCGCAGCGGGGATTTTAAGCTGTCTTTCAGCCCCGAAATGGCGCGTTATCTCAAAGAGCACCAGCGGGATTTTATGCCGGAGGACACCAAGGCCGGGATGATCCAAGCCTACCTTGACCGCTATACCGGCAGCATGGTGTGTTCCAAGCAGCTTTTCAGGGAAGCCCTCAACCACCCCTTTGACGAGCCGAAGCAATGGGAAATCCGGGAGGTCAACGACATTATGAACCACTGTGTCACAGGCTGGCACTACTTTTCCAATCCCCGGATGTTCCCCGAATACGGCAGGCAGAAAGGCTGGGAGCGTGAAGCCCCGGCAACGGATACCAGCAACGGAGCCGAAAAAATCCCGGAGGGATTTGTGGAGGTCACAGAGCAGATGGAGCTTCCTTTCTGAAAATCCCGCCCCGTTGCCGACTTTGTTGCACTCCCGTTGCCGGGCTGGTTGCCGGGGAAAGCCCCGTAACTGCGGGCTTTTTCCCCTATCAGCAACCAAAGCAACAGAAAAATAAAAGAAAATATAAATTGTAACCAAACCGCCAGACAGAGATGGTTTTGAGGTTTTTTGAAGCCCGTTGCCGGACTTCGTTGCCGACCTTCTCCTTGTCTGGCTATTCTATTATGGAGGATAACTGCCTATGGCAAAAACGAAAACAGAGATTCATGTTACCACAGTTTTTGACGGCGAGCTGGACGCAGCGGATGTCTTTGTGAGCCTGATTGCCCAAAAATATGGGCAGAATACCGGCAAGGATAATCTTGCGAAAACACAAGATTTAGGATATAATAAAGACGAGGTTCAGAAAAACCGTGTTCCGTCTGGATTGTGCGGGTAAACGGTTATGATGAACGGATACGAATACACAGGCATGGACGCAATTCTGGCGGGCAGCTTCCGGGCGGCCATCTATTGCAGGCTTTCCAAAGACGATGACCTTGACGGGGAGAGCGCCAGTATTGCCAACCAGCGGGATATGCTGGAAAGCTACTGCGAAAAGCAGGGATGGGAGGTTGTGGCAGTCTATCAGGACGATGGCTACACGGGGCTGAACATGGAGCGCCCCGACCTGAAACGGATGTTAAAGGCCATCGAGCGCAGGCAGATAAATCTTGTGATAACAAAAGATTTATCAAGGTTGGGTCGAAATTACTTGCAGACCGGCACACTGATCGAAGACTTCTTCCCCAGGCACGGCGTCCGCTATATCGCCATGAATGACGGTATCGACACCATGCGGGACAACAACGACATTGCGCCGTTCAAGAACATCCTGAACGAGATGTACAGCAAGGATATTTCCAAGAAGGTACATTCCTCGTATCTTCTGAAAGCCCAGCAAGGCCAGTTTACCGGCTGTGTGGCTCCCTTTGGGTATCGGAAAGACCCGGAGGACAAAAACCACCTGCTGGTGGACGAGGAAACCGCCCCCATTGTCCGGCAAATCTTCCTTTGGGCGCTGGAAGGACACGGCCCCAACTTCATCCGGCGCAGGCTGGAAGAACAGAAGGTGCCTTGCCCTACATGGTGGAACCGGGAACGGGGCTTCCGCAATGTCCGCACCAAATGGGAGAAGAAAGACCCGGAAAACGGGCGGTATATGTGGGACTTCTCCGTGATAAAGGACATCCTGATGAATCCCGTTTATACTGGGGCGATAGCTTCCCAAAAGAAAGACTACCGCTTCAAAATCGGCACCATTGGCGAGAAGAAGCCGCAGGACTGGATTGTGGTGGAGGAACGGCACGAGCCGTTGATTGACAGCAAAAGTTTTGCCATCGTGCAGGACAAGCTGAAATCCCGCCAGCGCCCCCGGCAAGACGGGGAAACCAGCCTGTTTGCCGGGCTTATCAAGTGCGGCGAGTGCGGCAAGTCACTGACCATCCGCACCACCCACGCCAAGCACCCGCAGCAGATTTACGCCTGTAAGACCTATGGTGCGTTCGGCAAGAACCATTGCACCCAGCACCGGGTGGAATACGATACCCTTTACCACCTTGTCCTGAACAAAATCCGGGAGTGCGCCAAGGCTGCCCTGACCGATGGGGAAGCCATTGCCGGGAAACTGACCAACACCTGTGAAGCCGAGCAGAAAGGCCAGCGGGAAGCGTTGGAGCGTTCCCTGACAAAAGACGAGGAACGGATTGAGGTACTGGAAAAGATGGTGCTGCGGCTCTATGAGGATATGGTTGCCGGGCGGATCAGCGAAGCCAACTTCAATCTCATGCTGGACAAGACGCAGAAGGAACAGGCCGAACTGAAAGAACGGGTTGCACAGGGGCGCAAGAAGCTGGCTGATGAAATGCGGCTGGCGATGGACGCCAAACAATGGGTGGACGCCATTCAGGAATATGCCGACATCACGGAGTTGGACGCCGCCACCTTAAACCGCCTGATTAAAGAAATCGTTGTCCATGAACACATCGACAGCGATAAGACACGACACATTTCTATCGAAATTCACTTCAATCTCAAACCCATCCCGGAGGTGGAACAGGTCAAGGGCTGACCTGTCCCCTCCGGGGCGGTTCTAAAACAATTCCATATATTTTTTGACACGCCGCCGCCTGCCATCGAGCAAGGTTTTACTCCTATTTGGGGATAAAACAGTTGATGGCGGGCGGCGGCGTTGCCCTTATCGGCCTTACCCTTGTCCCGCTGCTCTCCGGCCTGTTTGGATAATGCCACAAACTAACACTACCCGCCGCGCTCTCCCGCTTCACGCGGGAGGGCGCGGGAAAGGAGGGATTAGCTTTTGATATGGCAGATGATTGAAGATTGGTTTCGCGGCATTTTGACAGACGGAATACTCTCTAATCTCTCCGGGCTGTTCGACAGCGTAAATACAGAGGTTGGAGAAATCGCAACGCAAGTCGGCACAACCCCCGCCGGGTGGAACGCGGGCATATTCAATATGATACGCAGCCTATCGGAAAACGTCATTGTGCCGATTGCGGGCGTTATCATTACCTTTGTCATGTGCTACGAACTAATCCAGCTTGTAATTGAGAAAAACAATCTGCACGATCTCGACACTTGGATTTTCTTCAAGTGGATTTTCAAAACCTTTGTTGCGGTGCTGCTGGTAACAAATACTTGGAACATCGTCATGGGCGTATTTGACATTACACAGAGCGTCGTCAACGACAGCGCGGGCGTTATCATATCCGACACAAGCATAGATATTGCAACCGTTATCACCGATATAGAAGCAAAGCTGGACGCTATGAGCGTCGGCGGGCTTTTGGGGCTATGGTTTCAATCACTCTTTGTGGGGCTTACCATGAAAGCGTTGTCTATCTGTATCATGCTGGTGGTGTACGGGCGCATGATTGAAATATACCTTGTAACGAGTATCGCCCCTATCCCCGTTGCGACAATGGTAAATCGTGAATGGGGCGGCATGGGACAGAACTACTTAAAATCCTTGCTTGCCCTCGGTTTTCAGGCTTTTCTAATTCTTGTGTGCGTCGGTATTTATGCGGTTTTGATACAGACAATCGCAGCAACCGATGACATATCCGGCGCGATCTGGTCTTGCATGGGCTATACCGTCCTCTTGTGTTTTACGCTTTTCAAAACGGGAAGCCTTGCAAAATCCGTATTCAGCGCGCATTAAGGGGGTGCAGATGAAGAAATACAAAATCATTTACGCCGATCCCCCTTGGAGATACGCGAGAAGCAAGGTACAGGGCGCAGCGGAAAAGCACTATCCCACTATGAGTATTGAGGAACTTTGCGCTTTACCCGTCAAAGAAATTGCGGATAAGGACTGTATTTTATTCCTATGGGCGACGTTCCCGCAGCTTAAAGAAGCGTTGCAGTTAATCAAGGCTTGGGGATTTACCTATAAATCCGTTGCCTTTGTATGGTTAAAGCAAAATCGGAAATCGCCCACTTGGTTTTATGGCTTGGGCTTTTGGACGCGAGGAAATGCGGAAATCTGCTTGCTTGCTACCAAAGGACACCCGAAGCGACAATCAAACAAGGTACATCAATTTATTATTTCCCCTGTTGAGCAGCACAGCAAAAAGCCGGATATAACGCGGGAAAAGATACTTGCCCTTATGGGCGACCTACCGCGTATTGAACTGTTTGCAAGGCAGCATACCCCTGGTTGGGACGTATGGGGAAATGAAATCAAAAGCGACATACGGTTTGCCGGAAAGGAGGTTTGAAATGGCGTATGTAACCGTCCCAAAGGATTTAACCAAAATCAAGAGCAAGGTAATGTTCAACCTTACCAAAAGACAATTACTCTGTTTCGGCGCGGCGGTGGCTATCGGGCTACCGCTATTCTTTTTGACAAAGGACAGCGCGGGAACGACAACGGCGGCTTTGTGCATGGTGCTTGCCATGCTGCCCATGTTCCTACTCGCTATGTACGAGAAGAACGGGCAACCGCTGGAAGTGATTATACGGCAATTTGTGGAAGTGAAGTTTCTTCGCCCCAAAGAGCGACCTTATCAGACCAACAATTTTTATACCGCCCTTGCGCGGCAGGAGCGATTAGATAAGGAGGTACGGGCGATTGTCAAAGGAAAAGGGAAAGACCCAAAACAAAAAGCGTAAACTTACGCGGCAGGAAAAGAAACAGATCGACGCGCTTATCCGGCAGTCAAAGGGCGACGGGAAGCCCCATACGGCGCAGGACAGCATACCGTTTGAACGAATGTATAAGGACGGGATTTGCCGCCTTGCAAACGGGCGGTATTCCAAGTGCATTGAGTTTGAAGATATTAATTATCAGCTTGCGCAGCCGGACGACAAGACCGCCATTTTTGAAGCCCTTTGCGATATGTATAACTCTTTTGACGCTTCTATCAGTGTGCAGCTTTCCTTAATCAGCCGCCATGCGAACAAGGAGGATTTCAAGAGCAGTATCACGATTGCCCCACAGAATGACGACTTTGACAGTATCAGAGCCGAATACACCGAAATGCTGCAAACACAGCTTGAACGCGGCAACAACGGGCTTATCAAGACAAAGTTTCTCACCTTTACCATTGAAGCAAAAGATATTAAATCGGCGCGGGCGCGGCTTGCCCGTATCGAAACGGACACCCTCAACCATTTTAAGGTGATCGGCGCGGCGGCGCGGGTATTGGACGGGAAGCAGCGGCTTGAAGTGCTGCATGGGCTTTTCCACCCGGACGGGGAACGCTTCAACTTTGCGTGGGAATGGCTACCCGTAAGCGGCCTTTCCGTCAAAGACTTTATTGCCCCGTCCTCTTTCCGTTTTGGCGACGGGCGAATGTTTCAAATGGGCGGGAAGTTTGGCGCGGTTTCCTTTTTGCAGATTGCCGCGCCGGAACTTTCAGACCGTATGCTTGCCGACTTCATGGAAGCGGAAAACGGGATTGTCGTCAATCTGCACATTCAGAGTATCGACCACAACGAAGCGATCAAGACGATCAAGCGGAAAATCACCGACCTTGACCGTATGAAAATCGAGGAACAGAAAAAGGCAATCCGCAGCGGCTACGATATGGATATAATTCCGTCCGACCTTGCCACCTACGGCGGCGAAGCGAAAAACCTTTTGCGGGATTTGCAGAGCCGGAACGAGCGAATGTTTTTGCTTACGCTGTTAGTTTTGAATGTGGCAGACACAAAGCAGAAATTGGACAACGACGTATTTCAGGCCGCAAGTATCGCACAGAAATACAACTGTATGCTCACCCGCCTTGACTACCGGCAGGAACAGGGGCTTATGTCCTCTATCCCATTGGGCGAAAACCTAATCCAAATCCAGCGGGGCTTGACGACTTCCAGCACCGCCATTTTCGTCCCCTTTACGGTACAAGAGCTGTTCCAAAGCGGCGAAGCGTTGTATTACGGCTTAAACGCATTATCGAATAACATGATTTTGTGCGACAGGAAAAGGCTGAAGAACCCTAACGGCTTGATACTCGGCACACCCGGCAGCGGCAAGAGTTTTTCGGCAAAGCGCGAGATCACCAACGCTTTTCTCATTACCGCAGACGATATTATCATTTGCGACCCGGAAGCGGAATATTACCCCCTTGTGGAACGGCTGAAAGGGCAGGTTATCAAGGTTTCGCAGAACAGCACGCAGTACATTAACCCGATGGATATAAACCTCAATTACAGCGAGGGCGACACGCCCATAGCCTTAAAGAGCGATTTTATCCTTTCCTTTTGCGAGTTGATTATGGGCGGCAAAAACGGGCTGGAAGCGGTTGAAAAGACTTTGATTGACCGCGCCGTTATCAGCGTGTACCGCAGCTACCTTGCAGACCCGAAGCCGGAGAATATGCCGATTTTGGGCGACCTCTACAATGAAATCAAGAAGCAGCCGGAAAAGGAAGCGCAGCGTATCGCGTCGGCATTGGAACTCTATGTAAATGGCAGTTTGAACGTGTTTAACCACCAAACAAACGTTGACATTCACAACCGCCTTGTCTGCTTTGATATTAAAGAACTCGGCACCCAGCTACGAAAACTCGGTATGCTCATTGTCCAAGATCAAGTTTGGAACAGAGTTACCATAAACCGCAGCGAAGGCAAGGCGACGCGGTACTATATCGACGAGTTTCATTTGCTGCTCAAAGAGGAACAGACCGCAGCGTACAGCGTTGAGATTTGGAAGCGTTTTAGAAAATGGGGCGGTATTCCGACAGGTATCACCCAAAACGTGAAAGATTTGTTATCGTCCCGCGAGGTGGAGAACATTTTTGAAAACAGCGATTTTGTGTATATGCTCAACCAAGCCCAGGGCGACAGGGAAATCCTTGCAAAGCAGCTTAACATTTCGCAGCAGCAAATGACCTATGTAACCCATTCCGACGCGGGCGAGGGGCTTATCTTCTATGGCAACGTGATTTTGCCCTTTATTGACCGTTTCCCGCAAGATACGGAACTCTATCGTGTAATGACGACCAAACCCGGCGAGGTGTCGGCATGAGGATAGAAATGGACAAAATCTATTGCGGCGACAGCTTGCAGGTGCTTCAAACCTTGCCGGAAAATGCAGTTGATTGTTGCGTAACGTCCCCACCCTACTATGCCTTGCGGGACTACGGCGCAGACGGGCAGATCGGACGGGAAGCAACGCCGGAGGAATATGTTTCCCGTATTACGGCGGTATTCCATGAGGTAAAGCGGGTGCTTACGCCGGAGGGTACTTGTTGGCTGAATATCGCGGACACTTATTGCGGCACAGGCAGCAAAGCCGACCACCAAGACCCCAAATACCCCAAAGGCAGGAACGGGCAGCAAGTGGCGTTTAACCACCGCGCCCCCGGCTGCAAGCCCAAAGATTTAATTGGTATTCCGTGGCTTGTAGCCCTCGCCTTGCGGGGCGACGGTTGGTATTTGCGCAGTTCTATCATTTGGCACAAAACAAACCCCATGCCGGAAAGCACGCGGGACAGGCCGACCCGCTGCTATGAATATGTGTTTCTGCTTACCAAGTCAAAGAAGTATTATTACGATTGGCAAGCAGTAGCCGAGCCGATAGCCCCCACAACGGCGGGGCGGCTGAAAAGCGGAGTTAGCAAAGGAAATAAGTATAACGTTACTGTTCCGGGGCAAAACCAACCGCAGAAAATCAACCGCCCCCGCGAAAAGGGCGCATACGCCGACGAGTTGATTTCTCCCGTCCGCAGCCGCCGCAACGTTTGGCAGATTAACAATGTCGGCTATCATGGCGGGCATTTCGCAGCGTTCCCGCCGAAACTTGCGGAAACGTGCATTTTGGCGGGCTGTCCCATCGGCGGGATTGTCCTTGACCCCTTTTTCGGCAGCGGCACGACGGGCATGGTAGCAAAACGGCTTAACCGCCGCTATATCGGCATTGAGTTAAACCCCGACTATTGCGAACTTGCAAAACAGCGGATTGGAGGTGATGAAGATTGAGCAAGGAACTGAAAGCCCCCGACAAGGTAACGCAAAAAATGACCCGCGACGGTGCGGTTGCGGAAAACCTCACGACGGGCGAAACGTCCAGTATCAGCGAAAGGCCGCAGGAAGAAAACTATTCAGCCCCCGCAGGGGTGGCAGCGGAAAAGGTTGTGCAGCATATCGGCGCAGAGATTGAGCGACACGCAGCAAAAGGCGCGGAGAAAAAAGCCCTTGACGCGACGCAGCCTAAAACCCATTCTTCCCGCTTGCAGTTTTCCGAAGCGGAACGGGCAACGCCGGAACTTCAAAAAGCGATCAAGAAATCGGATAAGGCGGCAGACTGTTTAGACGCAGCGCGGGCGGCTATCCCCAAGCAGACCAAAATCAAGAAAGAGCGCGTTTTTGACGAAGCGAAAGGCAAGGCAAAGACGCGCCTTTCCTTTGAAAAGACGGATAAGCCCCCAAACGGCAAGTTGCGGCATAACCCCTTATCCCGTCCGGCACAGGAGTTAAACAGTACCGTACATGGGAAAATCTACGAGGTAGAGAAAGAAAACGTCGGTGTGGAAAGCGGGCACCGGGTAGAACTTGCCGGAGAGAAAGCGGGCGGCATGGCGGCGCGGGCAGTTAAGGGCGGCATACGCCGCCATAAGCTGAAACCCTACCGGGCAGCGGCGGCAGCGGAAAAACAAGCGGTAAAGGCAAACGCAGATTTTCTCTATCAAAAGGCGTTGCACGATAACCCCGCGCTTGCGCACTCCAACCCCATTTCCCGTTTTTGGCAGAAGCAGCGCATTAAAAAGCAGTATGCAAAAACGCTGAAAGCGGGCGGCAAAGCGAAAAAAACCGCTGAAGCCACCGCAAAGGCGGCGAAGAAAACCGCGCAGGAAACCAAACGGGCGACGTTCTTTGTTGTCCGGCATTGGAAAGGCTGCTTGATTGTGGGCGGGATTGCCTTTATCGTGCTGCTGCTTTTCGGCGGGCTGTCCTCTTGCTCCCTCTTTGGCGGCAACAGCGGCAGCGGCTTGATTGCGTCGTCCTATCTCTCCGAGGACGCGGATATAACGGGCGCGGAAAGCGCGTATGCCGCTATGGAAGCCGAGTTACAAGATATGCTGGACAATATCGAAAGCGAATACCCCGGCTATGACGAATACCGGGTAAACGCGGACGAGATCGAGCATGACCCCTATGTGCTAATTTCTATCCTTTCCGCGTGGCATGAGGGCGTGTTTACACTCGATGAAGTGCAAAGCACCCTTGAAATGCTCTTTGAGAAACAGTATATCTTGACGGTCGAGGAAGAAGTACAGGTACGCTACCGCACCGAAACAAGGACGGACAGCGAGGGCAACCCCTATACGGTTGAAGTCCCCTATAACTATTACATTCTTCATGTGGATTTGGAAAACTTCAACCTCTCCCATGTCCCCGTTTACATCATGGGCGAAGAACAGCTATCCATGTACGCTATGTATATGTCGTCGCTGGGAAACAGACCCGACCTTTTCCCGCAATCCGGCTATGTGTCTAAATACTATGAAAACCCGCCCGCCGATTATGAAGTACCCGCCGCGCTGCTGGGTTCCGATGAAAAGTTTGCGCGGCTCATGGAGGAAGCAGATAAATACGTCGGTTTTCCCTATGTGTGGGGCGGCAGCACCCCGGAAACCTCTTTTGATTGCAGCGGCTTTGTGAGTTATGTGTTGACGAACAGCGGCCTATACAATACGGGCAGACTTGGGGCGCAAGGGCTTTACAACATCTCAACCCCTGTTTCTAACCCGCAGCCGGGGGATTTGGTGTTCTTTACGGGTACATACGACACCCCCGGCGTTTCCCATGTGGGGATTTATGTGGGCGAGGACGGGGACGGAAGCCCCGTCATGCTGCATTGTGGCGACCCTATCCAGTATTCAAAGCTGGACACCAGCTATTGGCAATCCCACTTTTACGCCTACGGGCGGTTAAATTACAATTAAAAGGAGTTGAAAAATGAATATTGTATCTTTTGGCGGCGGCACGAATAGTGCCGCCTTACTTATTGGCCTATACAAGCACAAAATCCCGATTGACCTTATCACCTTTGCCGATACGGGCGCGGAACACCCGCATACCTATCAATTTATCGAGATAATCAATCAATGGCTTGCGGAACACGGTATGCCGCAGATTACCGTTGTGCAGTATGTTGACCGCTACGGCAACCGCCTATCTCTTGAAACCGAGTGCTTGCGCTCTCATACGCTCCCGTCGATTGCCTACGGGCATAAGCGTTGTTCGCAGAAACACAAAATCGCACCGCAGGAAAAGTTTTGCAACCACTATGCGCCTTGCCGCGAAGTATGGCAGCGCGGCGAGAAAGTCAACCGCTATATCGGCTATGACGCGGGAGAAGTGAAACGGTATGAACATTCCCGCAAGTACAACGAAGCCGACAAAAAATATCATAACCGCTACCCCCTCATTGAAGAATGGGGCTGGAACAGGGACGATTGTATCCGGGAAATCAAAGCGGCAGGATTGCCGCAGCCGGGTAAATCGTCCTGTTTCTTTTGTCCGAGCATGAAGAAACAAGAGATTTTATATCTCAAAGAACACTATCCCGATCTATTTAACCGGGCGGCGACTTTGGAAGAAAACGCTATGCCCTATCTTAAAACCGTTAAGGGATTGGGGCGCAGCTATTCATGGAAAGAACAGTTTGGAAAGGAGTAAATGACTATGGCGAACACGAAACTTGACCGTATCGAAAGGGATATTGAGAAAACGAGGGCAAAAATCCTTGAACAGCAAAAGAAGCTGAAAGACCTTGAAGCGCAGAAAGTCGAGGAAGAAAACGCGCAGATCGTGCAAATGGTAAAGGCGGTACACCTTGACGGGACGCAGCTTGCCGCGTTCCTCTCCGCTTACGCCAGCGGCGAAATCACCTTGCCGCAGCCGGAAGCCACTTACCCCGCCGAACAGGAGGACAACGACAATGAAGAATAAAAAGATAATCCGAAAGTTTACCGTATTGCTTGCCGCACTGGTTATCATGTGCGGCTTTTCTGTTACCGCTTATGCGGGCGGTGGCGATGAAAGCGACGACACGCCTACCCCCGTAACCGAGGAAACCCCCGCGCCGGAAACCGAGCCGGAAGAAACGACGGGCGGCTATGAGCCGCAGCCCCTTACCCCGGACGGGAATATGTCCCTTGTGGACGATATAACGGGTGAAGCGTCCGGCGACAAGCAGTTTATCACCGTCGTTACCAAAAGTGGCAACTATTTTTACATCATCATTGACCGCGCCGAGGACGGGGAAAATACCGTCCATTTCCTTAACCAAGTGGACGAAGCGGATTTAACCGCCCTTATGGAGGACGGGCAGACCGAAGCCCCCGTTTGTAGCTGCACCGATAAATGCGTTGCCGGAAGCGTCAACACCGCTTGCCCGGTTTGCAGCGTCAACATGAGCGAGTGCGCGGGTGTGGAAGCCGAGCCGGAGCCGGAAGAAACCGAGCAGCCGCCGGAAGAAGAAAAAGGCGGCGGCATGGGTATTCTGCTTGTCGTGCTGCTTGTTGCCGCAGCGGGCGGCGGCGCGTTCTACTACTTTAAGATTTTGAAGCCCAAAAAGGACGCGGCGAAAGGCAGCAGCAGCCTTGACGACCTTGATTTTGACGAGGACGACGAGGAAACGGAAGTAGTCGAAACCGAACAGACCGAGCAGGAGGACGATAATCTATGAAACTTGTAATTGCAGAAAAACCGAGCGTCGGGGCGGCGATTGCCGCCGTTATGGGCGCGAATGAAAAGCGCAGCGGATATTTTGAGGGCGGCGGCTACCTTGTGTCGTGGTGTATCGGGCATTTGATTAGCCTTGCAGACGCGGCGACCTACAATGAACAATTCCGTAAATGGAAGTACGACGATCTTCCCATTGTCCCGCAGGAGTGGCAGTTTATTGTTGCCAGCGGCAAGGAGCAGCAGTTTTCCATTCTCAAAGACCTTATGCACCGCAGCGACGTTACCGAGATTATCAATGCTTGCGACAGCGGGCGCGAGGGGGAACTCATTTTCCGCTTTGTCTATGAACAGGCGAATTGCAAAAAGCCCTTTTCCCGCCTTTGGATTAGCAGCATGGAAGCAAGTGCAATCCGCGAGGGCTTTTCAAATCTCAAAGACGGGCGCGGCTATGACAACCTCTATCAATCCGCGCTTTGCAGAGCAAAGGCCGATTGGCTCATTGGCATTAACGCGACCCGCCTTTTCTCTATCCTCTACCATAAAACATTGAATGTCGGCAGAGTGCAAACGCCCACCCTTGCTATGCTGGTAAACCGCGACTATGCAATCAGCAGCTTTAAGAAAGAGAAATATCATGTCGTCCGGCTGGACGTTGGCGGCGTTGCCGCCCTTTCCGAAAGGCAGGACGACGAAGCGGCGGCGCGGCAGATGAAAGCGGCTTGCGAGAAATCGCAGGCCGTTTGTACTTCCCTTAAAAAAGAGAAAAAGACCGCAGCCCCGCCGAAACTGTTTGACCTCACCGCCTTGCAGCGGGAAGCAAACCGTTTGTATGGGTTTACGGCGAAACAGACCCTTGACTATGCGCAAGCCCTTTATGAAAAACGGCTTTTGACCTATCCCCGCACCGACAGCAAATATATCACTTCCGATATGGAGGGCAGCACAAAGGAACTTATCACCGGCCTTTGCGCTGCTCTCCCCTTTATGCAGGGCGTGAAGCTGCAAGCCGACCTTGCGAGGATTTGCGACAACAGCAAAGTAACCGACCATCACGCCATTTTGCCGACAGCGGAGTTTGTGAAAACGGGCTTTTCTTCCCTTGCCGAAAGTGAGAAAAAGCTAATGACCCTTGTGTGCGCAAAACTGCTTTGCGCCGTTGCCGCGCCCTATGAGTATGAAGCGGTTACGGCGGTTTTCACTTGCGGCGGCTATACCTTTACCGCAAAGGGCAGGACGACGCTTTGCGAGGGTTGGCGCGAGATTGAAAGACTATCCCGCGCCGCGTCCGGGGAACAGGACGAGGACGCAGAGCCGGAAGCGGTTTTACCCCCGCTTGCCGAGGGGCAGACCTTTGACAATCCGGCAGCGGAGATCTCCGAACGTTACACGCAGCCCCCAAAGGCATTTACCGAAGATACGTTACTTTCGGCTATGGAGAGTGCGGGAAAGGAGGACACGCCGGAGGACGCGGAGCGCAAAGGGTTAGGCACCACCGCGACGCGGGCGGGTATCATTGAAAAACTCATTAGCGCGGGCTTTGCCGAGCGCAAGGGCAAAAAGCTAATCCCCACAAAGGACGGGTATAACCTTGTCGCTATTCTGCCCGACAGCCTTACGTCCCCGCAGCTTACGGCAGAATGGGAAACGCGCCTTACCGGGATTGCAAAGGGCAGCGACAGCCCCGCCGACTTCATGCGCGGGATTGAGGAAATGACAGCGGGGCTTGTCAAGACCTATTCCGCGATTTCCGAGGATAAAGCGAAGCTGTTTACCCCGCAGCGGGAAGCAATCGGCACTTGCCCCCGTTGCGGCGCGGCGGTTTACGAGGGCAAGAAAAACTTTTACTGCTCCGACAGGGCTTGCAGCTTTGTGATGTGGAAGAATGACCGCTTTTTTGAGCAGCGCAAAAAGGCTTTCACAAAGGCGATTGCCGCCGCCCTTTTGAAAGACGGAAAGGTAAAAATCAAAGGTATGTACTCGACCAAGACGGGAAAGACCTTTGACGGAGTTGTGCTGCTTGCCGACACAGGCGGCAAGTATGTAAACTTCCGCGTCGAGCAGAACCGAAAATGATAAGGCTTGATGAAAAGCAATACCGCGCCGTAAAGAAAATGACCCGCGCCGCTTGTGCAAACAACGATTGCGGGAATTGTCTGCTGCTGGACGACGGGGAAACTTGCGTTTGTGTGCAGAGTATCAGCTATTCGCTGCTATGCCGCTATTTCCGCGAAGCGGTATTACCCGCCGACAGGCAGCTTTGCGAACAGATCACCCGCAGCGGGGAAACCGATTTGAAGCGTTGCGCGGTATGCGGCAGCACGTTTGCGGCGGGCAGCAACCGGGCGAAATACTGCCCCGATTGCGCGGCAAAGATACGCCGCAGACAGAAAGCCCAAAGCGAGAGAAACAGGCGTTTACGGATAAAAACAACTACATAGCAAGCACAGCAAACGAGTACCCGTTTGCGAGAAATGCCCGCGCTTCCCATAGAGAGCGCGGGCATTTTGCTTGTTGGGATAGTCCCAAACCCTTATATGACCGAGAAAGGACGTGATGAAAGAATATGCCGTATTCCTCATACGACCATGACAAATTAGAAGCCGCCGAAACCATGCGGATAGAACGCCGGATATATTTTGAAGCAAAGGACAGGGAGATTGCCCCTTATGCTTCCTTGCCGATTGCGCAGCTACTTTCCATGCGCAGCGAAAGCGCGGCGGCAGAACAGGCGATTTTTGACGACCTTAAAGAACGCGCCGCCGCATGGGAAGAACAGGCGGGAAGAACGCTTTTGCTGGATAAAACACTTGAATATGTGAGAACGCCGCACGTCCAGCACACCGCTAACGAGTGGCAGACCACCGAGCATAACCGCCATATTCGCAGCAACCGGGTATATCAGATGAATTACTACATTTACGAGAATACCCGCTACGACAAAGAAGCGCAGAAATCTATCCCGTATTCATGGACGCTTACATGGAGCGTGCGCACCAACAGCCCAAGCAGAACCCAAGCGAAGATTGCCGGACAAGATAGAAAGGTTTTCACCGACAAGGCAGCTATGGAAAAGTATCTGAATGGGCGTATCAAAGCGTATGACCGCTTGTTTACGGAAATCTCCCCGCCTATCCCGCAGGAGTACGCCGACTATTTCAAAGTAAACGGTATGCTCATGCCGGACTACACCATAGAGGGCGAAGAACCCCCGCAGCAGCAACAGGCGGCAGCTATCCCCGAAAATACCGGGCAGGAAAAGGAGCGTGAACACATGAGCGAACAGTTTTCTATTATGATAGGCAACCGCAGCCGCTTTGACGCGGGCGACCCCGGCGGCTATTGGTTGGATATGCCCGCCACAAAGGAGCAGTTGCACGAAGCTATGCGGAACGTCGGCATTACCGCCGACAACCCGCAGGATTTTTCCATTCGCGGCTATTCCGACGACCCGGAGAAACATATTGCCTTGCCTTATGAAATGGTATGCGCCGCCGACGTGGACGAACTCAATTTTCTTGCGGCGCGGCTCGAACAGCTTGACCCCGCCGAGGTTGGCAAGCTGAACGCAGCTTTGCAGCAGAAAAACGGGCTTGCAAATATTGGACAGGTAATTGACTTCACCTACAACGTGGATTTTTACGTCCATATCCCCGAAGTACATAACTACCACGATTTGGGCGACTATTACTTAAATCAATCCGGCATGGTACAAATGCCCGAAGAATGGAAAGGCGGCATTGACCTTTCTACTTTTGGCAGGAACGCTGCCGCGCAGGAAAAAGGCGCGTTTACCGAGTACGGCTATATCGTGGAAAGCGGCGACGAGTGGGAACGGCAGTTTGAGGGGCGCGAAGTGCCGGAAGAATACCGCATTATGAGTTACCCGCAGCCGGAGCGCGGCGAACAGGACAAAGCCTATATGGACGCAGCCGAAACGCAGCAAGCAGACGCACAGGCCGCAGAGCCGCAGCAGCCCCGCCCCGTCGTCCCCATTATCCTTACTTCCGAAAAGCCCGCCGAAAAGGTAAAGGAGATCACCGCGCGTTTGGAACAGGGCGTACAGGCGATTTTTGACAGCGACCGCTACAAAGAGTTTCTAACCGCTATGTCAAAGTTCCATGATTATAGTTTGAATAACACTATCCTAATTGCTATGCAGGGCGGCAATTTGGTAATGGGCTTCCGTCAATGGGAAAAGGAGTTTGACCGCCATGTAAAGAAAGGCGAGAAAGGCATTAAAATCTTTGCCCCCGCGCCCTACAAGGTGAAAAAGCTGGTTGATAAAATCGACCCCGAAACGAGAAAGCCCATGCTTGACCGCGAGGGAAAAGTGGTAAAGGAAGAAAAGGAAATCACCGTCCCCGCCTTTAAGGTTATAACCGTCTTTGATATTTCGCAGACCGAGGGCAAGGAGTTTCCCGACCTTTCCGTTAAACCGCTGCTTGCCGATGTGGAGCAGTACGAGGATTTTTTCGCCGCCCTTGAAAAAGCGTCCCCCGTCCCGATTGCATTTGAGCAGATCACAAACGGCGCAAATGGGTATTTCAGTTTGACCGACAAGCGTATTGCAATCAAAGAGGGCGTGAGTGAATTACAGGCGGTAAAGACCGCCATTCACGAAATCGCCCATGCGAAGCTGCACGACGTAGACTTAAACGCCCCGCCGGAGCAGCAAAACCGCGTTGACCGCCATACCTGCGAGGTAGAAGCGGAAAGCGTCGCTTATACGGTTTGCCAGCATTTCGGCCTTGATACTTCCGATTACTCTTTCGGCTATGTGGCTGGTTGGAGCAGCGGCAAGGAAATGACCGAGTTAAAAGCGTCCCTTGAAACAATACAGACCACCGCAAAGGAACTCATTACCGAGATTGAGGGGCATTTTACCGAGTTGCAGCAGCAGCGGCAAGCCGAGCAGGAGCAGGGCGATACCTTTTCCATTTATCAGTTAAAGCGCGGGGACGAAACAAGGGACTTGCGCTTTGAGCCTTATGACCGTCTGCAAGCGGCTGGACTTACCATTGACCGGGTAAATTATGAACTCGTCTATACTGCACCGCTTACAAAGGATATGACGCTGGGCGACATTTGGGAAAGGTTTAATATCGACCACCCCGCCGACTTTAAGGGGCATAGCCTTTCCGTTTCCGACATTGTTGTGCTTCATCAGAACGACGAGGACACCGCCCACTATGTAGACAGTATCGGTTTTCAGCAAGTGCCGGAGTTTTTGCAGGAGCAGCAGACCCCCGTATTTGACAAGCTGCCGCCCGAACAGCAGCAAGCCTTGTCCGACACCGTACAAGACACTTTGCAAATGCTGGTTGACGCAGACAAGCGGATTTATGGCGACGTTACGGGCAAGACCCTTGAAGCAATCGCGGCGCAAGGATATTCCTACAAGGACGGGCAGCTTGAAAAGCAGCAGCCGGAAGCGACCCCCGACAGCCTTTTGACGGGTGAAACCGTTAGAACGCCGAGGGGCAATTTTCATATTACCGATATGAGCCGTGAACAGATCGAAGCGGCGGGATTTGGTTTTCACCATGCGTCGGAGGACGGGAAGTATCTCATTATGGGGAATGGCACACAGGCTTATGCCATAGCCGCCGAGCAGCCGCAGCGGGATAATCCCTTAAAGCACGTCGAGGACACCATAGAGCAGAACGACAACAATTTTGACGGGCTTATCAACAATACGCCGCAAACGCCCACCGTTGCAGATTTTGAGCAGCGGGCAAAGGCGGGGGAAGCGATTTCCGTTACCGACCTTGCAAAAGCGGTAAAAGCCGAGAAACGGGAACAGCCGCAGAAAAAACCGTCCATTTTGAAGAAGCTGGACGAATACAAGAAACAGGCGGCGCAGCAGCCGAAAGATAAACAGAAAGAGCATAAAAAGGATTTGGAGGTTTGATAGCATGAATACCCGCTTTACCATTGAGGAAGAAAACATTGTTGCGATCTACGCCGAGGACAGCCGGGAAACAACGCTTGAAAATATCCTTGCCGCCATGCCCTACATGGACGAGGATATGCGCCAGCTTGCCGCCGCAGCGGTGAACAAGCTGCAAGCCATGACGGACAGCGAGTTTTCCGAAAGGGAGTTTATCTTGACCGACGAGGAATAGCCCATAGAGAACAGGGGCGCGGTTGCCGATTTCCGGCACCGCGCCCCTGTTCTTTTTTTGTCCTTGCGTGGACAATTAGAAAGCCGTTTTTGCGGGTTTGAATATACTTTATCGTCTATGTCGTTTTCATGCGCTGGAAGCCGCAGAAACACAGGCGTTTTCAGCCCTTAACATTCCACTTGCCACCCCATGTTTTGCGCCTTATCGCTCCTGCTCCCGCGCCCTGCTTTGGGACGGGTAAAGAATACTATCGACGTTCTTTTTGACAACGCCGTATTCCTGCATTTGCTTCTTGGCTTGCCAATAATCTTCATACAATTTGGTTTTCCTGTCGTTTAAGCTTCTATACTCCTTGCGCAGCGCGGCGAGATCGGGCAGCTTCTTTATCTGCATTTCCTTTAATGCCCTTGCCGCAGCTTCAAACAGGATAATTTCGCTTTCATGCCCCCGCAGATACTTTTCCTTGTCCGGCGATTTTCGGTATTCATCGTAAATCGGTTTTAACTGTCGGTATGTGGTGGTGTGCTTGATAAGCAGCGACAAATCAGACATACGCTGTTCCACTTCCTTAACCGCCTTTGCCGCCGCGTCATGAGCGGTCATAATATCGGCTATCTTGCTTTCAAGTTCGCTATAATACTCAATCTTGTTTTCGGTTAGGAAGTTCATGCTTTTAGCAGCCTGTTTCAGATTATGGATTTTTGCCCACCGTTCATAGCCCGCCGACTGTTGGGCTTTGATACTGTTTTCAAGATCGACGACAAGCCGGATTTTCTTATCTTCCCGCAGCGTTTTTGTTTTGGCAACATACACGCCCTTGATACGCTCCTTTATCGCTTCTTCCGTATAGGCCGCGCCGAGCGTCTTTGTGCGGGTAAACCGTTCCTGTCCGGCAGCGCGAAAGGAAATGTATTTGCCCTGTTTGATTTCATACCCCATTTCCTGCAAGCGGCGCAGCAGTTCGTCAAAATCTTTCACTTGGGGAATGAGAGTATCTATCGCCGTTTTCAGCTTTGCTTTGTAGCTTGTCCCTTGCTTTTCGGCGGTGTATTCTGCATAGCTTTTTCCCTTGTCCTGTCCCGGTACGACGACGGATAGCCCATGCTCTTTACATATCCTGTCGCTGGTGCGCCGGATAAAGTGATAGCTTTGCTTGTTGGAATGGTACTTTTTGTAGTCAACGAAGCTAACCGCGTTGAAAATCAAGTGATTATGCAGATGGTCTTTATCGACGTGAGTTGTCAAAACAAACTCATACTTGCCGCCTAATACCGCCCCGGCAAGTTCCATGCCGATTTTGTGCGCTTCTTCCGGTGTGGTTTCTCCCACCGCAAAGGATTGTATCAAGTGCCGCCCTAAATGTGTGCCGCGATCTCCGGCAGCTTCCCGCGTCCATGCAAACTCAATATCGGCGGTTTCCAGCCCGCAGCCGAAAGAGGACGCAAGCAGCTTCCCGTCTGTCTTTTCGGGATTTAAGATATAGTCTATCGCAGCCTTTAAGGTTGATTTAATAGGGTGCGTCTTTGTAACCGCCATATCTCGTCCACCGCCTTTTTAATGTCCTCTATATCCTGCCTGTAAACCGTCCCCGTCGCATTGGCGCGTTTTGCAATTTGGTTGATGTTCCGGCTCACCGCTTGCAGTTCCCGGATATATGCTTTTGTGTCGCTTCGGTCAACGACAAGAATATACCCGTCTATCGCCATTTTACGGAAGTATGCCCCATACTGCTTTATGGGAAGCTGCTTCATCTTCTCGTCGATCAGCCGCTTTTCTTCTTCCGTAACGTAAAACTTCATCTGTATATTTCTCTTTCGGTTTTCCATTTCCGCACCGCCTTTCGGTATAAGGGTTTGGGATTATCCCAACAAGCATTTTCCGCAAACGGGTACTCGTTTGCTGTGCTTGCTATCTACTCCATACCCCCACCGAAAGGCGGTATTTGTTGCGCGTTCCTTTGATTTTGGACGCAAAAAAAGATTGCAGCCGCCATGCGCTGCAATCTCCCGATTTCTCATATTGTGAGGTTAATCCTCTGCTTTTTCGACTTCCGTTATCTCCCTTGCTGTTGCGGTTACAATCCGTATGCCTTTATCGCTCATACCGTCCAGCAGCGCGTCAAGCTGCCGCCGCCCGGTGGATTTCTCCGCATTGCTGTTCGGGAAGAAAAATTGATCTACCGAAATATGATACCGGGTTACAAGGTCATAGAATACCTGTAAACTCGGCTGTTGTCCCTTGTTCTCGATATTCGCAAGGTAGCGCGGGGAAATATATAACTCGTCGCTTACCTTTTTGCGGCTCTCGCCGTATTCATTTCTCGCGGCTTTTATAGCTGCCCCGAAAGCCTTAAAGTCGTACAATGGTACGGGTCTTTTTGCCATTTTCATTCACCCTGTTACATTTTACAGTTCACCTTTCTTTTTGGATATGTCCACACAATTCATATCATTAGGTTAAATACTTCCTGTTGTGTATTGACAGTAGACTGATTTTCTGATAAAATAAAATTTATGTAAAAGGAGGCGGCGTTTATGTTGCATAGCATGCGTATTAGATAAGCATTGAAAAAAAGGATTTTCCCATTTTCAACATGGGCTTTTTTGTCATGCTTATTTTGCGGATGCTATACAAAAAACTAACGACGTATAGATATAGTATAGACATAGTGCAAGCTATGCCTTAGTTTTGTTGTACTGCTCTGTGCATTATAAATGCAGGTCAATGCTCATGTTGAGGATTGACCTGCATTTTTTTGTGTAAAAAGGACGAGTGAAATATAATGCTTAAAAAATATTGGATAAAATGTCCGATTTGTAACGGAAAGACGAGAGTTCAAGTATTTCATAATACTGTATTAAAAGATTTTCCTCTTTTCTGCCCTAAATGCAAATTGACGCATATCATTGATGTAGAAAAATTAGAGATTGTAATCAAAAATACAGAAAAACAAACTTTTATTATTTAGAAGAAAGGATATAAAAATGAAACGTTTACCTAAATATACGCCTGCGGAAGTACGGAATGATCCATACGGATTTACTTACAAAGAAATGTCGGAAGTTATTGGCGAGAATGAAGCAAAAGCCTTATATGAAGAATTATATAAGCAATTACCACGCAAAAAAAATCTATCAATGTTGGTAAAAAATATTTGCAAAAGCAGTGATACTGAAAAGTATGTTTACGAACTGAAAGACAACAAATACATTGAAACGGTTTTTATCAAGCGGCGAGATGGTGGAACTGTTTGCGTGAGCACACAAGTCGGTTGTCCTGTTGGTTGTATTTTTTGTGAGTCCGGGCGAAATGGCTTTGTTCGTAATCTAACATCGTCAGAAATCGTACAACAGATTATATTGTTGCGTCGAAAAGTAAACCGTATCGTTTTTATGGGTATGGGAGAGCCTTTATTCAATTATGACAACTTGATAAAAGCAATCCATATTCTCCGAGATAGATATGGGCTCAACTTTCCAACCGACGGCATTACCATATCAACAGTTGGTCCGGTCGATCAATTAAAAAAATTGCGCGAGGAACATCTTAAAATTCAGTTGACAATATCTTTACACGCAGCAACACAATCTGCAAGAAATCGTATTATTCCTCACATGCGCATATATGCTATTGAAGATGTTGTTAAGCAAGCCTTATCCTATTCTGAAAGGCATAATCGCAAAATTGTCTTTGCGTATTTGCTTTTACCGGGTATAAATGACCGGCCCTCAGATGTAAGACAACTTGCAAAATGGTTTCGGGGCAAAAAAGTTATGATTAACGTGTTACAATACAACCCAACAAGCAATTCAAGAATTAAAGCACCACAGAAACGGGAAATAGTTGCATTCAAACATCAATTAGAGCAAGCAGGACTTGAAGTTACTATGAGAGTTTCTCATGGCAGAGAGATTAACGCGGCTTGTGGACAGTTAGCTAACACATATAATAAATTCAAAAAAAAATGATTAAAAGTGCCAGACGCATAGACGCAGAGCCGATAACGCATTAGGTCAAAAAACCTATGTGTTATCGGCTTTTTTATTTAATATTGCGCAAAAGCCGCTGTTCCCTATTATAGAATGGATTGCGGGTAGTGTATTAAAGTCGCCCTTTTTTAAGGATACGGCGGTATCGGGGAGGTATCGCCGTGTCCATTTTTATTTACTGTAACCCGCCTAATGCTTTGCGGTCAAAAAAAGCTATGCTCCGCAAGCGGGATATTCCGGCTATGAATGTGAACTGTCAATACATTTAGCTACTGCTTACATTTCCTTTGCGCCCGTCCGCGTCTTGCGGACGGGCGCATTTTGCTTTTTTCAACTTTTTTCTGAAAAGCGCACTCAAGAGCCATCTCCCGAACGGGTACGGAGCGAAAGGGGCAGAGAGGACAAGCCCTTAACTCCCGTCCTCTACTCCACGCGGGAAGGAGGTGAACTCTATGGAGCTATCTTCTTCCGACAAGGAAAGAATACAACATCAGTACGACGCATTAGCAAAGAAAACTTTGGTCGGCGAAGCGAAAAGCCACCGTCGCACTCTTGCGAAACGCGCAGCACGCGAAGTTACTTTTTCGGATTTGAGCGAAAGCGAACTCGCGCAGCTTTTCACAACGGACGAATACGAAAGCGATTATTTCCGTTTTCAAGTGTCCGGCTTTGATGTACTCGTCAAAAATGAACTGCTTGCCGAAGCCCTTAACGCTTTGCCCGAAAGGAAACGCGACATTATCCTTTTGTCCTACTTCTTGGATATGAGCGACGCGGAAATTGGCGAACTGCTGAATGTTGTACGCACGACGGTTTTCCGGCACAGGAAATCCGCGCTTGCGAAAATCAAACAGTATTTGGAGGGAAAAGCAGATGATGAATACCGTTAGGAAGTCTGAAAATCTGTTGCCGTTCCCTGTCATTTCCGCAGCGGCAAACGGCGACACAACCGCCATGTGCGCGATCTTGAAGCACTACGAGGGTTACATAGCGAAACTTTGTACCCGCACGCTGAAAGACGACGCGGGCAATACCTATTCCTATGTGGACGAGGAAATGCGTAACAGGCTGCAAGTGCGCCTTATTACCCGCACCCTTGCTTTTCATGTAGGATAATCTTTTAGCCCATGCGGGGAGCGTGTCCCCTTTCCACGCTTCCCGTTATGGGCTATTTGTCGTTCCGCAAAAGCATATCCGCTGTTGATGTGCTTTTGCAGGCCGACAAAGCCTATTGTTCTTTGACAAAGAAAGCGGCCTTTGGTGCGCAGCATAACAGGCAAACGGGTACATTCCGTCTGTACCGAGCCAGTCGGCGGGTACGCCATGACAGCTTTTCCCCATAGGGGAAAAGCCGAGCGAGAACTACCGCGCCGTAAAACAGGTTTAGCAGCTTGTGGGCGACGACATACAAGGCGGCACAATGATACTCCCGCGTTGAACACCCTCAAAGTATTGCGCGGCGCACCCATAAGCATGGGCCGGGGTGAAACTCCCGTGAGGTTGCAGCTAACAACCGCCCGTTTTTGCCTTTTGACGAATATAGTTTATCCATACAGGAAAAGGAGGTTTTTCTAATGGATAAAAAACAGACAATTACAACCGAACGCAAAATAGGGAAAATCACCTATCTTGTTCAAGCGTTGCCGAGTGAAAAGGCAACCGATACAATCCATAAAAAGATTGAGAAACTCATTGTAAAGGATTTGCAGAAAAAGCCCGGAAATCCGGGATTTTTAGCGTCCGAGTAGTGCATTAGGCGGCGGGATATGGTATAATGATAGCAACACATTATACCTGTTTATTCGGCTGTCGGAAAGGAGGACTAATGTTACAGTCGAATAAAATCACCGCCCTTTACTGCCGTTTAAGTCAAGAGGATATGCAAGCCGGAGAAAGCGGAAGCATACAGCACCAAAAAATGATACTTCAACGCTATGCGGACGAACACCATTTTTTGAACACAAAGTTTTTTGTGGACGACGGATTTTCCGGCGTGAGTTTTGAGCGCGAGGGGCTGCAAGCGATGTTGCAGGAAGTGGAAGCCGGACGAGTGGCGACGGTCATTACCAAAGACCTTTCCCGTCTTGGCAGAAACTATCTGAAAACGGGCGAACTCATAGAGATTGTATTTCCCGAAAACGGAGTACGCTATATCGCGATCAACGACGGAGTTGACACAGCGCGGGAGGATAACGAGTTTACCCCCTTGCGGAACTGGTTTAACGAGTTTTACGCCCGCGACACAAGCAAGAAAATCCGCGCAGTTAAACAGGCACAGGCGCAAAAAGGCGAGCGCGTCAACGGGGAATATCCATACGGCTATATCCCAGACCCGAACAACCGCCACCACCTTATACCCGACCCGGAAACCGCGCCGATTGTCAAACAGGTTTTCGCTATGTTTGTTAGCGGCGTGCGTATGTGCGAAATCCAAAAATGGCTTGCGGAAAACAAAGTCTTGACGATTGGAGCGTTGCGCTATCAGCGTACAGGACAGGCGCGGTATCAGCGGGCAATGATCGCCCCCTATACTTGGCCGGACAAAACGCTCTATGACATATTAGCAAGGCAGGAATATTTAGGGCATACCATAACCGCGAAAACTCACAAGGTATCCTACAAGTCGAAAAAGACCCGGAAGAACGAAGAAGAACAACGCTATTTCTTCCCAAACACCCATGAGCCGCTTGTTGACGAGGAAACCTTTGAACTTGCGCAAAAGCGGATTGCTACCCGCCACCGCCCGACAAAAGCAGCGGAGATTGATATTTTTTCCGGCTTGCTGTTTTGCGCTGGTTGCAGACATAAGATGTATTACCAACAGGGCGTAAATATCGAGCCGCGCAAGTTTTCCTATTCTTGCGGCGCATGGCGCAACAGGGCAAGGACAGGCAGCGAGTGTACCTCTCATTATATCCGCAAAAACGTACTTCTTGATTTAGTGCTGGAAGATATGCGGCGGGTTTTGCGGTATGTTAAGGAACACGAACAGGACTTTATCTGTAAAGCTACCGAGTACGGCGACATGGAAGCGAGAAAGGCATTAGCGCAGCAGCAAAAGGAACTTTTCAAAGCACAGGCGCGTATGACCGAACTTGACACGCTTTTCCGCAAGCTGTATGAGGACAACGCATTAGGCAGACTGACAGATGAACGGTTTGTGTTTCTAACTTCCGGCTATGAGGACGAAAAGAAATCCCTTGCCGCAAGGATAGACGAGTTACAACAGCAGATCGCAACCGTTACCGAGCGAAAAAGGGATATATCAAGGTTTATTCAGATTGTCGGGAAATACAGCGACATACAGGAATTGACCTATGAAAACGTCCATGAGTTTATCGACCGTATTTTGATACATGAATTAGACCGGGAAACCAACACCCGGAAAATCGAAATCCATTATAGCTTTGTCGGACAGGTTGATACCGAGCAGGAGCCGACGCAAGTTGTCAACCATGACCGCCGCAACATGGTAGATGTAAAAAGTATCGCTATCTAACCCCAGCAAAAGACAGCCCGGTCTCCATCTCCATCTGGCACTACTACAACGGCGCCCAGAAGCAGATGTTCGACGAGATGGTCACTGAGTTCAACGAGTCGGTGGGGGCCGAAAAGGGGATCGTGGTCCAGGCCTACAGCCAGGGCAGCGTCAACGACCTCACCGCCAAGGTGATGGACGCCATCGACAAGAAGGTCGGCGCCGAAGAGGTGCCCGACGTCTTTGCCGCCTACGCCGACACCGCCTACGAGATCAACCGCCGGGGGATGGCCGCCGATTTGAGCCAGTACCTCACCAAGGAGGAGCGGGACAGCTATGTCTCCGCCTACCTGGACGAGGGGGCCTTCAGCGAGGAGGGGAGCATCAAGCTCTTCCCCACCGCCAAGTCCACCGAGGTGCTCACCCTCAACAAGACCGACTGGGACAAATTTGCCGCCGCCACCGGCGCCAGCGAGGAGGACCTGCAGAGCTGGGAGGGGATCTGCAAGCTGGCCAAGAGCTACTACGAGTGGACCGACAGCCTCACCCCGGAGAAAAACGACGGCAAGGCCTTCTTCGGCCGGGACGTGATGGCCAACTACTTCATCATCGGCAGCATGCAGCTGGGGCAGGAGCTGTTCTCGGTCGAAAACGGCCAGGTCACCTACAACCTGGACAAGGCGGTGATGCGCCGCCTCTGGGACAACTACTACACCCCCTATGTCAGCGGCTACTTCACCTCCATCGGCCGCTTTCGCAGCGATGACGCCAAGACCGGCGACATCATCGCCCTGGTGGGCTCCACCAGCGGCAACACCTACTTCCCCACCGCCGTCACCCTGTCCGACGGCAGCAGCTATCCCATCGACGCCAAGACCTACGCCCTCCCCAACTTTGAGGGGACCAAGCCCTATGCGGTGCAGCAGGGCGCGGGGATGATGGTCACCAAGAGCGACGAGACCCGCGAGTACGCCGCCACCCTGTTTTTGAAGTGGTTCACCGAGAAGCAGCAGAACGTCCGCTTTGCCATCGGCTCGGGCTACCTGCCGGTGAAAAAGGACGCCAACACCGCCGAGGCCATTGGCGAGGCGGTGGCGACTTCCCCCGAGCCCATCTCCGAATTGATGGAGGAGACCCTCCTCACTGGGGTGGAGATCACCCAGAACTACACCCTCTACACCAACGAGGCGTTTGAAAATGGGACCGAGGCCCGGGCTGTGGTGGAAAAATCCCTCCAGCAGAAGGCCGTCACCGACCGCGAGGCGGTGAAAGCCCTTTTGGACGGGGGCAGCACCCTGGCCGACGCGGTGGCCCAGTACGACACCGACGAGAACTTCGAGAGCTGGTACCAGGACTTTTCCGCCCAGCTCGCGGCGCTGTAAGCGGGGCGCCGCCACCAAACCGGGGAAGGAGATGAGGGGATGAAGGCCGGTCGAAAAAGGAGCGGGCGCACCATCTTGCAGAAGATGCTGATCCCGGTCACCGCCATCGTATTGGCCCAGGCGGCCCTCTACGCCGTGGTCTTTTTGCAGGGCGGCGTCCTCTCTCACACCGATGCCAACGCCTACGACATCCTGGGGGAGCGCACCATCAACCGCCAGCTCTACCTGGAAAACGAGATGGTCCACCGCTGGTCCAACGTCAAGGAGCACGAGACCGCCATCCTCTCCTCGGTGGAGGAGACCCTGAAGGCGCAGGGCGCCACCCTGGGCGACATCGCCACCGACGCCGCCCTCAATGCCCAGATCCTCGACGGCCTCTCCGACAGCTTGGTCTATATGCTGCGCAAAAACGGGGTCACCGGGGCCTTCGTCGTCCTCGACGGCGTGGGGGTGCAAGGAGACGAGAGCGGCCAGTCCAGGGCGGGGCTCTACCTGCGGGACTTGGACCCGGTCAACAACTCTTCCGGCGTCTCCGACATCCTCATGGAGCGGGGGATGCCCACCACCTCCCGGCGGATGGGGATCCCGCTGGACAGCTACTGGCGGGCCGACTTCCTCTTCACCGGGGAGGAGGGGCGGGCCGACGAGCAGTTTTTCCTCGCCCCCCTGAACGCCGCCCGGGCCAGCACCAACCGCGAGAGCAGCAACTTCGGCTACTGGAGCCCGGCCTTCTCCCTCTCCGGCCAGGACGGGCAGGTCATCACCTACTCCATCCCCCTCATCGCCTCCGACGGCACCGTCTTTGGGGTGATGGGGGTGGACATCACCCAGAGCTACCTCACCTCCCTCATGAACTACGAGGAGTTGGGGGTGGACCACAGCGGCGCCTACATCCTGGCGGTCACCGACAAGGAGGGGCAGCAGTTTCAGACGGTCTTTTCCAGCGGCTCCCTCTACCAGGTGAAATTCGGCGTCAGCCAGGAAATCGTCGGGAAGAAGAGCGAGCACAAAAACATCTCCACCTTCACCCGCACGGGGGAGGGGGGGAAGAGCGACCTCTACGGCAGCGTGCAGCCCTTTTCCCTGTACAACACCAACACCCCCTTTGAAGGGCAGCAGTGGGTGCTCATCGGCCTCTGCGAGGGGGACACCCTGCTGCAGTTTTCGCACCAGATCCGCCAGATCATCTACCTGTGCACGGTGGCGGCCCTTCTGCTGGGCATCCTGGGGGCCGTCCTGGCCTCGCGGATGGTGGCAAAGCCCATCACCGCCCTGGTGCAAGACCTCAAGCGCAGCGACCCCAACAAGCCCATCAAACTCAAAAAGCTGGACATCGAGGAGATCGACCAGCTCACCATCTCCATTGAAAACCTCAGCAACGCCGCGGCCGAATCGGCCTCGAAATTCGGGCAGATCATCTCCACCACCAACATCCCGGTGGGGGTGTTCGAGTACGCCCCCCAAGCCCCCTCGGTCTTTTGCAGCACCAACATCTTCCCCATTTTGGGCTGGCCCCAGGAGGAACAGGTGGATGGCCGGCTCCCCCGCGAGGTCTTTGAGCAGCGGATGCAGGCGCTGCAGGAGTGCCTGGTGGAGGACGGGGAGGAGGGGCTCCTCTACCGGCTGCCCTCCGGCCCGGAGGGGGAGCGCTGGGTGCGCCTGACCTTCCTCAAAGAAGGGGGGCAGATCCTGGGCGCCATCACCGACGTCAGCAAGGACATGGCCGAAAAGCGGAAGATCGAGTACGAGCGCGACTACGACATCCTCACCAACCTCTACAACCGCCGCGCCTTTGCCGCCAACATGGAGCGGCTCTTCGAGACCCCCGAGGTGCTGGGTACCGCCGCCCTTTTGATGTGGGACCTGGACAACCTGAAGTTTGTCAACGACAACTACGGGCACGACAGCGGCGACCGCTATATCGAGGCCTTTGCCCGCTGCCTCTCGGCCTTCCTCTCGGAGCAGAGCCTGGTGGCCCGCCGCTCCGGCGACGAGTTCTACGTCTTCCTCTACGGCTACCAGAGCAAGGAGAAGATCCGCCAGATCATCCGCAAGGTGTGGATGCAGATCGGCCACACCACCTTCCCCCTGGCGGGAAAGGACTTCAAAATCCGGGTCTCCGGCGGGCTGGCCTGGTACCCCGACGACGCCTCCAGCTACGAGGATCTCATCCGCTACGCCGACTTTGCCATGTACAGCGTCAAACACAGCGAAAAGGGCAGCATTCAGGAATTTGAGCGCACCTCCTACCAGGCCGACTCCTTTTTGGTGCGCGGCCAGGAGGAACTCAACCGCCTCATCGACCACCGGCTGGTGCGCTTTGCCTACCAGCCGGTGCTGGAGGTGGCCACCGGCAGCGTCTACGGCTACGAGCTGCTGATGCGCTCCCAGGTGGAGGCGCTGCGCAGCCCGGTGGACGTGCTGCGCATTGCCAGGGCCCAGTCCAAGCTCTACCAGATCGAGCGCCTCACCTGGTTTGAGGCCATGGCCTCCTTCAGCCAGCAGGTCAAGGCCGGGCAGATCGGGCCGAACGAGCGGGCCTTTGTCAACTCCATCGCCAGCCAGAGCCTCACCGGTTCGGACATCACCGCCCTCGAGGACCTCTACGGCCCCTACCTGGAGCGGGTGGTGATGGAGATCACCGAGCAGGAGCCCTGGGACAACGAGCGCACCCGCTTCAAGATCCGCACCGCCAAGCGCTGGGGCGGCCAGCTGGCCATCGACGACTTCGGCTCGGGCTACAACAGCGAGTCGCTGCTCATCTTCCTCTCGCCGGACATCGTCAAGGTGGACATCGCCATCGTCCACGACATCGACCGGGATGGGGACCGCCTCAGTTTGCTGGAAAACCTGCTCTCCTACGCCCACAGCCGGGGCATCAAGGTGCTGGCCGAGGGGGTGGAGACCCGCGCCGAGATGGAGACCCTGGTCGCCCGCGGGGTCGACTACCTGCAGGGCTACTACGTGGCCCGCCCCCAGCTGGAGATCGCCCCCGTCGAGCCAGATGTCCTCCGGGCAATACAGGCGGCCCGGGAGAAAATACGGTGACACCCCTTTGCAGACGGGGCGGCTTTGGCCGCCCCGTTTGGTCACGGTTGGGCATCGGCGGGGAGGGAGTGGTGACAAAACCGCAGAGCGATGCGGTTTTTGGGCAACATTTCCCATCTGATTTTTTGCGCAAATAGGGGCGAAATGGCAGCGGTTTCCTTGTAAAGAGGGAGAATCTGTGCTACAATTGGGAACCGTCTAGAGAAGTATTTTGCGGGGCATTGCGCCCCTTTCCCCCGCGGGGGTCTGTGAAAAGAGGAGGAGAGAGGCGATGTTTAAAAAAATCGTGTCGGCGGCGGTGGCCTGTGCCATCCTGCTGGCCTTCAGCAGCTGCGGCGTCGACAAGGGCGCCGAGGGCAGCTCCGGCGGGCAGGAGGGCATTGCCCTGGCCGTGAATCGGATCGACACCAAGGAGTACATGGCCGCCCTCTCGGCCGACCTGGAAGAGGCGATGGCCGCCGAGGCCCAGGCGGCGGAAGAGGCCGAGGCCCAAAAGGCCGAGGAAGAGGCCGCCAAACAGCGGGAAGAGGCTGCCGCCAAGGCCAAGAAGGCGGCGGAGGAGGCCCAGAAGGACACCAGCAAGTACAAAAACGACAGCGCCCACAGCTACGAGGACCCGGGCAAGCAGGACAACCAGAAGCAGGAGAGCGAGATCGAGGACTCGGTGGTCGTTCCCCCCACCCCCGAACCCGCCCCTGAGCCCGCTCCCACCCCGAAACCCGACAACGGCGGGGGGAGCGCTTCCGGCGGGAACACCGAGCCCGCCCCCACCCCGGTGCTCAACGGCTGGCAGGTCATCGGCGGCAAGACCTATCTCTATGTCAACGGCAACCCCCTGACCGGCTGGCAGACCCTCGAGGGCATCAAGTACAAGTTTGACAACAGCGGCGTCCTCAAAAGCCGCTGGGGGGTGGATGTCTCCAAATACCAGGGCAATGTCAACTGGAGTGCGGTCAAGGCCGCGGGCTGCTCCTTTGTCATGATCCGGGTGGGGTACCGGGGCTACGGCACCGGCGCCATCGTCGAGGACCCCTACTTCCGCCAGAACATCGCCGGGGCCAAGGCCGCGGGGCTGAAGGTGGGCGCCTACTTCTACACCACCGCCATCAACGCCGAGGAGGCCGCTGAGGAGGCGGGCGTGGCCGCGGGCATCATCCGCTCCACCGGCTACAGCCTGGACTACCCCCTGGCCATCGACATCGAGTGCACCCAGGGCCGGGTGGCGGATATGACCAAGGCCCAGAATACCGAGGTGGTCAACGCCTTCTGCGCTGCCGCCAAGAGCCTGGGGTACCAGACCATGGTCTACGCCAACAAAAACTGGCTCTACAACAAGTTGGACACCAGCCAGTTCGGCAGCTATAAAATTTGGCTGGCCCACTACACCAACCAGACCGACTACTCCGGCCGCTACAACATCTGGCAGTACACCAGCGGCGGTTCGGTGCCGGGCATCTCCGGCAAGGTGGACATGAACGTGGAACTGCTGTAAAGTTTGCCTACATAATCAAACACAGGGTGCGGCCTGCCGGCCGCAGGGAACGAGCGCCAGGGGAGACCGCGGGGTTTCTCCTGGCGCTCCTCTCTGTGCCTCCGCCCGCCCCTGAGAGAGGAGCGCCAAATGGATACGCCGATCTTTTAAGAGCCTGTCATCCCGCCATTCCCTTGAAAAAGGAGGTCGTCTTTTGATGCTGGCTCCCATCTACCAGATTGCATAGCAGAGGCTATTGCAATCTTCCAAAAAATTGCTGAAATAGCCTCTGCACACCCGATTTTATCAAAATCAGGAGATGCAAGATGAGCTATTTTCCCCTTTCGGGGGCCTTTCGGATGGTCCCCACCGACACCTATACCATTGTGCGCGGCTGCGCGGGCTGCGGCGGCAAGAGCACCTACCGCTGTGCGGACAGGTTTCGCGTCAACGCCAACGGCAAGCGGCTGGACGTCTGGCTGATCTACCGCTGTGAGCGCTGCAAGCACACCTACAATCTGCCGGTCTACTCCCGCGCTTTGCGGGACGCCCTCTCCGCGGAGGAGTACCGGGCCCTGCTGGCAAACGACCCCGCAGCCGTGGCCCGCGTCGGGCGGGATCGCGCCCTCTTCCTCCGCTGCGGCGCCCAACTGGGGGGCGAACTGCCTTACCGGCTTTCGCGGCTGCCCGACCGGGTGGGGGAGGAGGGGCTGTGGGTGCAAAACCCCGGGCGGATACGGGTCCGCCCCGACAAGCTGCTGTCCCAGTGCCTGGAGATCCCCCGCGCCCGGGCCAAGGCGCTGCTGAAGGGCGGCGAAGTGGTCGCCGAGGCGACGGAGGACGGCTGGCGGTTCACATCCGCCCGCTGACCCGTTATATAGAGAGAGGCGTCCCGAGGGCCTGTGCCCCGGGACGCCTCTCTCTTTTCTGTCCGCCTCGCCGCCCCTCAGCCCTTGAGCCCGCGGGACTGGCGGTCCATGTCCTCGATGACGATGTCGAATATCTCCCCCAGCGAGGCGCAGTATTCCAGCACCTTCCAGGGCTCGTTGGTGTGAAAGTGGATTTTGACCAGGTCCTCGTCCCCCACCGCCAGCAGGCAATCCCCCTGAAAGTGGTCGGTGAAGTAGTCGTTTATCTCGTCTTCATCCAGGTTTTCCCCTTCCAGCAGCAGTTGGGTGTCGTATTTGAATGTGAGCACAGCAGGGCCCTCCCTCTCGTTTTTCTGCCCCTATTTTACCCGTTTTGGCGCCCTTTTGCAAAGAGAGGTCCCCCTTTTTTCAGTTCACCCCCCTTGCAAATACTTTGACATCAAAGTATAATGGGAGAAAACGGAAGGGGGGGAGCGGCCTGTGGAGAGAGACGCGCCCAGTCGCGCCGACTGGAGCCGGGACGACACCGTCAGCCGCATCAGCCGCACCCGGGCGGCGGCCAACGCCTTTTTGCAGGCCCGCCTGGCCCGGCTGGGGCTGGGGGGGCTGGCCACCTCCCATGGCGAGATCCTCACCGCCCTGCTGGCGCGGGGGGAGATGCAGATGGGCCAGCTGGCCGGCTGCATCGGCCGCGACCCCTCCACCGCCACCGCCCTGGTGAAGAAGCTGGCGGCCCTGGGCTACCTGCAGACCCGGCCCGCCCCCCACAGCAGGCGGGCGGTGCTGGTCTCCCTCACCCCCCAGGGGCGGGCGCTGGAGGAGGCCTTTTCGTCCATTTCGCAGCAGTTGCAGGAGAGCTACCGGGCGGGCATCGACGAGGGGGAGCTGGCGGTCTTTCGCCGGGTCCTCTCCCAAATCGAGGAGAACCTGCGCCGGGCCACAGAGGAGGAGTAAGAGTTGAAAGAGTACACGGGAGAGAAACGGCTGCAGGCCGCCGCCGGGAACGGGGAGGCGCGGGGCGTCTACAAGGTGGGGGAGCGGGTCTGGTTTATCGCCGGGTTCGGCGCCAGCAACGCCACCCTCATCGAAGGGGAGCACAGCTGCACCCTGGTGGACAGCCTCAACGACAGCAAGATGGCCGAGCTGGCCCTGGCCGAACTGGGGGAGCTGCTGGCGGCAAAGCCGGTGCACACCCTCATCTACACCCACCAGCACCCCGACCACACCGGCGGCGCCGGGGTGTTGGCCGCCGGCGCCCGCCAGGTGATCGCCCGCCGCCCCGACGTGCCGACCTACGGCCGCAGCGGGCAGCTGGGCCGGATCGGCGGGCTGCGGGGGGACCGCCAGTGGGGCTTCTCCCTCACCCCGGAGGAGGCTATCTCCATGGGGGCCGGCCCCCTGGGGGAGCGGGGGGGCAAACCCTGCCCCCTGCCGGTGACCCGGTGGATGGAGGGGACGGAGCTGGCCCTCGACCTGGACGGGGTGCCCGCCGTCCTCCTGGCCGCCCAGGGGGAGACCGACGACCAGACCTACCTCTGGCTGCCCGAGGACAGGGTGGTCTGCTGCGGCGACAACTACTACCAGTCCTGGCCCAACACCGCCCCCATCCGGGGCGGCCAGTACCGAGACGTGGCGGCCTGGGTGCGCTCTTTGGACAAACTGCTGACCCTCCCGGCCGAACACCTGCTGCCCGGCCACACCCGGGCGCTCCACGGGACCGCCGCCATCCGGGAGGAGATCGCCCTCTACCGCGACGCCCTCTCCTGGGTGCTGGACGAGACCCTGCGGCTGCTGGACGAGGGGCTCACCTTTGACCAGGTGGCCGCCGCCGTCGCCCTGCCCGAGCGGTGGCGGGGCCAGCCGGCCCTGGACGAGTTCTACGGCTCGGTGGCCTGGACGGTGCGGGGCATCTGCGCGGGCTATCTGGGCTGGTTTGACGGCGACCCCGCCGACCTCTCCCCCCTGGCCCCGGACGACCGGGCCCGGCGGGAGGTGGCACTGATGGGCGGCGCCGGGCAGGTGGCCGCTGCCGCCGCCCAGGCGCTGGCGGCGGGGGAGTGCCGGTGGGCGCTGGAACTCTGCCGGAAACTCCGCCTCGCGGGGGCGGAGAGCGGCGACTCCCAGGCCACCTGCCGCCAGGCCCTGACCGAGCTGGGCCGGCAGGATGAAAACGCCTGCGCCCGCCACTACTTCCTCACCTGCGCCCAGGAGCTGGAGGGGTAGGACCTCCCACCCCATCTGCGCGAAACTTGTTGACATTTCACCCGACAGTTGCTATACTGGGGTCGATCAAAAAGAACTGTGTCCTGTCACGGCTTCCTTCGATCCCCCTTTGCTGCGGTGTCAACGAAAGGCTAAAAACGACCGCCACTTGTGGGGGTCGTTTTTTTTTGTGCAGGACGCGAAAGAAAAGGAGTGTCTATATGGAGCAAACCAACCTCAAAGAGAACAAAATGGGCAGCATGCCCCTGCCCAAACTGATTTTCAGCATGTCCCTGCCGGCCATCTTCTCCATGCTGATCCAGTCGCTTTACAACATCGTCGACAGCATGTACGTGGCCCAGATCGGGGAGAACGCCCTCACCGCCGTCTCCCTGGCCTTCCCCATTCAAACCCTGCTCATCGCCGTGGCGGTGGGCACCGGCGTCGGCTGCAACTCGCTGATTTCCCGTCGGCTGGGCGAGCAGCGCCACGACGTGGCCTCCCAGGCGGCCAGCCACGGCCTGGTGCTGGCCCTTCTCTCCAGTGCGGTCTTTGCGCTGTTGGGCTTCCTCTTCGTAAAGCCCTTTTTCGCCGCCTTCACCGGCGACGCCGAGGTGCTGCAGATGGGCTGTGACTACGGCTACATCGTCACCATCCTCTGCTTCGGCTCCTTCCTGCAGATCGCCTGCGAGAAGGTTTTGCAGGCCACCGGCAACATGATCTACCCCATGGTCTTTCAGCTCATGGGCGCGGTGATCAACATCGTCCTCGACCCCATCCTCATCTTCGGCTACTTCGGGCTGCCGGCCATGGGGGTCAAGGGCGCGGCCATCGCCACCGTTGCCGGGCAGATCATCGCCATGCTCTTCAGCGTCTACATCCTCCTCACCAAAGACCACGAGATCCACATCACCTTCAAGGGCTTCAAGTTCCAGGGCAAGGTGGTGAAGGACATCTACAAGGTGGGCTTCCCCTCCATCATCATGCAGTCCATCGGCTCGGTGATGATGGTGGGCCTCAACGCCATCCTCACTAGTTTCTCGGGGGCGGCGGTCTCCATCATGGGGGTCTACAACAAGCTGCAGTCCTTTGTGTTCATGCCCATCTTCGGCCTCAACCAGGGGTTGATGCCCATCATGGGGTACAACTACGGCGCCCGCAACAAAAAGCGGCTGATGGGCACCCTGAAGATCGGCATGGGGGCCGCCTTTGCCATCATGGCCCTGGGCACCCTGCTCTTCAACTTCCTGCCCACCCAGCTGTTGGGGATGTTCAACCCCTCGGCCGAGATGAGCCGCATCGGCATCCCGGCGCTGCACATCCTCTCCATCTGTTTCCTGCCGGCGGCCTACTCGATGATCCTCTCCACCCTCTTTCAGGCCACCGGCCACGGCACCAGCAGCCTCTTCACCTCGGTTTTGCGGCAGCTGGTGGTCATCCTCCCCCTGGCCTTCTTCCTCAGCCGCTTCTGGGGGGTCACCGGGGTCTGGGCGGCCGTGCCCCTGGCGGAGATCGCCGCCATCGTCGCCAGCACCGTCATCTTCCGCAGCATCTACAGCAGCGAGATCCGCAACCTCGACGCCGCCTCCCTCTCCGCCGAGCGGGAGCAGCCCCAGGGCTGACCGGCTGGCTGTACCCTGTAAAAGGGCCCGTTTTCGGGTCCTTTTTTGTTCTTCTTTTTCATTTACCAGGATTGGAAAGATATTTCTCCGCCCCCAGAAGGCCCCTTGAAGGAGGGGAGAAACGACGGCTTTTTGGCCGCAAAAAGGGCGGCTCCAGGGGGGATTTGCCCCGCCTTTTTGCATCTTGCCCCCGGCAGGGCGCAGGTGGCCCGCCCCCGCCTTGAGCCGCGGGGCCAAACATGGTAGGATGAAACCCGGAGCGAAAGGGGAGAACTGATTTTGAAACTCATCATCGAGCAGTCGTTGGAACTGGCCGAGCCGGAGATCACCATCCGCTGCGGCCTCATCGACGAGCCGCTGCGCCGCCTCATCGAACAGGTGCGGCTCTACTCCTTCTCCATCACCGGGAGGAGGGGGGAGAGCAGCCGCATTTTTCGCCTGGAAGAGGTGTTCTACTTTGAGTCGGTGGACGAGCGCACCTACCTCTACTGCGAAAAAGAGGTTTACGAGTGCGACCCCAAGCTCTACGAGTTGGAGCGGCAGTTGGAGAACACCGCCTTTGTGCGGGTCAGCAAGAGCTGTATCCTCAACACCGCCCGGCTCGAAAGCGTCCGCGCCCTGGCCGGGAGCCGGATGGAAGCCAAGTTGGAAAACGGCGAGTCGGTGGTGATCAGCCGCCACTACCTGCCGGCCTTTAAAGAGAAATTCGGCCTGTAAAGGAGGGAAGACGATGTCGACATTCAAGCAGTATTTCACCTACGACTGCATTTCCTACACTATCTTGATGATGATCGAGTGCACGCTGGCGAGCGTGCAGGGCCACCGAGAGGGGATCGACGCCAACGTTGCCATCCAGATGTTTTTGATGACCAGCCTCATCTCGGTGGTGATGTTCCTCACCGACAAGATCCAGGTCGCCAGCTTCCCCCTGCGCGCCCTCATCGACGTGGCCGACATTGCCCTGGTGGTCTACCCCCTGGGGCTCTGGTGGGGCTTTTTCGAGGCGGATGCCTTCACTCTGGTGGGGATCTTTCTGGTCATCCTGACGGTCTACGCCGGGGTGGTGGGGGTCTCCCTCATCCGCGCCAAGAGCGACGAGGGGAAAATCAACCGGGAGCTGCGGGCCCGCAGGGAGAGAGGAGAAAAGCGATGAGCGAGATCATCGAGGTACAGGGGCTGAAAAAGCACTACGGCCCCATCGAGGCGGTGCGGGGGATCGATTTTTCGGTCCGCCGGGGCGAACTGTTTGCCTTTTTGGGGCAAAACGGGGCCGGCAAGTCCACCACCATCAGCATGTTGACCACCCAGATCGCCCCCGACGGGGGCCGGGCCGAGGTGGACGGCTGCCTGCTGGGGCGGGAGAACGGGGCCATCCGCCGCAAGATCGGGGTGGTCTTTCAGGAGAGCCTGCTGGACGGCCTGTTGAGTGTGGAGGAAAACCTCCTCGCCCGGGCGGCCCTCTACGGCCTGCGGGGGGAGCGGGGGAGAGAGGCGGCCCGGGCGGCCATGGCGGCGGTGGGGGCCCTCGATTTGAAGGACCGCCGCTACGGCCGGCTGTCAGGCGGCCAGCGCCGCCGGGCCGACATCGCCCGGGCCCTGGTGCACCGGCCGGAGATCCTCTTTTTGGACGAGCCCACCACCGGCCTTGACCCCCAGACCCGCAAGGCGGTCTGGGAGACGGTGCGCGCCCTGCAGCGGGAGGGGGGGATGACCGTCTTTCTCACCACCCACTACATGGAGGAGGCTGCCCAGGCCGACGCGGTGACGGTCATCGGCGACGGGGCGGTGCTGGAACAGGGCACCCCGGGGGAGCTGAAGGCCCGCTACGGGCGGGACAAACTCTACCTGAGCCCCCGGGACGCCGATGCCCTGGAAGGGGTGCTCCGGCAGATGGGCCTTGCCTACACCAAGCCCCGCCGGCGCTATCACCTGGCGCTGGGGAGCACCCTGGAGGCCATCCCCATCCTCGAGCGGTGCCGGGACCTGCTCGACGGGGCCGAGCTCATCGGCGGCACCATGGACGACGTGTTTTTGCAGATCATCGAAGGGGGGGAGCGGCCGTGCTAGCCATTGCCAGAAGGAATGTGAAACTCTTTTTCAGGGACAAGGGGGGCGTCTTCTTCTCCCTGATGTCGGTCTTTATCGTCCTCGGCCTCTACGCCCTCTTTCTCAAGAGCACCATCCTCGGCGGGGATCTGGCGGCGCTGGAGGGGGCCGGGCGGCTGGTGGACAGCTGGCTCATCGCCGGGGTGCTGGCGGTGGCGGCGGTCACCACCACCCTCTCGGGCTACGGGGCGATGGTGGAGGACCGGGCCCGCGGGGTGGACCGGGACTTCGCCGTCTCCCCAGCCAGTTCGGGGGCCCTGTTGGGGGGCTATATCCTCAGCGCCCTGGCGGTGGGGCTGGTCCTCTGCGCGGTGACCTTTGTGGCCGGGCAGGTCTACCTGGTGGCCGCCGGGGGTGAGCTGCTCACCCCCTTGCAGATGGCCCAGGCCCTGGGAGTCACCGCCCTCTCGGTGGCCGCGTCGGCGGCTATGCTCTACTTTCTCACCCTCTTCATCAAGACCCAGAACGCCTTCACCGGGGCCTGCACGGTGGTGGGGACCCTGGTGGGCTTCCTCACCGGTGTCTACATCCCCATCGGGACCCTGCCCAGCGCGGTGCAGGTGGTGGTGAAGTGTTTCCCCCCCACCCACGGCGCGGCCCTGCTGCGGCAGATCTTCACCGCCGGGCCGATGGAGACCACCTTTGCCGGGGTGCCGGCCGGACTGGTCACCCAGTTTAAAGAGGAGATGGGCATCTGCTTTGCCTGGGACGGGGGGACCTTCCCCGTCTGGGGGCACCTGGCGGTGCTGGCGGGGGGCGCAGTGCTCTTTGCCGGGCTCTCCCTGCTGGTGAAATGGTGCAGGAGAAGATAGAAAAAGGGCGCCGGGCAGGGGATTTCCCTGCCCGGCGCCCTGGGTGAAAGGCCCCCTTTGCAGTGGGGGAGCGCCCTGCAAGCGGAGAAGCGGTGTGAAAAGCGCCCGGTGAGTTTCCTCACTGGGCGCTTTTGCCGTGGAAGGGGGTCACCCCCAGATGCCCAGGTGGTCCAGCAGGATCTTGGTGCCCATGGCGATGAGGACGATGCCGCCGCAGAGCTCCGCCCGGGACTTGTACTTGGCACCAAAGACGTTGCCCACCTTGACCCCGACAAAGGAGAGCAGGAAGGTGACGCCGCCGATGAAGCTGACGGCGGGGACGATGTCCACCTGCAAAAAGGCGAAGGTGATCCCCACCGCCAGGGCGTCGATGCTGGTGGCCACCGCCAGGGGGAGCATGCTCTTGGGGCCAAAGTCCCCCGCCGGGCACTCCTCCTGGCGGGACTCCCGCACCATGTTGAAGCCGATGAAGGCCAGCAGCACAAAGGCGATCCAGTGGTCGAACTGGGTGATGAGGGAGGCAAACTGCCGCCCCAGCAGGTAGCCCACAAGGGGCATCAGGGCCTGAAAGCCGCCGAAGTAGAGCCCGGCGATGAGGCAGTGCTTGGCCCCCGCCCGCTGCACCGAGAGCCCCTTGCAGATGGAGACGGCAAAGGCATCCATCGACAGCCCGACGGCGATGACAAAAAGTTCCCACAAACTCATGTTTTCTCCTCCTCGCGCGGGGGCGCTCGGGACGAAAAAGACCCACGGCACCGCCCGGCCCCCCTGTTTTGGGCGGCCGCGCGATCCCGTGAGTCTCGTTTTTTAAGGCAGGCCAGGTCTGCGGGCGCAGACCAGCGTGTTGACATGCCAGCGCACCGGGTGCGCCCACTACTCCCCCACACAATCAACTGTTCTATAAAAATAGCATCCATCCCCGAGAATGTCAACGATTTTGCCAATATCTGACGAAAAATCCCCCATACCTCCCTTGACAGGGGGAATATCTGTGTTAAAATAGTTATTGTTTGAACTGTTCTGTAAAGAACTTTTGAAAGGGGGAAGGGCCGTGTTCTCTTCGACAGACGCCCTCAAGGTGGGGCAGGCCTTTGCGCGGGGCTATAACCGGGCTCTCGGCGGAATGGCCGAGGAGTGGGGGCTGAGCCGGGCCGAGGTGGACGTGCTGCTCTTTTTGCAAAACAACCCCGGCTGCAACACCGCCAGGGAGGTGGTGGAACTGCGGGGGATGGCCAAGTCGGGGGTTTCCAAGGCGGTGGACGCCCTGGTGCGGCGCGGCTATCTGGCCGCCGCGCCCGACGGCAGGGACCGGCGGGTGGTGCGGCTGGAACTGCTGCCCGCCGCCCGCCCGGCGGTGGAGGCGGGGTGCGCCGCCCAGGCCGCCTTTTGGGAGAGGCTCCGCCGGGGCATCTCCCCGCAGGAGGGGGCGGTCATGGCTGCCGTCTTTGCCAAACTGATGGACAATTTGAAGGACTGCTGAAAGGGGCATACACTGTGTTTTGGAAACTGATCGTCTGTATCATTGCGGGTCTGGGGGCCGGGGTGGGCACCGGCTTTGCGGGGATGAGCGCGGCCGCGGTCATCTCCCCCATGCTGATCACCTTTTTGGGCTTTCCCGCCTACGAGGCGGTGGGCATTGCCCTGGCCTCCGACGTGCTGGCCTCGGCCGCCTCGGCCTACACCTACGGCAAGAACAAGAACATCGACATCAAAAACGGGCTGGTGATGTTGGCGGCGGTGCTGGTCTTCACCATGGCGGGCAGCTATGTGGCCTCGCTGGTGCCCAACGCCTCCATGGGCAGCTTTTCGGTCTTTATGACATTGCTTCTGGGCATCAAGTTCCTGGTGCGCCCGGTGATGAACACCAAGGAGGCCCAGGAGGGGAAGACCCTGCGGCAGAAGGTGGTGCAGTCCATCATCTGCGGGGCCTTCATCGGGATGATCTGCGGCTTTATCGGCGCCGGCGGCGGGATGATGATGCTCCTCATCCTCACCAGCGTGCTGGGGTATGAACTGAAGACGGCGGTGGGCACCAGCGTCTTCATCATGACCTTTACCGCCCTGACAGGGGCCCTCTCCCACTTTGCCATCGGCGGCGCGCCCGACGTCTTCGCCCTGGTGGTCTGTGTGGCGGCCACCCTGCTGGGGGCCCAGGTGGCGGCCAAAATCGCCAACCGCGCCCAGGCAAAGACCCTCAACCGGATCACCGGCGGGGTGCTCACCGGCCTGGGGGCGGTGATGATTGCCATGAAACTGTTTGGCTGATAGGAGCCGATGAGAGATGGGGGGTTGGCGCTCTGGATGGAGCGCCGGCCCCCTCTGTCCACCATCAAACCGGTGGGCGGGAGAGCTGCCCCCCTTCTTGCGGATGCCGGGGCCGCCCCTTTCGACCGCTTTTGTGCGGCAGAGCGGGCAATCTGCCCTTTCTTCGCCCTGACCGAAGGGAGGAGCGCCACATCTGCACCCATTTCTGTCATTTGAATATCTATCTGCTGCGCGGCTATGGCCCGTCAAGACCGCCCTCTGGCAGCCATATCCCGCGCTGGCGTCAGAGAAAAATCTGCTTGTTTTTCTCTCTTTGAGAGTCCCACAGACGGCGCGCACAAAATCGCCGCGCCTACCGCGATCCACACCGCCGTATAAAATATCCTCGCCTTTGTGATCCCCCTTTTTATCCGGGCTGCCCTTTCCCCATCAAAGCATATCCCCCGCCTCCCTTCCCAAAGGGTGCGGCCGAACCGGCGCCGGTTGGGGTGTTTTTCCGCGCCGGGGGCGGGGATGCCGCCCCCCTCCTTTGCCTGGGAGAGGGGTTGTGGTATACTGGACAAAACGCGAGACAGGGAGGAGAGAGACCATGGCAGAGACCATTATGGTGGTGGAAGATGACCGGCAGATGGCAAGAGAACTGGTGCGGCTGCTGGAAAACTACGGCTACCGCGCCCTGCAGGTGGAGGATTTCAGCCGGGCGGTGGAGGAGATTTTGGAGGCGGCCCCCCACCTGGTGCTGCTGGACATCAACCTGCCGGTGCAGGACGGGTACACCGTCTGCCGCCAGCTGCGCCAGCAGAGTCAGGTGCCCATCATCATTGTCACCAGCCGGGACACCGAGATGGACGAGCTGATGGGGATGAACCTGGGCGCCGACGACTTTGTGGCCAAGCCCTACAACCCCCAACTGCTGCAGGCCCACATCGCCCGGGTGCTGGCCCGCAGCTACCAGAGCGGGGAGAGCCGGGTGGCCCGCTTTGGCCGGGTGGAACTGGAACTCTCCCGCAGTGAGGCCATCTGTGGCGAGCGGCGGGTGGAGTTGACCAAGAACGAGCGCCAGATCCTCTGGGTGCTGATGCGGGCCCGGGGGGAGATCGTCTCCCGGGACGCCCTCATCAACGAGCTCTGGCAGTCCGACGAGTTTGTGGACGACAACACCCTCACCGTCAACATCAACCGGCTGCGGGGCAAGCTGGCTGAGATCGGGGTGGAGGGCTATCTGCTCACCCGCCGGGGCCAGGGGTACCAACTGTGCGAGTGAGGGACCTGCTGGCCCAGCGGCTGCCCCTGCTGCTGGCCAGTGCCGAGGGCTGCGCCCTCTCGGCCCTGCTGCTGCACCTGCTGGGGGTGGGGGGCGCACCCACCGCCTTCATCTGCCTGGTGCTGTTTGTGCCGGTGGCCGTCTGCTGCGGGGTGGAGGCCTACACCCGCAGCCGCTACTACCGACACCTGGCCCGGGTGCTGGGGGAGCTCGACCGCAAGAGCCTGCTGCCCCAGTTGATGGAGGAGCCCCCCTTTGCTGAGGGCCGCTTCTGGAAAGAGGTGCTGGCCGCCTGCGGCAAGTCGATGAACGACCAGATCGACCGCCGGGCGGTGGAGGCCCGGGAGTACCAGGAGTACATCGAGACCTGGGTGCACGAGGTCAAGACCCCCATCGCCTCGCTGCTGCTGTCGGTAGAGGGGGGGCGGCAGCCCGACCCCGCCGCCGTCCGCCGGGAGGCCGAGCGCATCGACGGCTATGTGGAGCAGGCCCTCTACTACACCCGCAGCGGCGCCCCCGAGAAGGACTACGCCATCCGCCCGGTGAGCCTGCGCCAGCTCACCGCCGACGCGCTGAAGAAAAACGCCCCCCTCCTCATTGAAAGCGGGGCCCGGGTGCGCTCGGAGGGGCTGGACCGCACCGTCTACACCGACGCCAAGTGGGTGGTCTTCATTCTGGGGCAGCTGTTTCAAAACGCCGCCAAGTACCGGGGGGAGGAGCCCCTCTCCCTCTCCCTGCGGGGGGAGGCCGGGGCGGAGGGGGTCTCCCTCTCGGTGGGCGACCGGGGGGTGGGCATCCCCCCGCGGGACCAGGGCCGGGTCTTTGAAAAGGGGTTCACCGGCGAAAACGGCCGCGCCTTTGCCCGCTCCACCGGCATGGGCCTCTACCTCTGCGCCACCCTCTGCAAAAAGCTGGGGATGGGCATCCGGCTGGAGTCCCGGGTGGGGGAGGGGACCTGCGTCACCCTCACCTTCCCCAAGGGGAGCTACCACCTGGCGGGCGGCGAGGCGGGCGAGACAAGGTGACAAAAGCGTAAGGAGGATGTAAGGTAGTTCCCTTTCTCCCCCCTGGGTGTGCGGGTATACTGATACCAGAGCCAAACACAAAGCGGATACAAGGAGGGAGCGCTTCTTATGGAAATTTTGCGTGTGGAACACCTGCACAAATACTACGGCGGCCGGGGGAATGTGACCAAGGCCGTGGACGACATCTCCTTCTCGGTGCAGAAGGGGGAATTCCTGGGGGTGATGGGGGCCTCGGGCTCCGGCAAGACCACCCTGCTCAACTGCATCTCCACCATCGACACCGCCACCAGCGGCGGCATCTTCGTGGGGGACCAGGACATCACCCGGATGCGGGGAAAGAAGCTGGCGGCCTTCCGCCGCAGCCAACTGGGCTTTGTCTTTCAGGACTTCAACCTCCTAGACACCCTCACCGCCCGGGAGAACGTGGCCCTGGCCCTGACCATCCTGCGCACCCCCGCCCGGGAAATCGACGTGCGGGTGCAGAACGTGGCAGCCGAATTGGGGATCGCTGAGGTGCTGGAGAAGTACCCCTACCAGCTCTCCGGCGGGCAGAAACAGCGGGTCGCCTGCGCCCGAGCCATCGTCACCAACCCACAGTTGGTGCTGGCCGACGAGCCCACCGGGGCGCTGGACTCCAAGTCCGCCCGGATGCTGCTGCACAGCCTGCAGACCATGGTACAGGTGATGGAGGCCACCATCCTCATGGTCACCCACGACGCCTTTACCGCCAGCTACTGTGACCGCATCCTCTTCATCAAGGACGGGCGCATCTTCTCGGAACTGGTGAAGGGGGAGCAGAGCCGAAAGGAGTTCTTCGCCCGCATCATCGAAGTGGTGACCCTGCTGGGAGGTGAGAGTGCAGATGTGCTGTAAACTCGCCTTTCGCAACGTTCGCCGCAGCCTGAAGGACTACTTCGTCTACTTTCTCACCCTGACCTTCGGCGTCTGCATCTTCTACGTCTTCGGCTCGATGGACGCCCAGCAGGCCCTCACCAACCCGGTGCAGTCCTCGGTCTTTGTCATGCTGATCCAGATCATGGACGTTCTCTCGGTCTTTGTCTCCATCGTCCTCGGCTTTTTGATCCTCTACGCCAACACCTTCCTCATCAAGCGCCGCAAAAAGGAGCTGGGGGTCTACGCCCTGTTGGGGATGCCCAAGGGCAAGGTCAACCTGATCTTCCTGCTGGAGACGGCGGTGGTGGGGGCCCTCTCCCTGGCCTGCGGGCTGGGGCTGGGGGTGGCCGCCTCCCAGGCGGTCTCCCTGTTGACCGCGCAGGTGTTTGAGGTCAAGCTGGACACCTTCCACTTCGTCTTCTCCCCGGCAGCGGCGGGGAAGACCATCCTCTACTTCGCTATCATCTTTGTGGTGGTCATGGCCCTGGGCAGCGTCTCCATCTCCCGGCAAAAGCTCATCGACCTGCTGTCGGCCCAGAAGAAAAACCAGACCTTCCGCGCCAAAAAACTCTGGCATTCGGTGGTGCTCTTCCTGCTCTCGGTGGCCCTCATCGGCACCGCCTACTGGATGTTCATCCGCAACGGGATGCGGATGCTGGGAAGCGAGATCCCCCTGATCATGCTCATCGGCGGGGTGGGGACACTGCTCTTCTTCATGTCCCTCTCGGGGTTCCTGCTGCGCATCTGCAAGTCCAACAAGCGGCTTTACTACAACAAGCTCAACATGTTTGTGCTGCGCCAGCTCAACAGCAAGATCAACACCACCTACCTCTCGGTGACCTTCATCTGCCTGATGCTCCTGCTGTCGGTGGGAGCCCTCTCCTTCGGCATCGGGGTGGCCCAGTCCATGCAGGACCAGCTGGCCGAGATCACCGTCTACGACGTCAGCCTCTACAACGGCTCGAAGGAGCACAGCGAGCGGCCGGTGATGGACATCCTGCGGGAGCACGGCTTTGACCTGGAGGGGTATCTGGACGGCTCGGTCACCTTTGCCTACCACGACACCGGCATCCACAAGGCCGACCTGCTGGCCGGCTGCTACGAGGGGGATGATGTGCCGGGGACCAACATCACCGTCGACGCCGTCTCCGAGAGCGACTACAACGCCCTGATGGAGCTGTCCGGCCAGCCCACCTTCGACCTGCCCGAGGGCGAGTTCGCGGTGATCGCCCTCTCCCACGACTCCCAGCAGGCGGTGAAAAATTACCTCAAAAGTGAGCGCACGGTGACCCTGGGCGGGCAGACCCTGCGCGCCCACCGGGACGGCTATCTCACCGGCGCGCTGGAGACCAGCACCGGTGTCGGCGCGGCGGAGGACGTGATCTTTGTCCTCCCCGACCGGGTGGCGGCCGCCATCCCCGCCTACCGCTCCACCATCAGCGGCTTTTACGCCGGCGACAAGGAGGCGGCGGAAACGGCCTTCCTCGACTTTGTCAACCGGGTGGGCGACGAGATCGAGAAGGGGAGCGGCATCAAGATCTACGGCGCCACCTCCACCCTGGTCTACCAGATCGCCCTGGGCAGCAAGGTGACCTTCCTCTACATCGGCATCTACCTGGGCATCGTCTTCCTGCTGGCCAGCGCCGCCATCCTCGCCCTGCAGCAGCTCTCCGAGGCGGCCGACAACAACCAGCGCTACCGGCTGCTGCGCAAGCTGGGCACTGCCGACGGGATGCTGCGGGGGGCGGTTTTCTCCCAGGTGGCCCTCTACTTTTTCATCCCCCTGGCCCTGGCGCTGGTGCACTCGGCGGTCTTCTTCTACGTGATGCAGAGCGCCCTCACCTCCATCGGGGTGCAGAACATCTGGCCCAGCACCCTCTGGACCCTGGGCATCGTCCTCGTCATCTACGGCGCCTACTTTGCCCTCACCTACTTCGGCGCCCGGCGGATGGCCACCGAAACCTCCCTGGCGACCAAGTAAAACAGCACCCCAAAAGCAAAGAGGAGCCCTTCCCGCCCGCCGGGAGGGGCCCCTTTTTGCAATCGAATAGAGGAAAGGCAGACACCTTTACAGAGACGGCGCGGCTTTTTGACCTGCCCGCGGGAGAGGAGCGGCGGCGGGATGCCCCCTGCCAGCGGCCCCTCTCTGGGGCCCGGCGGCTATGATGGACGGGGGGAGGGACAACAGAACGGGTGTCCCCCTTTTCAGCCCCCTGCCAGGGGGGAAGAGGGCCGACTGGCAGGGGCCAACAGGGTCTGCCGCGGCGGATAACTGGTCGAGAAGGCGGTTCAGGGTCACTCTGGCCTGGGTGTCGCCTGCCCGAGCGGTAGTGCCTCTAGGTCGGGCCGAGACCGATTCGCCGCCCGGCAGGGTGGGTAAACCGGCGGGGGAGCAGGCGGCCGGTTGCCCGGATCCGGCAGGGTCCTCTGCGGCAGATGACCGGCTGGGGGGAGTTCCGGGTCTGCTTTGGCCTGACTGCCGTCTGCTTGAACGAGGATGATGCCCCTGGGACGGCCAAAACCAACTCGCTGTTCGGTAGGATGGAAAAACCGGCAGGGGAGTGGAACAGATGACCGGCTGTCCGGGCCTGGCGGAGCCTTCCGCTGTGGACAGTCGGCCTGGGGGAGTTCCGGGTCTGCTTTGGCTTGACTTGTCGTCTGCCTGAACGAAGGTGATGTCCCTGGGGCGGTCAAGACCGACTCGCCGTCCGGCAGGATGGAAAAACCGGCAGGGGAGTAGAGCAGATAACCGGTCGCCCGGGCCCGGCAGGACCTTCCGCTGTGGACAGTCGACCTGGGGGAGTTTTCGGCCCGATTTGGCCGGGGCACCCTTCCCCGAGGGGGGCGGCGCTCCTGGGGCGGTCAAAACCAGCTCGCTGTCCAGCAGGATGGAAAAACCGGCAGGGGAGTAGAGCAGATAACCGGTCGCCCGGGCCTGGCAGGACCTTCCGCTGTGGACAGTCGGCCTGGGGGAGTTTCCGGCCCGCCTTAGTCGGGGCACTCCTCCCGGAGGGGGGCGGCGCTCCTGGGACGGTCAAAACTGGCTTGCTGTCCAGCAGGAAGGAAAAGCCGGCAGGGGAGTGGAGCAGATGACCGTTGCCCGGGCCCAGCAGGACCTTCCGCTGTGGATAGTCGACCTGGAGGAGTTTCCGGCCCGATTTGGCCGGGGCACTCCTCCCCGAGGGGGAGGCGCTCCTGGGGCGGTCAAAACCGGCTCGCTGTCCGGCAGTACGGAAAAACCGGCAGGGGAGTAGAGCAGACGCCCAGCTGCCCGGGCCCGGCGGAGCCTTCCGCTGTGGACAGTCGGCCTGGGGGAGTTTCCGGTCCGCCTTGGCCGGGGCTCCCTTCCCCGAGGGGGGCAGTGCTCCAGGGTCGGTCAAAACCGGCTCGCCGTCCGGCAGGATGGAAAAACCGGCAGGGGAGTGGAACAGGCCGCCCGGGCCCGGCAGGGCCTTCCACTAATGACCAGATTTTGAGACCGACCCATCGGCCGGGCAGTGAGCGCCATGGGCGCTGCAAGATAGGGGCAAGGACCCCAAAGAAGGAAGGGGGGGCGGCCGCCCTTCGACCGTGTCCCGGTCGAAGCGGAGGTGGGGTCTCGGCGCTCCCCTTCCCGTGCGGCAGTGGATTCCGGGTTGCCGTTGCCCTGTTTATGGTTGGCGAAATCCGCCCCCGTCACAGGGGAAAAGCCCTGAAAAAGGAGACAATTTGTTGTATTTACAAAATATTATACAAATTGTATTTAAAAATCCGCAGAAAAAGGCCGCTTCTCCACCCACTGTGTCGCAGCGGGGCGGAGGAGTGGCCTTTCTGTCGGCAGTATACAGGGGGAGGGGAAACATTTTCTGAGAGAAGAAGGACTAGACCTTCTCCAGGGCCTGGCGGGCGTCGTCCATGATGTCGTCGATGTGCTCGAGCCCCACCGAGAAGCGGATGAGGCCGGGGTTGATGCCGGCGGCCACCAGCTGGGCGTCGGTCAACTGGCGGTGGGTGGCGCTGGCGGGGTGGAGGACGCAGGTGCGGATGTCGGCCACATGCACCTCGTTGGTGGCCAGCTGCAGGCTGTCCATAAAGCGGACCGCCGCCTCCCTGCCGCCCTTGATGGTCAGGGAGAGAACGCCGCTGCAGCCGTCGGGCAGGTATTTCTGGGCCAACTGGTGGTAGGGGTCCCCCGGCAGGGCGGGGTAGCTGACCGACTCCACCTTGTCGCTGGCGGCGAAGAAGCGGGCCATCTGCTCGGCGTTTTTGCAGTAGCGCTCCATCCGCACCGGCAGGGTCTCCAGCCCCAGGTTCAGGTAGAAGGCGGCCTGGGCGCCGGGGTAGCAGCCGAAGTCCCGCATCAGCTGCACCCGGGCCTTGGTGATGTAGGCGGCGGCCCCAAAGTCGCGGACATAGCGGACCCCGTGGTAGGACTCGTCCGGCTCGGTCAGCTCGGGGAAGCGGCCGTTCTGCCAGTCGAATTTGCCGCTGTCCACGATCACCCCGCCCACCTGGATGGCGTGGCCGTCCATGTACTTGGTGGTGGAGTGGGTGACGATGTCGGCCCCGAACGCGAAGGGCCGGCAGAGGATGGGGGTGGCGAAGGTGTTGTCCACCACCAGGGGGACCCTCTGCTCGTGGGCCACCTGGGCAAACTTTTCGATGTCGAAGACGCTGATGGCCGGGTTGGCGATGGTCTCGCCAAAGACCAGGCGGGTGTTGGGCTTGAAGGCGGCCCGGATCTCCTCGGGGCTGGCGTCCCCGTCCACGAAGATGCACTCGATCCCCAGCCGTTTGAGGGTGACGGCAAAGAGGTTGATGGTGCCGCCGTAGATGGTGGGGACGGCCACCAGGCTGTCCCCGGCCGAGCAGATGTTGAGCACCGCCAGCAGGTTGGCCGCCTGGCCGGAGGTGGTGCAGAGGGCGCCGATCCCCCCTTCCAGGGCGGCGATCTTCTCCTCCACCGCGGCCACGGTGGGGTTGGAGATGCGCGAGTACATGTGCCCCGGGGCGCTCAAGTCAAAGAGGGCGCCGACGTGGTCGGTGGAGTCGTACTTGTAGGTGGTGGACTGGTAGATGGGCAGGGCGCAGGGCTGGCCGTTTTCCGGGGCGTAGCCGGCGTGCAGGCACTTGGTTTCCAATTTCATGGGGGATCCTCCTTTTCGCTGTTTGTCCTTCGCGGCACAAGACCGGCCGATGGGGGGAGAGGGGCAATAAAAAAGCCCCCGCCCCAGAGCGCATGATCTGCGCTGCAAGGGCGAGAGCTGTCAGCTTCGCGGTACCACCTTGATTTTGCCCGAAAAAAGCGGGCCTCGGCGGGTGCGGACGGGCGGGGCTTTTCCCCCTTTTGCCTGTCGATACCCCGGCGCGGTAACGGGCGCCCCCGTCGCAGCCTAGGGGCTTTTCCGCCCGGTCGGTGCGCAGCTCCGAGACCATTTTCCGCCCCGCCTTTCGCACCCCTTTTCACCGTCCGGGGCTCTCTTTGGCGACTGTGCGAAGCGTACTCTTCTCTTCATTGCCTGTGTCGGTCTTTGTGATGTGTTCTATGCTAGCACGGCGCGCAGCCCTTGTCAACTGGATTTTTGAGCGGTTTCTCTTCCCAGGCCGTCGGCGCTCTCGGCCAGCCGCCGGAGGGCGGCCTGATAGCGGGGGTGCGCCAGCAGGGGGGCAAAGCGGTGGTCCTCCTCCAGCATCCGGGCGATGAGGAGGCGGTTGTTCTTCACCTGGCGGGGGTCGGGGCGCTTGAGGGGGGCGGCGGAGAAGTGGGGGCTCTGGGAGAAGTCGAAGTTCAGGCGGGACAGGTCGTCCACATAGCGATCAAAGGCGTCCAGCGCCTGCTCGATCGCCCCCTCCCGGGCCAGGTACTCGGCCTCCACCTCCCAGCCGCCAAAGGCGCCGCCCACCCCAAAGCGGCCGGTCAGGGCCGCGCAGTCAGCCGCGTAGAGGCGAAGGCGCTGCTCATCCCCCCGCTGGCGGGCGATGTTTTGCAGCTGCCCCAGGGCGAGCCCCGCCGTGGCCAGGGACTGGTAGAGCCGGCCCTGGGCACTGGCCTCGGCCCTCTCCAAGTCCCCCTTGGCCAGGTAGAGGGAGGTGTAGAGGTCGGCGGGGTCCACCTCCTGCCGGGGCAGGCCGTCCAGAAGCTGCTCGGCCCGCTCGAACTCGCCCCCGGAGAGGTAGAGACCCGCCAGCACCGCGGCGGCGGGGCCCTTCAGCCGGGGGTCGCCCCCCTGCTCCACCTGTTCGAGGAGGGCGGCGGCCCGGCGCAGGGCCGCCTGGGCCTGGGCCTCGTCCTCCTCTGGGGTGGGGGTCATCCCCAGCCCCATCTGCAAGAGGCCGGCCAGGCGAAATTTCAGGTAGTCGCAGTTGGGGTACTGGTGCAGCAGCTCCTCCAGCCGGGCGCAGCCGGCGGCAAACCCCTCGGTCTGCATGAGGGCGCGCACCTCCCCCTCGGCGGCCTGCACCTCCTCGTCGGCGAGGCCGGGGGTGAAGGAGAGCAGCCGGTCCACCGTGGACCCCAGGGCCCGGGCCAGGGGGGCCAGCAGGACGATGTCGGGGCAGGTGACCCCGGTATCACATACTTAAAGATATTGGTGTCATTCAATCAATTTTGCCGATGAAGCGGTAGAAGATTTCTACCTCCTGTTCCCGGCTTCCGTCCTCGTTCTTGACCGCCTCATGGACAAGGATTTTTTCAATCAGCGTGTTCAAGAGTTCAGCGGTGAGTTCCGTGGGATTGACGCACTCTTTCATCAAGGCAATCCATTTTTCTGCGTCTGCGGCACTCTGGCTTTCAGCGGCAATAGCAGATTGAAGCTGTTCAATCTTTTCTTCCAGTTCCGCCTGTTCGCTTTGGTACTTCCCGGACAGCATATTGAAGTTGTATTCTGTGATACGCCCCGCCGCCCAGTCCTCATACATCCGGGCAAACAGGGTATCGACCTCGGCTTTCCGCTTCTCCGCTTTTTTCAGTTCAGCAGCCTGTTTTTTTCTTGCGGCGGCCTGTCCTTTGTCATTGGCGTTCAGCAGCCGTTTCAAAAGCTGTTCTTCATCGTGCTGTACCAGCGCCGACCAGTATTGCAGACGGGAGAGGACATAGGCGTAAAGCACATCATAGCGGATGTAGTGCATGGAGCATTGGCGTGTGCCTTGCCCGTTCTTGCTACAATGGTAGTAGCCATAGGGCTTGCTGTTCTGTCTGTTCTCCCCGTAGGCCAGCGACCAGCCGCAGTCCGCACACTTTATCAGCCCCGCAAAAATCTGTGTCGTGCCATTCTTGCGCTCCCTCCGGCGGCTTGCGATCTGCTCCTGTACCTGCCGGAAAACCTGTTCGCTGATAATCGGCTCCTGCGTGTTCTCCACCCGCACCCATTCGCTTTGGGGCTTGCGTATCCTCCGCTTGTTCTTAAAGGAAATATTGGTCTCCCGGTAGTGGATGGTATGGCCGATGTAGGTTTCATCTTTCATAATGCTTTTGACCTGCGCTATCGTCCATGCGTAGCCTTTTTCCTCTGGTGCGCCAGCATAGATATTGGCGAAAGTCCCGTCACGCTGGAAGTTGATAAATCCCGGCGTCGGTACTTTTTCCGCAATCAATATCCTTGTAATGCTGGCCGCCCCTTTGCCGTGAATAGCAAGGTCAAAAATCTTCTCCACGATCCAGCGGGTTTCCTCGTCGATTATCAGCTTGTTCTTGATTTCCGGGTGCTTCTTGTACCCGAGGGGAGCATAGGCGCTGATACGCTGTCCGGCGGCAAACTTTGCCTTGAAAGCAGTTTTTACCTTGCGGCTGGTGTCCTTTGCGAACCATTCGTTGAACAGGTTTTTGAATGGCACAAAATCGGACAGTCCCTTTTCTGTGTCCTCATTCTCCGCAACGGCGATGTACCGCACCCGTTTTTCCGGGAACAGAAATTCCAGATAGTAGTCCATCATCACATGCTCCCGCCCGAAACGGGACAGGTCTTTGGTGACAATGCAGTTTACTTTTCCGGCTTCCACATCGTCCATCATGCGCTGGAAACTCGGACGCTCGAAGTTTGTCCCACTCCACCCATCGTCCACATATTCCCCGACCACATGAAGCCCCTGCTCCCTTGCGTACTGTTGCAGGATTGTCCGCTGCGTTTCAATGCTTACGCTGTCACCATAGCTTTCATCGTCACGGCTTAACCGCATATAAAGAGCCGTGTTGTAAATGGTAGTATTGTAAGGTTGTTTCACCGTAAAAATCCTCCTTCTAAAGAAACAACCCACGCTTACAATACTTTTGCTCTATGGCAATTATATCATAAGCGTGGGCGTGTATCAACGATGGGTCACGAAGAAGCTGCCCTTGCCGCCGTGTGCCGGACGACATCCACAATCAGATCGCCAATCGGACGACCGCCAGCGGCAAAATGTTCGGAGATTTTGATACGGTTTTTCCCACATACAAAATACTGTGTGCCGTTCTCGTCAGTAATGACCTGCCCGGTGTGTATTGTATCAATAATGTCGCTTTCGCTTTTTACCATCCAGTGTCCTCCGTATGATTATTTTTCATCATGCAGCTTGAATTTCTGTTCATAGCGTTTACCTCCCTCTTGTTCGCTGCTGCCGTTTCAGCTCCGCCAGCACTTCCGGCGGGATACGGTCAACCAGCCGCTGTAAATTGTCCAGTTCGCTTTTCAGCTTTGCCCGTTCCATCGTATCTTT
>NZ_WWVY01000023.1:4131-17959 GCF_009876955.1 Bittarella massiliensis (ex Durand et al. 2017) | reverse complement strand
ACCCGCCTGCCCTGAGAGGCTTTCAGCTCATTGACCGCACGGATTTTCTTGCTGGTCTGCGCCGCATACCACTCGTTGAAGATACTGTAAAAGGGCAGCATTTCCATTCCTTCTCCGGTCGTGGAATTGATGTTTTCCTGTATGGCGATAAAGGTAATGCCAAGGGACGGATAGACTACCTGCGTCAGCCTGCCCATCTCGACCTGCTCACGGCCGAAGCGGGAAACATCCTTTACGATGATCGTCCCGACCTCTCCTTTTTCCGCCATTCTCTGCATCCGCTGAAAATCCGGTCTTTGAAAAGTCGTCCCGGAAATCCCATCGTCCACAAAGAAAACCGGGTGCAAATACCCATGTTTTTTAGCGTAGTCCAGTAAAATCTGTTTTTGATTGGTAATGGAGTTCGACTCCATATCCTTTTTGTCATCGTCCACCGATAAACGGCAGTAAAGGGCGGTGATCTTTTCTTTTTCCTGCCCGTTTTTGTTTTGCGTTGTCATTGATTCTTCAGTCTCCTTTCTGACAACCGGGCATTGCAGGGTAATGCCAGTATACCGTGCAGTGCCCGCATTGTCGAATGTGCAGGGTTAAATATTTTGCAGCTCCAGAAGCAAATCACGGAACTGCTTTAGGACGGTTTCTCTGCCCTCTGTATCAAAATGGGTGGTCACCTCATAAACCGTGCCGCCGATCTGCATGGAAAAGGAATCGTTGTCTGGCGAATAAAAGTAGGGAACGAAACTTCCCAAAGGAATTATTTTATCGTCCATTTACCGTTCCTCCCTTGCGTTTCGTTCTCTCTGCCGCTGCCATTTTTCCAGCAGTTTCAGAATGGTATTCTGCATATCCTTGCCCGTATAGCTTTTGGGAAAATACTTTTGCAGTTCCTCTTTGGGAAAGCGGATCTGTTCCTTCTGATTGGCTTTCTCCTCGCTCATTACGGCAAAGATAACATCAGAATTAAGCCTGCCCTGACGGGAAAAGCCACGGAGCCTCTGCGCCTGTGAAAGGGAAGGTGTAGCGTCCGCATATTCGATTTCGTTCAGAAGCAAATGCTGTTCCTGTTCCGTCAAGTACGACAATTCCACCGCAGGCGTGAGGGCGATTCTGCCCTCATCCACCATCTCAAGCAGTTCAGGAATTAAGTAAGTTAAACGGATATACCGGTGCAAAGTATCCTTGCCGATACCAAATTCATTTGCGATTCTTTCATCGCTTCGATACTTTGTCGCAGGCTGCGACGAAGTTAAATCGGTACGCTGACCTTGTTTCCGGATTGCTTCCCATTTCATTTTGTAGGCGAATGCACGCTCACTTGGCAATATGTTTTCCCGGTGCAGGTTTGCGTCTACCATCATGGAAACCGCCTGCTCGTCGGTCAGATTTCGGACGATAACAGGCAGTTTTTCTATTCCAAGCTCCCTGCAAATCTCCATTCTTCTGTGTCCTGATATGACCTCGTATTCACTTTCCGAAAGAGGACGGACGATCAGCGGCTCGATTGTACCTTGTGCCTTTATGCTCTTTAAAAGCTGTTCCTTTTCCTCTCCGTTCCGCAGCTTGAACGGGTGATTCCGAAAGGGAACCAGATGTTTGAAATCCAGATATTCAATCGTTTCTTTTTCTTTCATATATTGTGAAACCTCCGTTGTTTTTCTTTTTTCGGGTAGTAAGCATTCTTACTCTATTCGTCTTAATAGCTTCTGATCTTCGGAACTTTAGAAGTACGAAAACCGGAAGTCAGAACTTTTTTAAGTAGATGATGTTCGGTTTGCCCTGTCCCTGCCGCTTGCGGACAATCAGGTCTGCCTGCTCTAATTCCGAGAACAATCTGCATATCTTTTCGTGCCCGAAGCGCAGTTTTTCCTGAGCCTCTTTGACAGTAAAGAACTGGTATATGCGTCCACGCTTGTCCGTCCAGCCGTTTTTGGCGGAAAGGTGCATCCGGTCGAGCAGCAGGCCGTAGAGCATTTTAGCGTCGGTGGAAACCGGCTTGTATTTTTCCTCTGTGAACAAAGCCTTGGGGACTTTGTAAAAGACATAGCTTTCCGCTTCGGATAGTTTAAAGTATGGATTCAGATCATCACCTTCTTTCTGTCACGGTTTCAAACCGTGATTTTGTATGTTCGGGTATTACGGTATTCCTTATGGCGTTTTCGCTTAAGAAAAGCCTTGATTTCTGCGGCTTTACGGATTCCAAAAGCGTGACACCTATACCGTTTTTCTGCTTGCTTTAAGCAGCAGAATATTCCTTTCTTAAATCCCCGCCCTATCGGAGCGAGCAGACTGTTTGTACTCCTACCGTCGCAAAACAGTATCACTCGTCAGGACTCCGTCCTGAAACCTGATTGGGGAAGTGCCGCCCGTTTCCTGCGCTGGCGCTCGGCGGCTTTCTTCCGCTTTTGAATGGCGGCGCAGTCCGGGCAGTAGCGCTGGTTCTTTGCCTTTGGTACGAAGTACGACTTGCAGATTTGGCATCTCTTTTGACGGCTTGGCTGCATGATCTCGGCAAACAGCTCCCTGTCTGCGGGAAGGACTGCGTTTTTGAAATAGTTGCAGTAGATTCCGTACCGGCTGATGCACTGCACACAAGCGTGCTCCTCGCCGTCGTCCAGCAGCAGGCAGTTGCCGCCTACATAGTTGCAGCAGAGCTTTCTGACAAGAGCGTTGATCCGCTTTGACTGCTTTGGCGTGATTTTTATGACCATGTTTTTCACCTCCTCACGATTTGATGATCCATTGATTTACAGAGCCTGCTGTTTTCTCCGAATGCCGTTCCTGCCCCGGAGTCTCACCGCAGCGTCACTTTGTTCGCTCCTGCAAGGTCATGGCAAAGTCATATCCCATTCGGATCGTTATTCAGTTTTCAAGGTACAATGAAAAGGCCTTTCACTTATTCCCACTGGGTGAACTCAAATTCCAACCCTAAACGGAAAAATATTTGCGAATTAAAAAGACCCCTTCACTCATTTGGACAAAGGGTGCCGAAATGCACACCCATTTTTGGGGTTTTCTAAGAAAAATTATTATTCGGCAAAAATCCCTCTCACTTATTTGGAATTGCAAAGCCAAATGACACCCTATTTCACAGAAAAATAAGAAAATATCTTTTCGATTGCGGGCGCTTTATTTTGCTTGCTCCGAAAAAGCCCCTTCACTTATTCCCACTGAGAACAGCCAAATGCACACCCTGAATCTCAAAAAATTTTTATCCCTTCACTTATTTGGAATTGAGAGGTCAAAACGCACCCTGTTTTTCAGAAAAAAGGCAAAAAAATTTGCCCGCCAATATAGGCGGGCACACTTTCGATACAAAAAATATAATTAGCCTTCTTAAATACAGCGAACGCATACATATTGGTTGAATAATTCGTCAAAAAGTGTTATAATAAAGCATCACATTATGGATTTTGCCGTTTGTCGGGAGGTTATATGCTATGGCAATCAGCTATAAAAAGTTATGGAAACTACTGATAGATAAAGACATGAAGAAAAAAGATCTGGAACAGGCGGCGGGAATCAGCCATTACACCATTGGAAAATTGAACCGTGGTGACAATGTTACTACTGAGGTGCTGGCAAAAATCTGCATTGCGCTTGGTTGTACGATGGATGATATCATGGAGATCATTCCGGATCATACGGATAAGATAACGGAGGAATAACAATGGCACGGACAGCGAAACCGAAAAAAGAAGTATCTATGGAGGAAGCGCTTTGGAAAAGTGCGGACAAGCTGCGTGGCTCAGTAGAGCCTGCGGAGTATAAGCATGTTGTCCTGAGCCTGTTTTTCCTGAAATTCGCCGGTGATAAATTTGACGCTCAGAGGGAAATGATTGCAAAGCAGTACGGCGAAAAATTTGTGGACACGGTGGCGTTCTACACAAAAGACAATGTTTTCTATCTGCCTGAGGAAAGCCGCTGGTCATACATTATGGAAAACGCCAAGCAGGACGACATCGCCCTGAAAATCGACACGGCGCTATACACCATTGAAAAATCAAATCCGGCGCTGAAGGGCGCTCTGCCGGATAACTATTATTCCCGCTTGCAGCTTGACACGGCAAAGCTGGCTTCCCTACTGGACGAAATCAACCGCATCAATACCGATGATAAAGAGAATGACATCATCGGGCGCATCTATGAGTATTTCCTCAGCAAATTTGCGCTTGCCGAAGGCAAAGGCAAGGGCGAATTCTACACGCCAAAATGTATTGTTAATTTGATTGCCGAAATGCTGGAGCCTTATGATGGAATCCTGTACGATCCCTGCTGCGGTTCGGGCGGTATGTTCGTGCAGTCCATGAAGTTTGTGGAAGCGCACCACGGCAACAAAAAGCAGGTTTCCATTTATGGGCAGGAATATACAAATACCACCTATAAACTATGTAAGATGAACCTTGCTATCCGTGGCATTTCCGCAAATCTTGGCGAGACGGCGGCGAATACCTTTACCAACGACCAGCACAAGGATCTGAAAGCCGATTACATTATGGCAAACCCGCCCTTTAATCAAAAAGCGTGGAGAGCGGAAAACGAATTGATCGACGATCCCAGATGGGACGGCTATGAAGTGCCGCCTACCAGCAACGCAAACTATGGTTGGATTTTAAATATCGTTTCCAAGCTTTCGCAGAACGGCGTCGCCGGCTTTCTGCTTGCAAACGGCGCACTGTCCGACGACGGAACGGAGCTGAAAATCAGAAAGCAGCTGATTGAAAACAATCTGGTGGAAGCAATTATCATCTTACCGAGAAACTTGTTTTATACCACCGACATCAGCGTCACGCTTTGGATACTGAACAAAAATAAAAAAGCCCGTGTTATAGAGCAGAACGGGCAGCTCAAGCGTTACCGCAACAGAGAGCGGGAAATTCTCTTTATGGATTTGCGGCAGATGGGCAGCCCCTACGAGAAAAAATATATTGAGCTGACGGAGGAAGATCGGGCGAAGGTTACTTCGGTCTATCACAACTGGCAGCAGGAGGGATATGAGGAAACCTACGAGAATATTCCGGAATTTTGCTATTCCGCTTCTTTTGAGGAAGTCGCAGAAAAAGGCTTTACCCTTGTGCCCAGCCGGTATATTGAATTTGTCAACCGTGATGAGAATATCGACTTTGATGCGAAGATGAAAACTTTGCAAAGCGAACTGAAAGAACTGCTTGTGCAGGAAGAAAAGTCAAAGGCGGATTTGCTGGCCGTGTTTAAGGAGTTGGGCTATGAAATCGAATTATAAAAAACTCGGACCGTATATCCAAATAGTTGATAACAGGAATAAAGACCTTGCCATTACAAGACTGCTTGGTGTTAGTATAGAAAAACGGTTTATTCCCTCGATTGCTAATATTGTCGGGACGGATTTATCAAATTATAAAATTGTCAGAACAGGGCAATTTGCCTATGGTCCGGTTACTTCCCGAAATGGCGAAAAGGTATCTATCGCTTATTTAGATAGTGATGATTGCATTATTTCCAGCTCGTATACTGTTTTTGAAGTGATAAAAAAAGAAGAACTTGATTCTGAATATCTCATGCTCTGGTTCAGCAGACCGGAGTTTGACCGTTATGCACGCTATAAATCCCACGGTAGTGTGCGGGAAATTTTTGACTGGGACGAGGTGTGTAATGTTGAACTTCCTGTTCCTTCTATCGAGGAGCAGAGAAGTATCGTCAAAGCCTACAAGGCAATCACCGACAGAATCGCTTTGAAGAAACGGATAAATGATAATTTAGTAGCGGTTGGAACTACTTCTATCCAGAAGAACATCGGCAGAGGTGCATTGATAAATTTGACCGAGGCAGAAATGGATAGATTGACATTCCCAGAGGATTTTAAGGTTCAAACCGTGTCCGAGTTTTGTGCTGAAACAAAATCCGGTTCGACTCCTTCCCGCACCAATAATAAATATTGGGAAAACGGAACGATTTCTTGGGTCAAATCTGGCGAGGTACATAACAATATCACTTTGCAGACAGAAGAATATATTACTCCGTTGGGGTTAAGTGAGAGTTCCACAAAACTGCTTCCCAAAGACACCGTTTTAATGGCAATGTATGGTGTTACCGCAGGCGAAGTTGGGTATCTCGCAATCGAGGCAACTACCAATCAAGCAATTTGTGGTATGATATGTCGCTCAAAAGCTGAAGCGGCATACTTGTACTTCTCACTTATTCAAAGTCAAGCGACGATAAGCAGACTTTCCAATGGTGGAGCACAGGATAACCTTAGTAAAAACTTCATTGACAACATAAAGATTGTAGTTCCTCCGTCTGAGTTCATCGAAAAGCTAAATCTTGCCGCAATCGTTGAGCAAATGACTTTGAACACAAAGGAAATTGCCTTACTTGAAAAACTGCAATCCACAGTATTAGCTCAGTTATCAAGCCGCTAAATTATCATTTTTAGGAGAACATGTTTATGAGTGAAATCATTAATTGGTGCAATAACAATGATGGCTTTGTTATGGCAATTTTAGCTATTTTAAGTTTGATTTTAAGTGCGGTTGCAATTATTGTATCAATAAAAACTGCTCGTATGCCGTATAAAAAAGGATTGAAACTTGGGTCGTCTTACAACATATTATTTAGTCAGCATCCAATTACTTCTAAAGTAAACAGTCAGACGGTAGGAATGTCTATAACTGCTGTAAATATCGGCTCTAGAGACATCAATATTTCTTTTTTAGGGTTAGCGGTAAAAGATAAGATGTTTTTTGGTAAAAAACAAAAGATGGTTGGAATTAATGAAGATATTGGCGGGAAAGGTATTATTCACCCTACAGAGCTTAATGAAGCAAATTATAATACCTCTGATTTGATTTTAGCATTCGCTAAAATACCTAATGCTAAAGTTTATATGTATGCAACAGATACAGAAGGAAAAAGCTACTGCCACTTTATCGGAAAAGCAAAAAGTATCATTAGAAATTTATCAGTGTAAAATTTCTAAAAAGTAGGTGATTAGAGTATTGAACATTAATGAAAATATATTAGAACTATTTAAAGACTGGAATTTTTGGTTGTCATTAATAACCGGATTAACTGCAGTTATTGCCCTTGTACTAACTTTGATGCAGATTCGTTTAAGTAATAAACAAAGTCTTTTTGAAAGACGATTGGAATGTTATCTTAAAATTGATGGATTGATGCAATTATATAAAGAAAATCAGAAATTACTTGAGGCTGAGCGAAAAGACGAACCGCTATTTGCAGTGGATTTGGAGTTTTTATGGCTTACTAATAACACTTATTTGGAAGAAGCAAGCGAAGCGATTAAAAAACCGTTAGAAAATCCGGAACACAAGAAATTTCTGGTAAAGCGTGAAGAACTGAAAATGCTTTCGGCGGAAGCAGAGCTTATTTTCAAAGGAAGATCGGCAAAAACTATCAGTTGTTTTATTTCTGATTATGAACAGTTACTCTTTAAAATGTATCAGTACCAAATTCTTTTAAATAATATGCGAAATTATTCCGAACAGTTCAAGGCGACATTAGAAATGGCTCAAAAAGGAGTTAATGAAACAGCTTATAGAGAAAAATTACTTCATGCTTATGCAAATATCAAAATGGCATATTTACAGGTATCTAAGAATCATGTAATGGAAAAACTTAAAAAACAAATAAAACTGTAACTTGAATAATTCACATGCGAAGGAGTGACCACAATGGCAAACTTTAACGAACACGCCTTGGAGTTATCCATCATGGAGCTGTTCAAGGATGAAGGATATACCTATCTCGCAGGAGAGCAGATCCATCGGGAGCGCACAGAAGTCCTGCTTGCCGATGACCTGCGGCAGTATTTATATAACCGCTACGCCAAGGACGGTATCACTCCCGGCGAAGTGGAAGGTATCCTTTTGCGCCTTCGCAACATCTCCGGCACGGTGTACGAAGCGAACAAGGCGATACATAAACTGCTGTGCGACGGTTTTATCCTTAACCGTGAGGACAGGACACAGAAGGATTTATATATTGAGCTCATCGACTATGACAATCCCGAAAACAACATCTTCAAGGCGGTCAACCAATTTGAAATCGAGGGCGTGGGTGGTCAGCTCCGCATTCCCGACGGCATTGTGTTTGTCAATGGCATTCCCGTGGTGGTGCTGGAATTTAAGAGCGCCGTCAAAGAAAACACAACGATTATGGACGCTTACAAGCAGCTTACCGTTCGCTACCGCAGAGATATTCCGGAACTGCTTAAATACAATGCATTTGTAGTCATCAGCGACGGGGCGAACAACAAATACGGTTCTCTTTTCAGTCCCTACGACTATTTCTATGCGTGGCGGAAAGTTGAATCTGAAGACAAGGAGCTGGACGGTATCAACTCCCTTGTCACCATGATAAAAGGGCTGTTTCGCAAAGACCGGCTGCTTGCGGTTATTAAGGATTTTATCTATTTCCCCGACAACTCGGATAAAGAGCTGAAAATTGTCTGCCGTTATCCGCAATTTTTCGCCGCTACCAAGCTGTTTGAGAATATCAAGCTGCATATGCGTCCTGACGGTGATGGAAAGGGCGGCACCTATTTCGGCGCTACCGGCTGCGGCAAGAGCTATACTATGCTGTTTCTGACCCGTATGCTGATGAAAAGCAAACTGTTCCACAGTCCGACCATTTTAATTATCACCGACCGCACCGATTTGGATGACCAGCTTTCCCGCCAGTTTGTGGGCTCCAAAAAATACATTGGAGACGAAACGGTGATCAGCATTGAATCCCGTGAGAAGCTGCGGGAAGAATTGCAGGGACGGGAAAGCGGCGGCGTGTATTTAACGACTATTCAGAAATTTACGGAGGATTTGCAGCTTCTTACCGATAGAACCAATGTCATTTGTATTTCTGATGAGGCGCACCGGAGCCAGATCAACCTTGACCAAAAGGTCAAAGTGACCGAAACGGGTGTGGAGCGTAAATATGGCTTTGCCAAGTATCTGCATGATTCCCTGCCGAATGCTACCTATGTCGGCTTTACCGGAACGCCGGTGGACGGGACGATTGAAGTATTCGGTCCTGTGGTAGATTTCTACACCATGACCGAATCGGTGCGTGACGGCATTACCGTCAATCTTGTTTACGATGGGCGTGCGGCGAGGGTGACGCTGGACAATGCAAAAGTCAAAGAAATCGAACAGTATTACGATCAGTGCGAGGCGCAGGGCGCTAACGAGCATCAAATTGAGGAAAGCCAGAAAGCTGTTGCCCAAATGGAAGCAATTATCGGCGATCCGGACAGGCTGCGTGCAGTTGCCAAGGACTTTATTCACCATTACGAAACCCGTGTGGCAGAGGGCGCTACGGTTGCTGGAAAGGCAATGTTTGTCTGCATGAACCGCAACATCGCTTATGACCTTTATAAAATCATTGTAGAGATGCGTCCCCAGTGGTCGGAAAAGAAAATCAGTGAAGATGAAACAGCGCTTACCGATAAAGAGAAAAAGGAACTGAAGCCTATTGAGAAAATCAAGCTGGTGATGACTCGCAACAAAGATGATGAGCCTGCTCTTTATGAAATGCTTGGAACAAAGGATGATCGTAAGGAATTTGACCGGCAGTTCAAAAATCCGAAATCCAATTTCAAAATCGCCATTGTTGTCGATATGTGGCTGACCGGATTTGATGTTCCGGAGCTGGATACCATCTACATAGATAAACCGATTCAGCAGCATACTCTGATTCAGACGATCTCCCGTGTCAACCGTGTCTGCGAAGGCAAAGACAAGGGCTTGATTGTGGACTATATTGGCATCAAAAAGAATATGAACCTTGCTTTAAAGAAATACACGAATTTTGAATGTGATGAGTTTGAAGGTGTGGAGCAGGCGGTTACCATTGTCAAAGACCAATTAGAAGTGCTGGCGCAGATGTTCCACAGTTTTAACAGCAGGGATTTCTTTGAGGGCTCTCCGACGGAACAGCTTGCCTGCCTCAATCGGGCGGTCGAATATGTACAGCTGTCGGAGGAACTGGAAACACGTTTTATGGCAGCGGTCAAGCGGATGAAGCAGGCTTTCAATCTTTGCAGCTCCAGCGAAAAGATTTCGGACGAAGAAAAAGATTATATCCATTTTTACTGCGCTGTCCGCTCTATCCTTTTCAAGCTGACCAAGGGAGACGCCCCGGATATTTCACAGATGAACGCCCGTGTGCGTGAAATGCTGGAGGGCGCTATCCAGTCGGACGGCATCGAGGAATTGTTTGAAACCGGAAAACATATCTCTGTTGACATTTTCAGCGATGAGTACATGGACAAGATAAATGCTATCCAGTTGCCGAACACCAAAATCAAAATCTTGCAAAAACTACTTTCACAGGCAATCGACGAATTCAAGAAGGTCAACAAAATCATGGGTGTAGAGTTTGCGGACAGATTAAAGCGGGTGGTTGACGAATACAATAACCGCCGCAGAGATGAATCCTATGCCAATGAGGTGCTTGACGATATTGCCGGGAAGCTTGCCGATCTGCTTGCAGAGCTGAAAACAGAGAAGGACTCCTTCAAAAAATTAGGGATAGACTACGAGGAAAAAGCCTTTTATGATATTTTGAAAGCCGTTGCAAAGAAATATGAATTCGATAATGAATATCCGGATGAAAAAATGCTTGAGCTTTCAAAGAAAATCAAAGTCATTGTTGACGATAAGTCCCGCTATACCGATTGGTCTACCCGTGATGACATCAAAGCAAATTTGCAGGTGGATTTGATTTTGCTGCTGGACGAATACGGCTATCCGCCGGTAACGCTGGATGACGTCTATAAGGAAGTGCTGGAGCAGGCGGAAAACTTTAAGAAGTACGCCGGTTAAAAGCATATAAAATCAATCGGGTCTTAGGGCAGCGCCCTAACGAGAATCACTGTTTGTAGCCATATGGGGATACAAACAGTCTGCTCGCTAAGATGATACAGAAAAACCGGAGAAGGCAGCAATGCTTTCTCCGGTTCGTTCTATGTTACCCTGATTTTCTTCGACTTTGCTTTTGAAAGCTTTATAATCAAATTATCTACAGCGTCGGTATAGCGCCCTTCCTGCCGCAGCTTGCTCTGAACCCAAAGGAGATTTTGGACAAGAAATCTTCGCTCAACTTCCGAAAGATAAAGATGAAATTTCTGTTCTTTCATATGTAAATCAACTCGCTGTTGACGATTTCAGAGGCTCGGTTTCGGATGTTGTTCGTCTTTTGCACCCACTCCATAGGACGATTGGCTTTCAGCTTTTCCGTGACATTTTCCTGCTTAGAAAGTGCGGATACAAGCGATTGAAACAGCCGCTCCGCCTGTTGATCTACCGCTGCCAGATGTTCGTTCAGCGTTCCGGAAGTCAGCAGATTGTAATACCGAATCCAGTGGTGCTGCTTCAAATACTGCCGGTATCGCTGTCCCCAAACTCCGATTTCAATTTCTTTTTCGGGCGGTACTTTCAGATTGGGTAGTTCATAATCGCCTTGACGGGTATATGTGCCGCCTGCTTCTTCATAAATGTTTTTCATCGTAAAAACCTCCTGTGTTTTTTGGTACTTTCATTCTACAGAAGATTCTCAGGAAAGACCAATGTGCCGATTGCAGTTTTAATAGCATATACAGAAAAAGAGTACGAACCTTTTGATTCGTACTCTTGTTTCCTTCCTGCAATGCCGGTTTCTGTGTGTTTTTCGGATACTGCCTTATACACACTCAGCAAAGCGCTGCCGGCGGTTCGTTTTGGGGTGTGGGGGCTACATGGTCTCCTTGAGGGAGGTGATGGTGACTTCCAGCACCCGGCTGAGCCAGGGGAACTGGGTGACCATCTTCTCAAAGTCGGGGCCGGAGGTGAGGAAGCGGGCGGTCCCCTCGAGGCGGAAGCCGGCGCCCATGGAGCCGCCGCTGCCCTCCACCTGGTTGCTGCCCAAGGCCAGCAGCACCTTGTTGTTGGCGGACGTGTCCTTTTCGATGCTGGTCATCCCCCCGGCGGGGATGAGCAGGCGGTCGTCCTCGGTGATGTTGACATAGCTGTGCCAGGTGTTGACCACGTGGGGTTCGTTCTCGCAGCAGGAGACGATGGCCACCACCCCTTCGTGGGCGAGAATGTCGAGCAGTTTTTTGTCCAGCATGTTGCAGTCCTCCTCATTCGATTGCGGTGTGATTTGCCTTCTGGCACCAGTATAGGATATAATTGGCTTGTTAGAAAGAGCCAATTTGAGAGAATTTATAGGAGCCAGTTGGAGGCGATGTCGGGTGTTCATCCTGCTTGAAGAGAGGGACGGCGACCCCCTGTACGTACAAATTTACCGCCAGATCAAGGAGATGATTGCCGCCGGACAGCTGCGCCCGGGGGAGCGGCTGCCCTCCACCCGGGCCCTGGCCGCCACCCTGGCGGTGGGGCGGAACACGGTGGAGAACGCCTATGCCCAGCTGGTGGTGGAGGGGTATGTGAGCAGCCGCCAGGGGAGCGGGTACGAGGTGCAGCCGCTGGTGGAGCTGGGGCCCTGCCCGCCCCCGGCCCCCGCCGAGAGGCGGGAAGCGCCGCCCCCGCCCCTGGGCGAGCGGGTGCGCATCGACTTTCAGTACGGGCAGTTGGATCCCCGCGATTTCCCCCTGGGGCTTTGGCGGAGATGGACGGCCCAAGCCCTGGACGAGTTGCGGCCGGAGGAGCTGGTGGGGTACAGCAGCGGCAAGGGGGCCTACGGCCTGCGCCGGGAGGTGGCCCGCTATCTCCGCCGCTCCCGGGGGGTGGTCTGCGCGCCCGAACAGGTGCTCATCTGCGCCGGGACCACCTACGCCCTGAGCCTGTTGGGGCAGATGCTGCGGCCCCGGTGGGGGCGGGTGGCGATGGAGGACCCGGGCTACCCCAACGCCAAAGAGGTGTTTGCCAAGTGCGGCCTCGGGCTGCTGCCCATCCCGGTGGAGGAGGACGGCCTCTGCGTCGACGCCCTGGCGGGCAGCGGCGCGGGGGCGGTTTACACCACCCCCTCCCACCAGTTCCCCGGGGGGGCGGTGCTCTCCATCCAAAAGCGGCATCAACTGCTCAACTGGGCCCGGCAGACCGGCGGGATCGTCATCGAGGACGACTACGACAGCGAGTTTCGCTACCACGGCCGGCCCATCCCCTCCATCGCCAGCCTCAGCCCCGGGGACAACGTGGTCTACATGGGCACCCTCTCCAAGATCCTCTCGCCGGGGCTGCGGGTCAGCTACATGGTGCTGCCGCCCCTGCTGACCGAGGTGTACGACCGCGAGTTCGCCGAGTACCCGGCCTCGGTCTCGATACTGGAGCAGAAGGTGTTGGAGCGGTTTTTGGGCTCGGAGAGGTGGGAGGCGCACCTCCGCCGGGTCTGCACCGCCAACCGCAAGAAGCACGACCTGCTGGTGCGCTGCCTGAAGGAGGAGCTGGGCGGGCGCTTTGCCGTGCAGGGGGAGAATGCGGGGCTGCACCTGCTGGTGCAGTCGCTGGAGGGGTGGGGAGAGGAGGCGCTCATCCGCCGCGCCCTGGCCCGGCAGGTGCGGGTCTACCCGGTCTCCCGCTACTGGATGGAGCGGGCGCGCTACGGCGGGGACACGGTGCTTTTGGGGTTTGCCGGCCTCTCGGAGGGGGAGATCTGCGAGGGGGTGCGGCTGCTGGGCGAGGCCTGGGGGGAGGAAGGGTAGTCGTTTGGCTCGGCCCCGGGGGAGGGGCCGTCCGCCGCCGCTGTTTGAGGGGCGGATACAGGTGGAAAAGGGAAGGCGACGCCTTCCCTTTTTTGCTTTTGATAAGGGGTGCTGCCCGGCGCCGGTTTCGCCTGGCGGAGGGGCGAGGGGGCAAGGGGGCAGTGGGGAAGGTCTCCCGGACGGGAGCGAGGGGGTGTT
>NZ_WWVY01000023.1:0-4044 GCF_009876955.1 Bittarella massiliensis (ex Durand et al. 2017) | reverse complement strand
GTGGGGGGGTTGCCGGTTGCCTCTGTGCGGGCGGAAGAGGAGGAGGGGCCTCCCGGGCGGGGCGGGGAAAAAGGGGAAATGTTCCGGCCGGGGCGGTTGCGGGGGGCTGCGCGCCTTTTTGCCCGGAGGTCTGTCTGGGTGTAGGAGGGGCGGCGTTGGGGGGTGACGTCCCTGCCAGGGGACGACCTGCGGCGGGAAGGTCGGCTGCCTTTCTGGTGTGAGTTCGTGCTGCGGGGGGAACAGGGGGCGGACTTTTGAGTGACGGGGCTGCCCTGCGCGGGGAGGGGAGCTGGACTTCCGCCTGGTGGGGTCGGCCCGCGGGGACGGCGGCCGAATGCCCTTGCCACCCCCTGCGGCTTTGTGCTACACTGGAGACAGGGAATAAAACCTGTTTCTGGAAAAAGGAGGAATTGTTATGTCCGCTGAAATTCGCCTTGCCGACATCGTGGTCGACTGCACCGACGAGGGGCAACTCTGCGCCTTTTACGAGGGCCTTCTCGGCTGGAAGCGGGGGGAGATGTTCGGTCACCCCACCCTCACCAGCGCCGCCGGGGTCACCCTTCTCTTTGTGCAGGAGGAGGACTACGTCTCCCCCGTCTGGCCGGAGGAGGAAGGCCGCCAGCAAAAGCAGGTCCACTTTGACTTTTTGGTGCCCGACGTGGCGGAGGCCGTCGCCAAGGCCGAGGCGTTGGGCGGCAGAAAGGCCGACGCCCAGTTTGGCGGCGAGGTGTTCACCACCGTTCTCGACCCCGCGGGTCACCCCCTCTGTCTGGTGAAAGAGGGGTAGAAAAACAGGGTGTTTAAAGGAGGGTCCCCCGCTTGGGCGGGGGGCTCTTTTTTATGGCTTCCCTTTAAAAAGTCACGAAATAAAAATGCGGAAAAGAAGTTGTGACCAAACGGCACAGATGCGGGTTGAGAGCCATTTGACAAGGTTTCACAAGAGGGGATTCGCCGATTGTTTTCCCCATTTGCCGCTGATATGATGAAAAAAGAAAACCCGAACATTTGGGAGAAGAGAAAGGATTGCGGCAACATGAAAAAACACCCGGCAAAACGGCTGGTCAGCCTTCTTCTGGCGGCCCTGCTGGCCTTCCCGGTCACTGCGGCCCTGGCGGCGGGACCGGCGGGCGAGAACATCGAGGTCTTTGCCAGCGGCGAGACCGGCAGCGGCGGCGGGGCCGACCTGACCAACACCGAGGATAGCCCCTTTGACCCGGTCAAGTTTGCAGACCCCAAACAGGGGGTCACCTCGGCCCAACTGGTCATCTACGCCTACGACGTGGACGCCCCAGACGAGATCGACGAGGTCTTTCTCAACGGGCACTCGGTGGGCATCCTCACCGGGATGGACGAGGAGTGGAACACCAGCGTCCTCGAGGTGACCGGCGACGCCCTGAAGTCCCTGTGCGACGGGCAGGAAAACAGCATCGCCGTCAAGACCAACAGCGGCTGGATCGTCTTTGTGCGCACCATCACCCTGGTCGTCAACGGCGGCAGCGCGGGCGGCCAGTTCGACAGGGGCAGCTCCACCGTCACCGCCACCCTCAACGGGCAGGAGATCGTCACCTCGGTCACGGTCACCTCGGTCAGCGGGGGGACCTTTGGGGTGGAGTACGCCGTCAAGGAGCTGGACAGCGAGGGCAACCAGGTGCGCCAGGTGGCCAGCAAGAGCGAGCCCAGCGTCTCCTTTGCCGCCGGCACGGTCCACAGGGAGGAGGAGACCTTCTCCCTGCCCGAGGCCCCTAAGCCGGGGACAGCCTACCGGGTGGACTACGTCATCAAAGACAGCTTGCAGATCCCCGTCTTCACCCTGAGCGCGGTCGTCGGCTCCACCGTGGAGGCGGGCGTTGCCGTCGAGAGCGGTGAGGTGGCCGCCGACGCCATCTCGGTACAGGGACTAAAGGGCGCGGCGGCCGCACTGGCCAGCCCCACCGAGGGGAACGCCACCTCGGTGACCCTGACGGTGAGAGAGGGGAAGGAGGCTGCCGACTACGGCGACATCCTCACCCGCGCCGAGGGCGACGGGCACGCCGTGGGGTTGGCCCTGGAACTGACCGTCGACAAGGAGGTCAAGGATGCGGCGGGCCGGTTGGTGGCTGGCGAATCCGGCCCGGTGGCGCAGTTGGATCGGCCCATCCAGATTTCCATCCAGCTGCCTGCGCCGCTGCAGGGGAAGACCGGTTACGCGGTCTACCGCTCCCACCAGGGGAAGGTGGACGTCCTCACCGAGACGGCCAACAGCGAGGGGGAGGGGATCGCCCTGAGCGCCGACGGGAGCACCCTCACCCTGACGGTCGGCAAGTTTTCCACCTACGCCATCACCTATCAGGGGGAGAAGGGCGGGACCCCTGCGGAGCCCGGTCGGTTGGACGACGAGCCCAACACCGGCGCGCCCGCCCAGACCGCCGGTTGGGCCGTCGGTCTGGGGACCCTGTCGGTGGGCGCCTTCCTCTTCTGGAAGCTGCGCCGCGGTGTGGGTCCGACCCGCTAGATCCGCTTTGATCGCGCGGTGAGAGGCCGCGGAGAAAGGGTGTGAGTCGATCACATCCTTTCTTTTGCAGAGAGAGGGGGCGGCGGGATGGACCGCGGCGAAAAATCGGCCCCGCGGCCCACTGGGGCGGGGCGGGTCTCCCTTTTGGCGCGGGTGGCCCTGCTGGCTCTCCCCGCTTTGGGGGAGTGGGCGCTGGAGCGGCTGGCGCTGCTCGGGCGGGCGGCGGGCTACGGCCTGCTGGCCCTGGGGGAGTGGCTGGGAGAGCGCTGTCTCGCCCTGCTCCGCCGGGCGGGGGACGACCTGGGACAGGCGGGGGAGCGGGCTTTGCGCGGCGACGGAGCCGCGGGGGCGGCCCTTGTCCTCTGCCTGCTGGTCGCCTCCACCCCGGCCCTGGCGGGGCTTCTCCCCGCTGCCCCCCAGGCGGTGGCGGCGCCGCACCTGCAGGCGGCGGGGGAGGCTCTGGTCGCCCCGCCGGAGGACCCGCTGGCCTATCTGCAGCCTCTTTACGCCCAGAACAGCGACCTGGTGGGATGGATCGCCGTCGAGGGGACGGGGATCGACTTTCCGGTGGTGCGGGAGCGGGCCGCCCCCTACTACCTGACCCACAACTTTGCCCGCGAGGGGGATCGCTTCGGCACCCCCTTCATCAAGCATGAGATCTCTTTGGAGGACCGGCCGGACAACCTGGTCGTCTACGGCCACAACATGCCCCACAGTGAGAAGATGTTCGGCCCGCTGGAGGGATACCGCGACGCGGCCTTCTGCCGGGCGCACCCCACCTTGCGCTTTGACACCCTGACCCAGGCGGGGGAATACCGGGTGGTGGCGGTGCTCCTCACCCGGGTCTACCGCCAGGGGGAGGAGGGGTTCCGCTACTACGCCGAGACCGATTTCCCCGACGAGGCGTCCTTTGCCTATTTCTACGAGAACATCAAGGAGGGGTCCCTCTACGACACCGGGGTGGAGGCCAGCTACGGCGACAGCTTTCTCACCCTCTCCACCTGCGTGTACGACTGGGAGAACGGCCGCCTGGCGGTGGTGGCCAAACGGGTTTCCCCGTGACCTTTGAGGCGGCGGGCCGGATGTGTTCCGGCCCGCCGCTTTTTTGTGGGGAGGAAGTGGGAGGCGGAGGGCGTTGGGGGCGTTTGGAGGGGGAGAGCGGCCCCCTTTTTGGCCCTGGCGTTGAGGGGACGGGAAGCAGGTCGAATTTCCCCGGGTTCGGGCGGACTTTTCAGAGGCTGTGCGCCCCTGCTTGGGGGCCGGGCCCGGTCGGACTGGCGGGGGAAGGGGGAGGGGCTGTTTTGGGGCCTGCCGGTGGGGCGGTTACGGCGGAGAGCGGCCCTCGCTTTGTCCCTGTGCGGGAGGGGGCGACGGTTGTTTGGACGGTTGCAGCGGGGAGGGCGCTGTCAGGGCCGTGCTGGCGGGCGGTTTGCCGATCGGGCACGGATTCAGAGGGAAGGCAAAATCGTTTGTGGGCGCGCGTGTTCCCCTGCAATGGGGAGAGGGGGTGTACGGCCGGACGAGGGGGGACGCTTGCCGGAGCGCGTGCTCTC
>NZ_WWVY01000022.1:12971-25785 GCF_009876955.1 Bittarella massiliensis (ex Durand et al. 2017) | reverse complement strand
TGCCCGAAATCTATACGCAATACGAGCCGCAGCAGGTACTCACGGACTTTACAGAGGAGTTCCGCAGGCGGTACGGTGTGGAGTGCGTGTCCGCCCTCCACCACAACAAGCGCAAGACAAATTATCATATCCATCTGATTTTCAGCGAGAGGAAACTGCTCCCCGAACCTGATGTGAAGGTTGCTTCCCGCAGCGTGTTCTTTGACGAGACTGGAAAGCGTGTCCGCACCAAAAAAGAAATCATGGGAGAGGACGGGCAGATACGGAAAGGCTGTACCGTCATCAAAAAAGGCGAGGTATACGAAAGCCATCTGTTTACTACCAAAGATACACGCTTTAAGGGAGAGCCTTTTCTCCGAGAGATAAAGGAAGTGTATACAGAACTTATTAACTGCCATATCTCCGATCCTGAGCAGCACTTAAAGGTATTTGATAAAAACAGCGTCTATCTGCCGACCAAGAAGATCGGCAAGAACAATCCCAAAGCCGCCGAGATAGAAGCCGACAACGCCGCAAGGCAGGAATGGAACAGGACGGCGGACATGGCGCTTGTGTCAGGGATAGCGGAGGCAAAGATACTGGAAGTCAAGAAAGAGGAAATCCATCAAAAAGCAAGCCAGTCCATTAAGGCACATGGTTGGCTGCCCAACCTGTTCCGCAGTATCGTAAACAAAGCGAAGGAGTTTTTGCAGAACCTGATACGCCAGACAGAGCTGCCGCCCAAGCCGGTGCTCAATCTGGATATGTCGGAGTTTCGCACCATGCAGAAGCTGATGATACGGGTGCAGGACAGGGCAAGGGAAATCCGCAGTTTGCAGGAGGAAGTCCCCAGGCTGAAAACGCAGCTTGCCGAAACAAAGGGCATTTTCAAAGGCAGGGAGCGGAAAGAGCTGGAAGTAAAAATCCGGCGGACGGAGGAAAAAATCTCCGCCATGCTGGAAGCACTGCCCGAAATCTTAAAAGAGGACGGCTATCCCGATGTACGGGCGTTCATGGCGACTTACCGCAAGGCGGAGGCCGTGGTAGAGAACTACAACCGTGAGCTTGCCGAATGGGAACGCAAGGTCAGGGAAAAAGGAAAACCCGCCGAAAAAGAACAGGCAGCGCCGCCCGGGCGGGAGAGCGTACTGAAACGCCTGCGCCAGCTTCAGGCGGAGGGCAAAAGTCAAAAGCCAAAGCCAAAACGCAAAACCCACGACATGGAACGATAGCTTTCACATTGAAAACAACACCGCAGGCTTCCTGCGGTGCATACATAGAGAATGCGCCCCGTGGCTTCCTTCCACAGGGCGCATGGTTATATATGGATTTATCTGCTGTATTTTCTCTTGCGGCTGTAAAGGACTGTGCCGGTCAGGGCTGCGCCCGCAGCAAGCATTACCGCAATCCAAAGGGCGATATTGCTGTTGTCGCCGGTCTGCGGAGAGCTTGTATCGGTATCTGACGGTGTTCCCGTTGCGGGTTTCTTTTCCAAGTTCGCAATCGCATTCTCTATCGCCAAAGCCATATCGTCTACTTTGTCTTGTTCTGTAATGTCTTTTCCACGGACAACCGTATTGACAGCAGCTTCAACTGTTGAAAAATTTGTGTAATCATCAGGATTTAAAGCGTCTGCCTTCGCTATGGCTTCGTCTACTTTCGAATAATCTGCGTCTTTGTATTCAAGAGCGGCAATGGCGTCCTCAATCGCTTTTGCCATTTCATTTACCGCAGTCTGTTCTGTAATATTCTTATCCCGCACAACTGCTGCAATTGCCACTTCTACATCAGAAAAGTCCTTATACTCGTCCTTGTTTAGAGCATTTGCCTTTTCGATAGCTGCGTCCACCGCCTGATAATCTGCACCCTTATATTCAAGAGCAGCGATGGCGTCCTCTATTGCCTTAGCCATTGCATTTACCTGCTCTTGTTCATCTATACTCAGATTTTCATCCACACTGCCAAGCGCGCTGTTCAAAGCGTTGACAGATTCATCCGTAAATAGTGACAAGTCCGCAGGAACCTTGCCCCTGGCTGCTTCCACAGCTTCGTAATCAGCGCGAATCATATCTGTTTGCGTTGAAAAAACCGGATAGCCGTTTTTCCCCAAACGCCAAAGCCCTGTGGTCTGCGCGCCCGCGTTCAGCTTTTCAATAACAGCCTGGTCTGTAAAATCAGCTATTACCTGACCGCACTGGGTTTCATCAAAATCCGGATCGGGATAAGCCTGGCCGATACTCCAGTCCACTACAAGCCGCACAACCCCTGCTTTTCCGTCATCCGGCCACATACAGTTTTCTGCCATTCCATACTCGTCAAGCGCAGCTATATGCACTGCATTGCCTTCTGCCCCAGCAGGAACATTGAGCTGTCCGTACGACACGCATCCGCTTATCAATACTACTTCTCCGTTAAAACTGAGCCCTGCTCCGAGAATCCCCGCCGTCGATGTAGTCGCTTCGGCAGCCGTTACGGTTCCTCCGAAATAGCTGTCTATTATCTCGGCGCCGTTGGCAGCATTTTCCCATTGTCCTACAAGACCGCCGAGCATAACCGCATCTTCAGTGCTTGTAGTCGTCACATCGGCCGTAGACCAGCAGCTTACAATACTTGTATTTCCCTTGCAGGAGCCAATAAATCCTCCAACAGACGGCACATCTGAACCGCTTGCGTCTGCTGTAATCGAGCCTGTCGTGCTGCACCCGGTTACTTTGGCGTTATTCGCCCAGCCTGCTAAAATTCCCTGGTTAAAATACGAGTTGCTGCTGAGCATTTCTACATCAGCCTGCTCAATGTTGATATCTTTCACAACCGCTTTATTCAGATAACCAAAAAAACCATTCTCCCCATCTTCAAGCGCGACACGCATATTTAACACCGAATGTCCGCCCCCGTTAAATGTGCCTCTGAACGTTTTTATCGGTGTCCAGTCATGTCCCGAAAGATCAACATCCGTGGTCAGATTCAATGTTATCCCGCTGAAATCATTTCCGTCTGCGGCAAGCTGCGATACTCCGGCAAGCGCTTCTGCGGAATTTATGTCATATTCCGAAGCGCTTCCAGTATACCAGCTTGTATCGGCTGTCCCGTCCCAAGCATCTGCTTCATTTGCCGCAAACGCCATTGTCGGCAACATGCCCACACACAATAGCATACATAACAGTACGCCAATCCATCGCTTAATCTTCATTCTTTTTCGTCCTTTCATTTTATTTCAGTAAGGTTTCAAACATAAAAAGGCGCATCCCGTCCGTTGTAAATCGGACAGAATACGCCTTCTGTTTTTGTGCAGTTTTCAGCTTGACAGGAAAAAAGGGCAGAGTTACGCTTTGCTTGCTTGCTTGCTTGCTTGCTAAGATTGTCGCAACTGCCGTCATTTTTGTCAAGCCCCTTTCCGAATATATTTTTACATGTATAACTTACCACAAAACCGGCTGATTTTCAATACTTTTCTCCGGGGAAATGGGTGCGCTATCAACAATTCAGGTCGAATCATCTATTCCGCTGCGTGGACATTTAGAGGTCAAAAAAGCCTGATTCCAAGCCGTTTTTTAAGCCTGAACTTTGAGGGGCAAGGTGTTTGTACCTTACCCCTCGGTTTTGTTTTTGAAAGCGTTGCAGGCTCATTTTTGCAGCTTTATCATTACCTCGTCCACAAGGTCTGTATATCTGCCCTGCGCCAGCAGCTTATTGCGGTAAGCAAGCAGAGCCTTGAAAAGATACCGTCTTTCTTCTGCCGTCAAATAAAGGTGGTATTTCTTCTTTCTCATACGAAGATCACCTCGGCATTGACGGTTTCTATAACCGCCGACCGCAGGGCATTCATTCTCTGCACCCATTCCATCTGATTGTCGGCTTTCAGCGTTTCGGTAATGCCCGCACGCTCTGCCCGCTGCTTCATAAGCCGGTCAAACAGCGCCTGTGCCTGTTCCTCAACATCGGCAAGGTAAGATTGCAGCTTGCCGCTTGTCAAAAGGCTGGTATAAAGAGCCTTTTTATGCTCACGGATATACCGCAAATGCCGCTGCCCCCATACGCCAATAGGCCGTTCTTCTTTTTCGGCTGGTAATTCCAAGCAGGGGATATAATAATCGCCCCGCAGTTCATACCAAAGACCGTTTTGCTCGTTATAGACGTACTGTTCCATTTTGTAATCCTCCAAAATCATATATTCGCACATACATCACAGTTTCCCGATTGCCACACTTGTGTTTATCGTGTTATCAGTTTTTCCTGCCCTTGCTTTTGCCCTTATAACTTCTCGGAGCAAGGGTAAAACGGTGTGAAATCGTATAAAGGGATAAAGGGAGCAGAGTGCGAAAAATCCTTTATTTTCAACGGTTTCGGAGGCCTTTATTAAATCCCTATGTGGCGGTATAACCACCTACATAATTTGAGGTTTCAAATTAGAATTTACAGCAACAAAATATTTTCCCAGCGCGCAGTTGCCCGTTCACAGGCTGTGGGACAGGCGATACAGACGAAAAACTTTCCCTGCCTCTCGGGTGACCTGCCGGCGTCATCCCCTTCTAGGGTTTGACTTACAGGTCCGCACGCCGGAGGAGGTCGGCCATCTGCCGCAGCAGGGCCGCCTTCTCCCGCGCCCGCTGCAGCTCGGCGTCGCTGCAGCGCAGCCAGTCAAAGGCCTTGATTTCCTGGATGGTCCGCTCCAGCCGCCGTTTTTCCGCCGCCAGCTCCTCCAAGGAGAAGGGGGTGGCGGGCGGCGCCTCGTCCCCCTCTACTGCGGCGGCGAGGCGGTAGACCCCCGGCCGCAACAGCTCGATCTCCCCCTGTTCCTTCATCTGGTGCAGCACCGAGCGCAGGGCCGCGCTGTCCGACGGCACGGGAAAGCCCCACCTTTTCCCCCAGCTGCTCCTGCGACAGGTGCAGTGCCGCGCGGATCACCGCCAAATTCTTGCCAAAGTACCCCGGCTCCCGCGCCATCTTCTTCTCTGCCATCCGGCTTCCCCCCTCTGTTCGTTTGCCCCATTATAACGCCCTCTCCCCCCTCCGTCTACAACGCCCGTTTTACATTTTCTACGAATTTTCCCTTTTTTCGTTCTTTTTTTGCGCGGCCGTCCGCCGGGAGGCACAAAAAAGCCGGGCGATCTCGCCCGGCCCCAAAGGATAGCCGCTATTTGACAAACATGGCCCGGAGCAGCTCCACCGCCTCGTCCGCCGTGTAGCCGCCGGGGGTGCGGTGAAAATTGGAAACCGCCTCAAAGCGGCTGCGGCAGCCCTCCACCTCCTGCGCCGTCATGGTGCAGCCGGTGCGGCAAAACCGCTGCAAAAGCCGGCAGACCGCCCGCTCGTCCGGCTCGCCCAGGGCCTTTAAGAAGGGGCGGAACAGCTCCCGTGAACAGCTCTTGGCCCGCTGGATAAAGGCCGGCAGAAAGGCGCCCGACGCCGTTCCGTGGGGGATGCCGTAACGCTCGGTGAGCAGATAGCCCAGCCGGTGGGGAAAACAGGTGCCGCAGCGGTTGAGGGAGAACCCGGCACAGAGGCAGCCCTCGCTGATCTGGTCGCGCAGCTGGGGCTGGACCTCCACCGCCGCGCCCCGGGCGCTGTCCTCCCAGGCGTCGGCCAGACGGCAGAGCCCCTCGTAGAGCAGCTCGATCCCCCGCAGGGCGAACATCCGGCTCACCCCGTCGGCATTCTGGGCAAAATAGCTCTCCACCCCGTGGCAGAAGGCGTCCACCGCTGTGGAGACGGTCTGCCGGTAGGGGAGGGAATAGGTGTACTTGGGGTCGATGAGGGCCAGGCGGGGGAAGGTGTCCTCCCGCCCGACACTCTGCTTGCGGCCGATCTCGTCGATGGTCAGCACCGCCGTCTGGTCCAGCTCGCTGGAGGTGCCGGCGGTGGTGGGGACGCAGACCACCGGCAGGGCGGGGGTCTGCCACTCCCTGTCGTAGAGGGCGCTCTCGTCCAGTTGGGGGTTGGCGGCAAAGATGGACGCCGCCTTGGCCGCGTCCATGGCCGAACCGCCCCCGATGCCCACCACAAAGTCGGCGCCAAAGGCCCGGGCCGCCTCGCCCGCCCGCTTGCAGGTGGAGACAAGGGGGTTTTCCCCCACCTGGGAAAAGGCCTCCCACTCCACCCGGTGCATCTTCAGGGCGGTGCACACGTCCTCCAGGGCGCCGCTCTTGGCCGCCCCGCTCCTGCCGGTGACCAGCAGCGCTCTGTCCCCCAACGACGCCAGCTGCTGGGAGTGCAGCAGCACGCACCCGCTCTCAAAATACACCTGGACCGGCATGTAAAAATTCACCGAACGCATCACAGCAGATTCCTCCTCTCGCCGCGCGGCCCGCCCTTGGGCAGCGGCGCGGTCATTCGCGGCCATCGTATCCCCAGGTGAAATCGGGCCGACGGACAGGGACAACCGCGGTCCACCCACCGGACGACCGGCCGTTTCGGCATAACGGCTGCACCGCGGCACCATCCCGCAAGCGCCGAGCGCATAACCGCATTGGCCCATGGGGCGGGGTGCAAACGGCGTCTGCCCGGCCACCCCCGGTATGATGCCACTTTGTTGTCATTATACCACACCCCCCGGCGCAGGAGGGAGAATTTTGGGAAAGGACCGCTCTTTCCCCTTTCTTTTTTTGAAAAGCCATCGCCCCTGTGGTATCATAATAGCAGTCTGTTTTTGAAAAGGGGAACCGCTTTTGGAACTGTCCATCCTGCACTTTATCCAGCGCTTTGCCACCCCGCTGCTGGACAACGTCTTCCTCGCCATCACCGTTTTGGGGGAGCCGGTGGCCATTTTGGTGCCCATCCTGGTCATCTACTACTGTTACAACAAGAAGATGGGGCTTTTTTTGGCCTTTTCCAGCCTCACCTCCCAGGGGGTAAACGCCGGGATCAAGGCCCTTGTCGGCAGGGGACGGCCCATCGGCCAGCCGGGGGTCCGCAGCCTGCGCACCCAGACCGCCGGTGGCTCCTCCATGCCCAGCGGCCACACCCAGGGGGCCGTCACCCTGCTCTACTCCATCTACAAATTCGTCAAGCAGAAATCCATGCTGGCGGTGGCGGTGGTGATCGGGGTGGCGGTGGCCCTCTCCCGGCTCTACCTGGGGCTGCACTGGCCCACCGACGTGGTGGCCGGCTTCCTGCTGGCAATGCTGGTGTCCGAGGTCTGCTACCGGCTCTTCATCACCACCAAGCGCCCCTGGCTCCTCTTTACAGTGGCGGCCGCGGCCCTCTTTTTGCTGGCCTGGCCCACCAAGGGGAGCGCCGCGTTTTACAAGCTCACCGGCGCCTTTGTGGGGCTGGCCGCCGGCGCCTGGTTTGAGGACGCGGCCGTCCGCTTCACCTGCGAGACCTCCCTGCTCAAAAAGCTGGCGCGGGTGCTGCTGGGGGCCCTGCTCCTCTGGCTGCTGGATTGGGGGCTCTCCCTGGTCCTGCCTCAGACGGCCGTGGGGGGCGCTCTGCGCTACGGCACGATGGTCTTTGCCGCCGTCGGCTTCATCCCCCTGCTCTTTAAAAAAATGCGTCTCTAAACTGCCAAAACAACTGATGGGAAAGGACAATCACCATGGGAATTCAAATCATCGGCACCGGAAAATACCTGCCCGACCGGGTCGTCACCAACGACGACCTGGCGCAGATCGTGGACACCAGCGACGAGTGGATCACCACCCGCACCGGCATCAAGACCCGCCGGGTCGAGACCGAAAAGGCCACCTGGCAGATGGCGGCCTGCGCCGCCAAAGAGGCGGTGGAGGCCGCCGGAGTCGCGCCCGCCGAAATCGACCTGGTGGTCTGCTCCACCGTCACCGGCGACTACCTCACCCCCTCTACCGCCTGCCTGGTGGCGGGGGAGCTGGGGCTCGACAGCCCCTTCTGTCTGGACGTCAACTCCGCCTGCGCCGGGTTCGTGGCCGCCGTCGACCTGGCCCAGCACTACCTAACCAGCGGCCGGTACCGCTGCGCGCTGGTGGTTTCCAGCGAGATGCTCACCAAGCTGACCGACTTTTCCGACCGCGGCACCTGCGTCCTCTTCGGCGACGGCGCCGGGGCAGTGGTCCTGCGCGCCGCCGACGGCCTCTACGAGAGCTTTGCCGGGTCGGACCCCAGCGGCGGCCGCCATCTCTTTGCCCGGGGCGTCGCCCCCGCCAGCCCCTTCCGCCAGCAGCCCTTTGACCCCCTGGGCGACGGCTGGGGCCCGTCGGCGGGCCATGCCCTGCACATGAACGGGCGGGAGGTCTACAAGTTCTCCACCCGCGTCCTCCCTCTCTGCGTCAAGACCGTCTGCGAGAGGGCGGGGCTGCCGCTGGAACAGCTGGACTGGGTCTTTCCCCACCAGGCCAACCGGCGCATCCTCGAGACGGCGGCCCAGAACCTGGGGCTGCCCTTCGAGCGCTTCTACCTGAACATCGACCGCTACGGCAACATGTCCAGCGCCTGCATCCCCATCTGCCTGGCCGAGGCCAGCAGGGAAGGGCTCCTCAAGCGGGGGGACAAGATCTGCCTGGTGGGCTTTGGCGGCGGGCTGGTCTATGCCGGCTGCCTGTTGGAGTGGTGACCCCCTCTCTCCCGCACAAAAAGGGCGCTGGACCATCTGGTCCAGCGCCCTTTTTTGTCGCCTGCGGCGATTTTTAGCGGCCGCTCTTTTTGCCGAGGGCGGCGAAGGCGGGTTTCTTGCCCGCGCTCTTTTTCTTGCCAAACTGCAGCTTGGCGGTGAGGATCTTGTCGCTGGAAAAGAGCCGCACAGCCAGGAACATGCAGACTGCGAAGAAGACCACCTGATACCCCAGCCCAAAGAAGAAGAGGGGGTAGTTGCCAAACATCATGTTGGGGATGGCCATGAAGGTGTGGGTGAAGGGGATGGCGTAGACCAGGAACCGCGCCACCGTGGGCAGCCCGTTGACATCGGCCAGCAGGCAGATGAAGTAGGGGATCATCACCATCACCATCACCGGCATGATGGCCGTCTGGGCCGCCTTGATGTCCTGCGCCAGGGAGCCCAGGAGGATGGAGATGGTCAGCGCCGTGAGGATGGTGGCGAACAGCTGCACCCCGATGAGGAGGTACTGCCCGGTGGAGAGGGAGAGGCCCAGGGCCTTCAGCACCTCGCCGGCGGCGTTCTGGCCGCTGCCCCCCATCAGCTTGCCCATGTAGCCCGAATAGCCCACCATGAACACCGCCGCGTTGAGGAGGGAGACCAGCCCCGCGGCGATCATCTTGGAGGAGAGGATGCTGGTGCGCTTGATGGGGGCCGAGAGGAGGGTCTCCAGGGTCTTGTCATTTTTCTCGTTGACGATGGTGGAGACCACCATCTGCGAGGCGAACATCAGCAGCAAAAAGACGATGATGGGGACCATCATGGTCTGGCTGCTGAGAAAGCCGGACACCGTGCCCGCCGACACCTGCTGGGTGTGTTCTCCCACGGCGGTGTAGTCCTCTGCCTGCACCGGCTCCAAAATGGGGCCCGGGTCGGCGATGCCCGCCTTCTCCACCAGGGTGCGGGAGAGGATCGCCCCCAGCTGCTGCACCACCTGGCTGTCCACCCCGGCGGAGATGTTGGCGGTGACGGCCGCGCTCTTGATCTCGCTGTACAGCTGGATCTTCTGGGCCACCGGCTTTTCGGCCAGGATCCCCGCGCCAAACCCCTCGGGGATGACGATGGCGCTCTGCCGGCCCAGCTCCCGGGCGTAGTCGATGGGGTTTTCATAGGCTTTCGTGGTGCGGTGCACCACAAAGCCCGACTGCTCGAGCCCCCCCAGCAGCGACCGGGTCAGCTCGCTGTCGTCCAGGTCGATGACAGCCACCTCGCCCGCGTTTTTGGCGGCCTCCTCGGTGACCGAGCCCATAAAGTTGCCCAGCAGCACAAAGATGCCCGCGCAGAGGACGATGGAGAGGACCGACTGCAGGGTGATCATCTCCCGCAGCTCTTTTTTCAAAAGGATCCAAAACTTTCTCATCGGCCGCTCACCGCCCTCTCAAATACCTCTTCCAGGTTTTGCGCCTGATAGCGCTCCAACAATTCCTCACAGTTGCCGGTGACGTGGAGAATCCCCTTGTCGATGATCCCCACCCGGTCGGAGAGAAACTCGATCTCCAGCATGTTGTGGCTGGAGAGGAGGAAGCTCATCCCCTCGGCGGCCAGCCCCTTGATCATCCGCCGGATCTCCAGGGCGTTGATGATATCCAGCCCGCTGGTGGGCTCGTCGAGGATGGCCAGGGCCGGGCGGGTCATCACCGCCCGGGAGAGGAGCAGTTTGCGGGTCATTCCCCGGGAATAGGTGCCGATCTTGTCGCCCAGCCGCTCGCCCAGGCCGCAGCGCTCCACCGCGTACTCGACGCAGGCCTTTGCCCGCTCCCGGTCGGCCACAAACAGCCCCGCCATGAACTTGAGGTACTCCATCCCGGTCATGGACTTGTAGGCCCCCGCCTCGTCGGGCAGGTAGGTGATGGATTCCCGCACCTTCTCCGGCTCGGCGCGCAGGCTGTGCCCGGCCACCACCGCGTCCCCGTCGGTGGGGGTCAGCAGGGTGGCAATCATCCGAATGGTGGTGGTCTTGCCGGCCCCGTTGGGGCCGATGAGGGCAAAGACCTCGCCCTTGCCCACGTCAAAGCTGATGCCCTTGACCGCCTCTACCTGGCCGTACCGCTTTCGCAGTTGGCGCACTTCTAGTGTCTTCTCCATACGCTCTCCTTCTTCTCCCCAGCGGGGCAAACATGCAACGGCCGCCTTTGGCGGCTTTCATCTGCGGATGTAGAGACAGTATAGCATATCTGCCCCCTACGGCGCCACCTTCAACACTGGTCATTTTTCCCCTTTAACCCCTCTTTTTCTCATTTTTTTGCAAAGGGCGGGGGATGGGCGTATAATAGAGCCACCAAACTTCACATTTGGAGGAAACAAGAATGAAAAAGGCACTCTGCACGGCTCTGGCCTGTCTTCTGGCCCTGGGGCTTTTCGCCGGCTGCAACAAGGACGAGAGCGCGGTCGCCGCAGGCGGCTCCATCTCCTCTGCCCAGGTCGACCTGCGGCCGACCAACCCCCTCACCGGGCTGCGCGTCGACGACGACTACGCCGCCACCCACCGGCCGGTGGGGGTGATGATCAACAACCTGAAGGCCGCCCTGCCCCAGTACGGGCTGGCGCAGGCCGACATCCTCTACGAGGTGGTGGCCGAGGGGGGGATCACCCGGCTGCTGGCCATCTACTCCGATGCGCGCCAGGTGCCCAAAATCGGCTCGGTGCGCTCGGCCCGGCCCGTCTACATCGAGTTGGCCACCGGCCACGACGCCACCCTCATCCACTACGGCACCAGTACCCAAGCCGACGCCCTGCTGCAGAAAAACGGCATCAAGACGGTGGACGGGATGGCCCTCTCCACCGTGGCCTTCTCCTTTGACGAGGTGCGGCACAAGACCTACTCGCGGGAGCACTGCACCTTCACCTCGGGCGAGCTCATCCAAAAGGGGCTGGACAAAAAGTCCATCAGCCTCTCGGGCGCGCCCCGCTGCGGCTTCTCCTTCTGCGAGCAGTCCAAGTTCAGTGGCGACCTCTACGCCCCCAGCTACGGCAAGGCCGACGAGGTCTCCTTCCCCTTCTCGGGGTATGTCAGCGACACCCTGCGCTACAACGCCGCCACCTGCAGGTACGAAAAGTACCAGTTCGGCCAGCCCCACATCGACGCCGCCACCGGCGAGACCCTCTCCTTTGACAACGCCCTGCTCCTCTACACCTCCATTCAGGTCATCGACCAGATCGGCCACGTGGACGTAGCCCTGGACAGCGGGACGGGCTACTACTTCACCCGCGGCCAGTACGAGCCCATCCGGTGGAAAAAGGGCGGGGTCAGCGACCCCCTCACCTTTACCAAAGAGGACGGCTCGCCCCTGACCCTCAACGCCGGCAAGACCTATGTGGCCGTCGTCAGCGACAAAAACGAGTCCTCCCTCGACATCGCTCCCGGCAAGACAGAGGCGCCCGAGACCACCTCTTCCGGGGCATCCTCCGCAGCAGAATAATTGTGCCTCTCCCCGTTGCGCGGGGGAGAGCGGGGCATACTATCTCCAAAGAAAAAAAGGAGAGATGGTATGTCCCGTTTGCTTTCTGTCAACCACCTGACCAAAATTTACGGCTGCGGCCCCCGGGAGGTCCGCGCCCTCTGGGACGTCAATTTTGCCCTGGAAGAGGGGTCTTTCGCCGCCGTGCTGGGAGAGGCCGGCTCCGGCAAGTCCGCCCTGCTGGACATCTTGGGCGGGCTGGAGGCCCCCACCCACGGCCGCTACCAGTTCCGGGGGGAAGAGGTGACCCGGATGGGGGAGTGCTGCCTCGCCCGGCTGCGGGGGGAGATGGGCTTCGCCCTGCAGTGGGCCCCCCTGGAAAAGGGGGCCAGCCTGTTGGAAGACGTCTCCCACCCCCTGATGAGCCGGGGCATCCCCACCGCCCGGCGGCGGGAGATGGCCCTGCGCGCCCTCGCCAAAGTCGGCCTTGAGGGGCGCGCCAGCAGCCTGCCGGACAGTCTGAACGACAGCCAGCTGCGGCGGGCCGTCATCGCCCGGGCCATCGCCGCCGAACCGTCCCTGCTGCTGGTGGAGGAGCCGGGAGAGAGCCACACCGACGCCCACACCGACGTGGGGGCCGTTCTCCGCCAGCTGGGGAGAGAAGGGCTCTCCATCGTCCTCTTCACCCGCGACCAGCAGCTGGCCGCCTGCGCCCCCCGGCAGCTCCTGCTGCAGGGGGGACGGCTGGTGGGAGACATCGCCACCCCCTCGCAGCGCGGCACCCGGCTGGCCTGACCAGCCGCCAAACACCGATACAAAAAGGGCCCGACGGCCCTTTTTTCGCGCGCAGCCGCCGGACACAAAAGCAGGGGGC
>NZ_WWVY01000022.1:0-12899 GCF_009876955.1 Bittarella massiliensis (ex Durand et al. 2017) | reverse complement strand
CCCCCCCTGTCATTTGTTTTGCTCAGTCCAAAAAGTAGACGTCCAGCGCCCGCTTGCCGTGGGCGCAGCTCTGGGCATAGGTGGCGTAGAGCAGGTCGAAGTCCACCCGCCCCTCCTTCATGGCCGAACCGGTCTCCCCGGCAACGGCGTACCCGTAGACAAAGGAGCCGTCGCTGGAGACGATGTACATCCGCGTCCCATAGGGGATCTTGGACGGGTCCACCGCGACGATGCCGGGCACCGGTTTGCGCCCGCTGGCCGTCCCCTGGCCGGGCTTGACGCTGTATCCGGTGGTGATGGCCCCCTTCATCACCCGGGAGTAGGAGAGGGGGATGCCGTCGTCGCCGATGGGCACGTCGCCAAAGCGCAGGGTCGAGACCATCGCCCGCTCCTTGCCCTTGAGCACCACCTCGTCCACCGGCTCCACCGTGATCTCCTCAGCCACCACCTGGGGCTCGCCCTCAGGCGTCCCGTCCACCAGGCGGGTGCGGGTGGTCACCAACTTCTCCCCGTTTTGCCCCTCCGACTGCAGCTGGGTGCGCCCCGGCCCCAGGAGAGAGGTCTCCTCGTATTGGGTGCCGTAGGGCACCTCTTCGGTGTGCTGGGCCTCGGCATAGGTCACCCGGGAGATGGAGATGACCGTTCCATCCTCCACCAGCTCGCCCCGGGCGGGGGCGACCACGTCCTCCTCCCCCAGGGGGATGCCGGCGGCTTCCAGCACGCTGCGGACGGTGGACGCGGTGGTCCAGACCACCGTCTCACCGCCCTCGGCCTGTACCGCCACCGGGAATGCTCTCTGGATGGTGATCTTCTGCAGTCCCCCCGCGGCGTGGGACTTGGCAGTCACCAGGTCGCCGGGCCCCACCGAGATGCCCTGCTTTTGCAAGATCGACTCGGGGGCACTGCCCACACAGAGGACGGCGGTGGTGCGGCTGCTGTCCGAGACCAGGACCACGTCGGTCTTGGCGGTGACCAAGGTCGAGACGATCAGCAGCGCCAATAGGAGGCTGGCGCAGAACAGCGCCCGGCTGCTCTGCCCCACCCGCTTTATAATCATTCGTGCATTCTGTATCATAGATTCTCCTTTACCAAAGCAAATCGCTTCCTTTGCCAAAGTACGTCTCAGTATACCCGAAGGCCATTTTCCCAGTCAAACCGGGCTTTGGGCCGTTTCAGAAGGAAAAATCCCCTCACCTGGAAGGATTCCCGTTTAGCCCCCCAATCATTCTCGTTTCCTCTGCCATGGTCCGTTTTTCGCTGTAACCATTTTGTAACATTTAGCGCAAAAATGCGATTGTTAAGCCATTTAGAAAAAACAGACCGGTTCCTGTCGAACGATTTTTCCGCCTCCTGGGAAACCTGTCCCTCTATTTCTCCCCCTCAAATTATCCTAACAGGATATTTTCGTATTTATAGTACATTTTGTTTTTCAAATTTCTACCGCCCATTTTGCCATTCATAAGTATAGAATATTTATTCATATACACCCTGCCAAAAGGGCGCAAAAAAATCAGCACAGGCAATTCGCCTGTGCTGATCGAAAGCGGAGAAAAAACTATCTCTTGGAGAACTGGGGAGCGCGACGGGCGGCTTTGAGGCCGTATTTAACCGTTCTTTCGTCCGATTTTCCTTGATATTCCGGGCTTTTTAGCCCCTGCCCTCAAATGTTGCCCCACTATTTAATCATAAAATGGGGACACAGGATACTTTGATTCTATTGTCGAAAGGCGTCATTTACCACACCTACAAGTTCTTCAGGTTTATTATACTTTACCTGCGCGTAAATGTCCATCGTTGTTTTGCTGTTTTCATGCCCAGCAAGATATTGGACAGTTTTTGGATCAACGCCAGCGTACAGCAGGTTAGTAATATAGGTGTGGCGAAGTTGATGTGGGGTCACATCAAAGTCAATGGCATACACCAACTTAGGATTGTTTTTCTGGTGTTCCCCAGGGGTGGGTGTTACGGTGCATTTGATGCACTGGCCATTTACATACTTATAATAGTTATGGGGTTTCGTAGAGCGAACGGTTACATACTTCCAAACTCGCTGGAACTGCGAATACGAAAGTGGCTGCCCAGTACGGTCTGCAATCACATATTCAGATACGGCTGTTTCCTTGACTTCGCGCAGACAAGCAACCAAGCATTTGGGAATGGGAACATCTCTCCGGGCCGCCTTCGTTTTCAGCGTTGTGGAAATCACCGGCCTGTTATGTTCTGAGCGCCATGCCCTCCGTACAGAGATGTACGGCGTAGGAACATCCAGAAATACGCAGTCCCATTGCAGTCCCAGAATTTCTTCACGACGCAGGCCGGAATATAAAGCGATCATTATAAATGTGTAGGGCGGAAGTCCTTTGACAGTATCCAAAAGCAGCTTCACTTGCTCATCCGTCAAAGCATTTTTCTTTTTCCCCGGTTTTCCTCCTTTGGCTGAAAGTCCCTCACAGGGATTATAGTCAAGTAGTTGGCTTCGCTCTGCCGAATAAAAGACACATTTCAGGAGCATATTGACCGTACTATACAATCCAGCAGATTTTGAAGCCAATGGAATCATCGCAAGCCGAATATCGTCTGCTGTTACATCTGACAGATACATTTCTCCCAAGGGCTTGACAATATAGTTGTTCATGGTCTGGGTATATCCTCTCAACGTGCCGGAAGATACCTTTGCCGACTGCATGAGCAGCCACTTCTCGCAATACTCTGCCACCGTTGGATGTTTTCTGCGGAAAACCGCCTCCTCTACCTGGCGTCGGGCCTCCATCTCCTTTAGCTGGAGTTCCTCGCAGGTTTCAGCATACAAGTCCACTCTCTTTCCATCGGCATCGGTGATCCGAGTCCTGTAATATTGAATCCCCCTCCGCATGGTAGTGCCATACCGGGGAACATTTTCTTGTTTTTTCGCCATGATTTCAGTTCCTTTCTATTTAATATGTATTTCAGCGCCGATACCTTCTTTATACTGAAAAACCATGGCTCTATCAAAGGTGCGATTCTGGAAAACGTAAAGGACGGGGAACACTCCCCGCCCTTTGTACGTTTTCCGTCAAATTATTGTGCCGCTTCGTATTCACCGCCATCCCATTCTGCAAAGGCTCCGCTTAAAACTCCTGCCAGTTGCTCCGGCTTGTTGTACTTTACCTTCGCATAAATGTCCATCGTGATCTTACTGCTCTCATGGCCAGCCAAGTATTGAACTGTTTTCGGGTCTACTGAAGCGTGAATCAAATTTGTGATGTAGGTATGACGAAGCATGTGTGGCGTAACGTCAAAATCCAGGCTATATACCACATGACCGTTGTTCCGTGCTTTTTCACCCAGCTTCGGGTAAAGCATATACTTCACATATTTCCCGTCCACAAGTTTGCGGGCTATCCTCGGTTTTGCTGTCCGTGTCACGATATACTGCCAAAGCCGCTTAAACTGCGTATAAGACAACGGCTCCCCATCCTGGTTAGCAATTACATAGTCTGATGTCGATTTTTTCTTTGCCTCTCTCAAGCACTCTGCCAAACGATCCGGGAGAGGGATATTCCGCTCCGCAGCCTTCGTTTTTAACTCTGTGAGAATGACCGGCCTGTTATGTTCCGTATGCCACGCCCGCCGAACCGTCAAATACGGCGCATCTGTATCCAGATATACCGAATCCCATTGCAGCGCAAGGATTTCTTCCCGCCGCAGCCCAGCATACAGACCAATCATCACAAATACATAGGGCGGCAACCCGCGAATGGCGTCCAAAAGCCGTTCTACCTGTTCATCCGTCAAAGCCTGCCGCTCCTCCTGCGGAACGCCTCCGCCTTTTGCCTCAAGGTATATCGTCGGGTTTGTATCAATCACATGGCTCTCCTTGGCCGCCCGGAAAATAGACTTGTAGAGGATTACCACGGACTTATAAACTGAAGCCGACTTTTTAGAGACTGGCACAAGGGCAACCTGGATGTCATCCAGGGTTACATCGGCCATTCGTTTCTCACCCAGCTCCTTGATAATATGCCGCCGCACCTTGGATGTATAATCGATCAATGTGGTGGCACGGATATGGACAGACTGCATCAGAAGCCACTTTTCACAATACTCGGCAACCGTGGGGGATTTACGCCGGAATGTGGCGTTATCGATTTGCTCAAGAGCCGCCATTTCCTTGTCGTAAACTTCCTCGCGGGTTTTTCCGTAAAGAATCACCCGTTTGCCATCTGCGTCCTCAATATCTGTTTTGTAATACTCATGCCCATTTATCTGGACTTTGCTGTACCTGGGAATTCGTTTTCTTTTTGCTGCCATTTTTCTACCTCCAAATGCAATCAGTGTTGTATCTTTGTTTTACCAAAACCGCACGATTTGCTCAAAGGTGCGATTTGTTTCCTCGCACATTTCGGTAGGTCGCTTTCTTTTCCACAGGTTTTGCCCGATAGGTGCATTTAGCGACATATTCCTGAAGGTAGGCAGAAGTGAAATATACGCATCCATTCGGCACATACTGAATATAGGAAATCAAACCGCTGTTTCTGGCTTCATCCAAGGTGGCAAGGCTGATTCCTAACAGTTTTGCTGCCTCCTTACGAGTAATCAGCTTTTCCATATCCAATCTTCACTTCCTTTCCTTCTTTTTTACCACTTCATAGTCAAAACCGGGCCGCTGGCCGCAGTAAGTGCAGATGTCCTTTTCCACCCGGCCAGGGTGAACCCTGCGCAAATAATAAGAGCCTGTGCCGTAGAAGTTGTTGGCACAGGCCGGACAAAGGCACATGATTAAATTTGGGGGTGTTTCTTCGATCAATCCCACGCTGACAGCCAGGGCGCGGTTGAGCCGGCGAATATGCTGTTCCTCCAGATGTCCGATGTACGTTTCCAGCCGCCTTTTATCAATGGTGCGGAGCTGCTCCATCAGCACCAGAGAAGGCAGCTCCAGGCCGTTCTCTGCTTTGAGAAGGTAATGGGTAGGCAGCTTGGCCTTGGCGTCCACTTTGCTGGATATGGCTGCCACAATGACCGTGGGGCTGTGCTTGTTTCCAGTATCATTCTGAATAATCAGGACCGGGCGATAACCTTCCTGCTCGGAGCCGATTCCCCGGCCCAAATCGGCATAGTACATATCGCCGCGATGATATGTTCTGTTCATGCTTATGACCTCCCTTTGAAATGCAGGCGGCTGCTGCCGCCTATGTAGAACCGGACAGCAGAACAGAATGAAGGCCGGGGAGAGATAAAACAATCCTCTTGTTTTCATTGGCCCGTCCTGCTGTACGGCTCATATTTCAAAGCGTTCCTATTTGTCCTCGACACCCCGGAACACTGCGGGAAGTCATCAAACGGCTGGCAGCTCACCAGCTCCACGGGGAATCTCACCCCTCGCGTGGTTCTCACGCAACCGCCCCCATTGCCTGCGACGGATCACGGTGGCAAACCGCTTCAACGCTCGGACGTTAGGCTGGACGGGAGTATCGCTCCGCTGCTGGTCATGGCCGTACCGGGAGCCGCCCGGTACTGGCAGCCTGCTGTTTCTCGCTCCTTGCCGGGAAGAACAAACCAAAGACCTACAATTTCTTTTTGCGGTGGTGTCTCGTTGTTTTCTCCCGGCAGATCGCCGCGCAGCCGCTACCTGGGCTTTGGCTTTCGCCAAAGCAGCGGGAATGTGCTTGATGAATGGGTATGCAGTTTTCAAGGTGCCGTGAGGCCATAAAAAGAACCTCTCACCCTATTTGCCGTTGAGGGTGAGAGGTTGCACAACGATTATTCCAAAAATTTTTTAAGTTTTTTGAGGACCTTCATTTTCCGAACATGAACAGCATTGCGGAATACGCCAAGCTCGTCTGCATATTGCCGTTCCGTCTTTTCCTCAAAGAACAGCGCCTGGATCAGCGCACGTTCTTCTGGAGTCAGCAGGGAAAGCGCAGTATGTAGCCTGTCCACTTCCAGCTTGTGAAGCACTACGCTCTCCACGCTTTCCTGCTCATCGGAGAATTGCTGGGCATTTTCATCCACCAGCAGGTCCAAAGAATCTTCGCGGCTGGGGATGATCTGCACCACTTGGCCCTCCTCTCCGAGAACGAACCGCTCGGTTTTCAAATCGTTCTCAAAATAGCGCATTTTCCGGTCGCCCTGCATGTAGGCCCGGTACACTTCATCCGTAACCTCAACATATTGGCCGCGAATCCATATTCTTTTTTTATCAGCGTCCACGCTGTTTTACCTCCGATCAGTCTGAATTGCGAGAAATTCAGACTGGTCGGGCGGCCCCCTACAACGTGGGAATGGGGTTCCTCTATATTGAAAAACGCACCTGCAGAATGGGACAACAGCCCCAACAGCAAGTGCGTTTCCTTTTAGTTCGTGTAAATCATGGCATGATGGTTCAGTATGAAAGGCGTAAAGCCACGGTGAACAGCAAGCGATTTTTTGACAGCCTGCGCTCTGTCGCATTATGTCGAAACGCTTTTTCCTCCATGGCGGCTCCCTCCGTAAGCCGCCGATCCCGCCAGCGTCAGGGCGTCGTCAGTATGAGGGCATAAAGAACGGCGGCCTTGATTTTCTCAAAGCCGCCGAAAAAGTAATATGGGCGTGTCAATAAGTCTGCTGCACGACGGCTTTTTTTCTTTTGCCATCGTCCGGCAGATAATGAAAATATTATGTTTTAGGTTCAGGATTTACTAATGCCTTTACTTTCGCAATGAAATCACAGTCGGTTTTGCAGCAGAAAACGCCGCCATAAAATTTTGTCTGTTGTTCAATCAGGAAATCATCGTCGCCAGACATAAGCAGGAAAGGGACAGTGATCCCTTTTTGACGAATTTCTTCGAGCAAATCCAGTCCTGTGCCATCCCGCATATTATAATCAGAACAGATTGCTTCGACTTTTTGATGTTCCAGCAATCGCAACGCATCTTTTACCCCTGTTGCTGTATAAACCTCAAAATATTTTTCTAAAGCAGAGGTCAAAAAACCTAAAAAACCCAAATTGTCGTCTATGACAAGCAATTTTCTCATTAACTTCCCCCTTCTATCAGCTCCTTATTATGTTCTTATCTGATTGGTGGTTAGAAAATCAGAATTATTTTGCTTTCCTGTTCAGCCCTTTCAGAATGAACAGCGCCAGAACAGCACAGGCCAGCAGAACCACAACACCGATGAAAACCTGGGTTATGCTTGCATCGTAATAGCCGGAGATATTGAAAACGGCTGTCATGGGATATACTGTCTTTAGCTGGTTGGACATACTTGCGAACAGCCCGGCGAACGAATAAATTTCAGCAAATACCAGCGCCAGCCAGTAACCCTTCTTCATCCGGGCCACCAAAGCGATAATCGGAGAAATGGCAAAAAACACGCCGATCCCGTCCAGAAGATATGTTTTCAAGTTTCCCAAAACAAGGCCAATGGATAGAGCTTCAAAGTGTAAAACAGCCTCAATGAGAAAGGTAATAGCAAAAAGCAGAAGATAGATCAGGACGCTGAACACAAGGGCCAGCACCATTTTGGTAAGCGTCAGCTTCACTTCATCCACGGGAATGAGCCGCAGGGATTTTAGGGTGTCCTCCTGTTCCTCCCGGCAGATCATATAGCTGCCCAGCAGGGCAATGACCGCAGGCAACACATAAAAGGTGGCAAGGGATTGGGCCGCTGTCATAAACCATCCGGCACCGTCAATATAGCGGCTTTCATAGAACGTGAACTGACCCTGTGCAAAGACAATCAACGCCACCATGACCGTTGCAAAACCGGCAATCCACAAGATTTTAGAACGGCGGAGTTTCCGGCGCTCCGCCCAAAGTAAAAGCTCCATTTCAAATGCACCTCACTTTCTCTTTTTCAAAGCAGCCCCAGCCAGCAGGACAGAAGCAACGCCCCACACGCCTATGCAGAGGAACGCCCCCGGAATGTTGAGTGGCTGGGTAATTACGACACCCGGAATATCCCGCATAACAATGGCGGTCATGCTGGACAGCGGATGCAGGTACATATTCACCATCAAGAGGATAAAGCCGAGGAATGTATAAACCAGCGTCAGGCAGACGGGAAGAATATACCCCTTCTGCGCTGCGGCAGCCGCCAGTATTGGCAGCACCGCAAAGGCGGTCAGCAGAGAGATTTCCATACACTTCCGCAGAAGATAAAGGACGCTCCCGGTGTCAAAAGCAATATAGCCGGGCAGGACGCCGGTAAGGATGGACGCGGCTGCGGTAATCAGCATGAAGCAGACCGAGTACACCAGCACCACAGCAAATTTGCTGAAAAAGTACGCCATCTTATTGACCGGCACAATCCAGAGCTGTTTGAGCATATCATATTGGTTTTCGTTATACATCAGCATGGTACACAGCATCCCCAGCACCACCGGCAGGATAATCCACGGGGTATAGCTGAACGCCGTCCATTTGTAAAACTCGATGGGTTCCACGCCGGTTCCCTTAACACTTGCGAAGTAGAACACGGCGGCCAGCGGCATAAACAGAGCTGCCAGCAGCATGAGCCAGATAAATGTTCTCCGGCGCAGCTTTAGAAATTCAACCTGTATCAGTTTAAGCAATGCCCTCTCCCCCCGTAATCTGCTTGAAATAGTCCTCAAGGGTATCATTGCAGATTTGGGAGCTGATAACAGCCACATCCTGCACCACAAGGGCCTTGTTGATTGCCGCCATATCCAGTGCGGTGTCATAGAGTCGCAGGTTATGTTCGTCCTGCACCGCATAATCCATCACATGGAACTGCCGTTCCAAAATCAGAGAGGCTTTGGGGACATCCGACACCTGAAGCTGAATGTATTTCCGATTTTTCTTTTCCAAATCCTCCATGCTGCTTTCTTCCAGCAGTACGCCGTGGTCGATAATTCCAATATCGTCTGCCAGAAGCGCAATTTCAGAAAGAATGTGGCTGGAAATCAGAATGGTTTTGCCGCGATCCACGCTTAAATCCTTGATAAAGTTCCGCACTTCGGCAATGCCGATGGGATCAAGCCCGTTGGTCGGTTCGTCGAGGATCAAAAGCTCCGGGTCATGCAGGATGGCGTTGGCAATGCCGAGGCGCTGTTTCATACCGAGAGAATATTTGCTGAACAGCTTTTTGTCCCGGTAAGGAAGCCCCACGACTTCCAGTGCGTTCTTGACGGCGTTGGGCCGGGGCGTCCCGCGCAGCTTCGCAAAGATTTCAAGATTTTCTGTGCCGGTCAGGTTGGGGTAAAAGCCGGGGGTTTCGATGATGGCCCCAATGCGGGGATAAATGCGCTTCTCATGGCCTTTGATGTTCTGGCCGAATACATCCACTTCGCCGGAAGTGATTGGAGTAAGGCCCAAAATCATTTTCATAATGGTGGTTTTACCGGCTCCATTCCGGCCCAAAAGCCCGTAAATCCGGCCCGGCTTCACATGAATATCCACAGAGCTGACGGCGGTTTGCTCGCCGTAAATCTTCGTCAGCTTTTTGGTTTCAATCACAAAGTCACTCATAAATATGCCTCTCTTTCTTATTCTGCTTCATTTTTCCAAATGACATAGTTGTAAAGGCTGCCATCCGGGGAGTAGTTGATAAATACTTTGAAATCGCCCTTTTCACAGGGAATGACAAACTCAACACGGATTTGGTCGGAGTGTTCCGGCACATAGCAGGACACCTCCGGGGAAGCGTTCTCCGGCAGCCCGCCCAGCTTATCGGCTTCTTCCTTCCATGTTTCCTGTATTGCCTCCGCAGAAGTGTTGTCTTGTACGCCCTGCGGCAGCGCATTGAAGAAAGTTTCAAAATCTCCATCCATCATCTGGTTAAAGTATTCGGTAGCTTCCTCTGTAATAGCCTGTTGGTCGGGAGCCTCGCTGGAAGATGGGGCGGCCTGCTGGCAGGCGCAAAGCGAAAAAGCGAACAGAACACAGAGGAATAAACTAATCAATCGTTTCATAGGTCTTTCCTTTCAGTAAGATTGCTTTTTTAGAGCCACAACGGATGCGACGGCAAATGCTGCACCGATCAGGAGCAGAGAACCGGCACAAACAAGCGGCGAAGTATGGGGCAAAACGCCTTGCATCAGGCTTTCTACCATAGCGGCGGCTGCTTCGGAAATATGGGGATAAATCCCCATCACGCTTGCCAGCGGGTGTATTCCCGTAAGATAGGCAGGGGCAATGACTACGGGAACCAGATAAAGCAGCGTCGCGCCAATCGGCAGAATATATCCTTTTGACAGCGTGGCAAGAAACACAATCGGAAGCATGGCTATGGGGATCAGAAGCCCGCCCGTCAGATACAACAGGCCAGCATCCATCAGTGTTTGGGCGTTCAGGTCGGGAAAGCCCCCGGCAATCAGCCCGCCGACAACACATAAAAGAAAGGTAATCAGGCACAGCCCCACAGACATCAGGATCACCACAGCGACTTTTGAAAAGTATAGCTGCGCTTTTGTGATAGGAATGATGAGCAGTTCTTTCAGCGTATCGTTCTTGTGTTCGTCAAAAAATAAGGTTGTGGCGAACATTCCCAGCACAATCGGCAGGAACAGGCTGGACAGGTTCTTAAACGCCAGTGTATAGAGGTCGCCAAAGCTATCCATGTAGGGGCTGCTCCTTGCAATGCTGCAAGCCCGCTCAATCGCAAACGCCCCAAACAGCAGCGTCAGGGCCAAAATACACCAGACAATCTTATTCCGCTTCCATTTCTGGATTTCAGTTGCAATGATCGTCATGCGGTTTCCTCCTTTCATGGTTCCTATTATAAGGGACGAACCTTGCCATAACCTTGCCGAAATCTTGTTTTAACCTTGCTTTGAACGCAAGAAAGCCCTGCGCGGTCACAGGGCTTTCGGAAGTATGATGGTAAAGGTTGTACCAGCTCCGGGGACACTGGTTGCCGTGATGGTTCCTTTATGGACGCTCACCAGTTCCTTAGCAATGGAGAGGCCCAGCCCGTTCCCTTTGGCAGACCGGGAATGGTCGCATTGATACATCCGTTCAAAGATATGGGGAAGATCAGCGGCGGAAATCCCTTTCCCGTTATCGGCTAACATGATTTTTGCCTGCTGCTCCGTTTCGGTTATGGTCAGGGACACTTGCCTTGCGTCGCTGTGCGTCAGGATATTTTGCAGCAGGTTATTGAGAATACGGGTGTAGGCGGTGGGGTCAACCCTTGTCATGTATTCTGTTTCAGGTATCTCTATCTCGTAGGTAAGGTCGTGGTTTTCCAGTAACGGCACCCAGTCAGCCATAATGTTGCGGGAAAGCTCGTTCAGGTCGCAGACTTCAAAATGAAAAATCTGCTCCCCGGCATCCAGCTTCACCCATTCAAACAGGGCGGTCACAAAGTCTTTCAGATGATGGGCTTTTTCCGTAGCCACACGAATATATTCTTCCTGCTCGGCTCCTGTTACCATCTTGCTTTCCACGGCCTCCAAATAGCCTACCAGAGAGGCAAGAGGGGTTTTCACATCATGGGAAAGGCTTGTCATAAGCCGCTTATAAGCCTGCTCGGATTGTTTTTGCTGGATAAGCCGGGATTGGCTGCTCATGGCGATCTCGTTGATGTCATAACAGATCTGCTTCGTCAGGTCGCTTTTCCGCGCCAGTACACGGCGGTTCAGGTTCCCGTTCTTTATATCCGTCAGGGCATCTTTAATAAGGGAAAGCTGGCCCCGGACGCGGTGAAGTTTTGCCAAAAGGTAAGCAATCACCAGCAGGGCAATCAATAAGGCCAGCAGCAGATAAAGGTTCATCTCCATGCTCATGCCTCCTTATTGAACCGATACCCCACACCCCGGACAGTCTGGATATAAAACGGCTGTTCTGGATTTGGCTCGATTTTCTTCCGCAGTTTGCTGATAAAAGACATGATGTTGCTGTCGTCAAAGGCATATTCCTCCGCCCATACCTGCGTGTAAATCTGCTTCTTGGTAAACACCCGGCCTTTGTTGGACGCCAGAAACAGAAGCAGGTCAAATTCCTTGCCGGTCAGCTCTACCGGGAGATTTTGAACTGTCACCGTCCGATTGACTTTATCAATCACCATATCTTTCAGCAGCATAGTAGCGGCCTCGTTCCCGGCCACGGGATTTAAGGTGGTATAGCGCCGGATCAGGGAATTGACGCGAGCCATCAGCTCGTTAATGCTGAAAGGTTTTGTCAGGTAATCGTCCGCCCCCAGCCGCAGGCCAGAAACTTTATCTTCCTCATCGCTTTTGGCGGTCAGCATCAGCACCGGCACATTATTCTTCTCCCGAATTTTCTGTAATACCTGAAAGCCGTCCATATCCGGCATCATCACATCCAGAATAATCAGGGAACAGGTGTCTTTGTTTTCTTCCAGCAGCCGCAAGCCCTCTAAACCGCCATGCGCCACCACCGCAGACAAATTTTCCTGTTCCACGCATTTCTTCATCAAGGCACAAAGCTCCTTATCATCGTCTATAATCAAAACACTATTCATGTTTCAATGCCCTCCCTTGCTTTGTCCTGCCGTCCACCGGCTTTTTTGCATCTTTGGGGATTAGCCAAACCGTTCCCATTTTTTCAGCTCCCGGAATGCGTCCCTCGGAGCAATAATAATTGATCTGCCGTGGAGAAATTCCCCATTTCTCGCCGGCTTCTCTTAAAGTCATATAATCCATTGCACATACCTCCAGCACCTATTATACTTCGCTCTTTCGAAGAATACAAGCCAAGAAACATGAACGCCTAAATAAGAATATGAAAAATAAGTATAAACGATATAAAAGGAACCTCTTGCGTTATCAAAGCAAGAGGTTCCTCATTTGGTTTAATTTAGCCCTCCAATAAGAGCTTCAACTTTTTAAGGACCTTCATTTTCCGAACATGAACAGCATTGCGGTACACGCCAAGCTCGTCTGCATATTGCCGTTCTGTCTTTTCCTCAAAGAACAGCGCCTGGATCAGCGCACGTTCCTCTGGAGTCAGCAGGGA
>NZ_WWVY01000006.1:0-169003 GCF_009876955.1 Bittarella massiliensis (ex Durand et al. 2017) | reverse complement strand
TCTGCATATTGCCGTTCTGTCTTTTCCTCAAAGAACAGCGCCTGGATCAGCGCACGTTCCTCTGGAGTCAGCAGGGAAAGCGCGGTATGTAGCTTGTCCACTTCCAGCTTGTGAAGCACCACGCTCTCCACACTTTCCTGCTCATCGGAGAATTGCTGGGCATTTTCATCCACCAGCCGGTCCAAAGAATCTTCGCGGCTGGGGATGATCTGCACCACTTGGCCCTCCCTTCCGAGAACGAACCGCTCGGTTTTCAAATCGTTCTCAAAATAGCGCATTTTCCGGTCGCCCTGCATATAGGCCCGGTACACTTCATCCGTGACCTCAACATATTGGCCGCGAATCCATATTCTCTTTTTATCAGCGTCCACGCTGTTTTACCTCCGATCAGTCTGAATTGCGAGAAATTCAGACTGGTCAGGCGGCCCCCTACAACGTGGAAATGATGGGGTTCCGCTATATAGAAAAACGCACCTGCAGAATGGGACAACAGCCCCAACAGCAAGTGCGTTTCCTTTTAGTTCGTGTAAATCATGGCATGATGGTTCAGTATGAAAGGCATAATATCCCGTTGAAAAACGGGAAGTTTTTTTGACCGTACACCGTCAAACAGGCGGCCTACGACATAGAATCATACTCGCTGCTTCTAATGAGCAGCGGTGCGCAGGATGACCAACGCATGAAATATCCCTCCAGGCCAAAACGTGGTCTGGAGGGATGGCATGACAAACCACCCTGCCAAAACCTCGTTTTTTTTATTGGCAGGGCCATCTATGCAATTCGGATCAGTTCACTTTTCTCTGCACTGTCAGTTCTCTAAAATTTGAACTGCTATGCCATTATAAATCTGGCATAAATCTGTAAAATAGAAAGAGAGGTGAACTGTAGGTGCAGAGTAAACATGAAACGCTTGGTGAGATCATCAAGAATGCCCGCATAAAAGCAGATATTACGGTCGAAGATCTGGCCGCCAAAGTCGGAGTAGGCGAAAGNCTCAAAATAGCGCATTTTCCGGTCGCCCTGCATGTAGGCCCGGTACACTTCATCCGTGACCTCGACATATTGGCCGCGAATCCATATTCTTTTTTTATCAGCGTCCACGCTGTTTTACCTCCGATCAGTCTGAATTGCGAGAAATTCAGACTGGTCGGGCGGCCCCCTACAACGTGGGAATGATGGGGTTCCTCTATATAGAAAAACACACCTGCAGAATGGGACAACAGCCCTAACAGCAAGTGCGTTTCTTTTTAGTTCGTGTAAATCATGGCATGATAGTTCAGCGTGAAGGGCATAAAGCCACTGTGAACAGCAAGAGGCTTTTTTAATGGCTTACGCTCTGTCACATTATGTCGAAACGCTTTTTCCTCCACGGCGGCTCCCTCCTAAAGCCGTCGTGTTCGTATCAGCGTATAGGCGTCACTCCTTTGTCGAGGGCATAAGGAACGGCGGCCTTGATGTACTCAAAACCGCCGCAGTACCCTGAAAATCCATTATGGGCGCACGAAGCTACCTGCCCCGCAACGGTTTTTTTCTTTCCCCGTTTAGCGGGGCAGGATAGCTTGTCTTATTCGGTTTATTCTTGCTCTTGTGCGGCTGCCTCTTTCAGCCGTGAAAAGCTCTCATCGCTGATAATGTGTTCAATCCGGCAGGCATCGGCCTCCGCAATCCTGGGGTCAACACCTGCGGCGATAAGCTGCTCGGTAAAAAAGCAATGGCGCTCATAGATTTTTTCGGCAACCTCGCGACCCACATCGGTCAGATGGAGAAAGTGATCCTCGTCCATTGTGAGAAAGCCGCCGTCCCGCAAGGTAGCCACCGCATGGCACACGCTGGGCTTTGACACCTCCATGTGCCGGGCCACATCTACGGAGCGCACCAGACCGCATTTTTTTTGGAGAACAAGGATGGCCTCCAGATAATCTTCACCGGATGCGGTGGTATGTTGCTTTTTCTCCATGTGTTCCTCCCATGCCATTCGTACCAGCAAAGAAAACATATTGGCTCCTTTTTGTTACTGTGTTTTATCACCGGACAGCTTCCAGTTGATTGCCTTTTCTCTAACATTCACAAAATCGGCATAAATGCCGGGCTGCTCCATCAACTCCTGATGTGTACCTCGTTGGACAATTCCGCCGTTTGCAATAACAACAATCTGCTGGGCATTGCGAACCGTTTTCAGCCGATGAGCAATAATGATAACAGTCTTATCTTCTGTTAGTTTCTCAATGGCCTGCTGGAGTTCCGCCTCATTTTCCGGGTCCACACTGCTTGTTGCCTCGTCCAGAATGATGATAGGGGTATCCTTCAAAATAGCCCGCGCAATCGAAATCCGTTGTTTTTCGCCGCCGGATAGAGTAGCGCCGCTCTCGCCAATGACGGTATCATAACCGTTTGGCAGTGCCATGATAAAATCATGGCAACACGCACTCTTTGCAGCTCGGACAACTTCTTCGTGAGTGGCATCCGGTTTACCAAACTTGATGTTGTTCTCAATGCTATCCGCAAAGAGAAAAACATTCTGAAAGACCATGCTGATATTGGAAAGCAAGCTGTCCAGCTTATACTCCCGTATGTCGGTGCCTCCCAGTTTGATACACCCTTCATCTACATCCCAAAAACGAGCAATCAAGCTGCACAATGTCGTTTTACCAGAGCCAGACGGACCGACTATCGCCGTAGTGGTTTTTGCGGGGATCGTCAGATTGACATGGTTCAAAATTCGGTGATCGCCATAAGAAAAGCCAACATCCTGCAATTCAATCGTGGTATCTTTCGGAGTAATATCTTTGCCGGACAAGTCCATTACTGGTGTATCGTCAATAGCGTCCACCTTGTCGATGGAACTTTCGATTAACCGAAGGGCAAAGGACTTTCCTCCCGCGGCCTCCAGTTCGCTGAAAATCAGGAAGGAGGCAACACACATCAGCAGGCAGTACACCAGTGTCATGCTGCTTTGCAGATAGAACAGGATAGAGCAAAACATGATTGCCACACTCGCCAATCGCAAAACAAACAGTTGCACCATTCCGTAAGGTCCGAAAACGGTTTCCAGTTTGGTATTGCGTGCTCGGCTTTCCTCAATGGCCTGTTTCATTTTCTGATTCGATCCGCCACCGAGATTAAAGGACTTTACAATACCCATCCCCTGGATATATTCCAGTGTGGCGCCTACCAAGTCCTCCTGTGCCGCCTGCCGTTTAGGAGATACTTCCTGTGATTTCTTTTGAAGTGCGGAGTTACAGAGCAAAAACAGCGCAATCCCCAGGCAAGCCAGCAGACCAATCCTCCAGTCAAAGAAAAACATCACAATGGTAATAACCGTTACATGGATAAAACCGTGGATTACTGTAATTAGAACCGATGGCGCATTATTCTCCACATCGCTGATTGTCGTGGTGACAGTGGAGGTCAGGTCCCCCAGGCTATGGCTGTTAAAGTAGCCCATCGGCATATACTTCATCCTGTCGCCCACATGGATGCGCTTATCCGCGCACATAAAATAGCCAACTCTTGTTTGTGAAAAGTCTGAAATATAGCTGCAAACGATTTTTCCAATCACCCCTGCCAAAAGAAGCAGAAAAGCGAACAGAATATCCCGCCCTTTGGTTCCTTCCACCAGTTCATTGAGGATCAGAAAAAGAGCGCCGATCTGAAACATATCAAAGATTGAGTGCAGCAGGCTGAACACCACTGACTTTTTCAGAACCCTTTTCCAGCGGCCAGAAAAAGCATAGATTTTCTTTAAGGCAGTAATCATGCCGTTGCACCTCCTTCATCACGGCTCCCAATATGGGCCTGCCACATTTCTTTGTAAAGCGGGCAATTTTGCAGAAGTTCCTCATGTGTTCCGGTTGCCTCGATCCGCCCTTGATTCACCACCACAAGCTGATCTGCGCCTGTCACTGTATAAAGTCGATGAGCGACCATAATCAGAGTCTTGCCCTGTACCAATTTAGAAATAGCCTCTTGAACCAGACTTTCATTCTCAGGGTCAAGGTAAGCTGTTGCCTCATCGAAAATAATAATAGGGGCATCTTTCAGCATGGCTCTGGCGATGGCAATTCGCTGCCGCTCCCCCCCCGACAAGTGGCCGCCTGCACCGCCCACAATCGTGTCATACCCATGCTCCAGACCCATGATGAAGTCATGACAACCGCACTTTCGGGCAACATCTTCTACTTCCTGATCGGTGGCCGACAATCGCCCCATACGGATGTTTTCACGGATACTTTCATCAAAGAGGTAATTATCCTGCGATACATAAGACACATAAGAGGAAAGCTGCGACAGGGGAATCTTCTTCAAATCCACCCCGCCAAGAGTAATCACGCCGGATGTTGCCTCCCAAAAGCCGGTAATCAATTTAGTAATCGTTGACTTGCCAGAACCGGAAGGCCCTACTAAAGCTGTCATCGTTCCAGGTTGTATTGTCAGATTGATATGATCCAATATGGGCTTCGGGTCCTTCAGGTCATAAGAAAAGGAAACATCCTGGAAGTGAATAGACAGGTCGTGAATATCAGCATTGTGGTCCGGCCGCACCATTTCCGGTGCATCCAGCAGATTTCCAACCTCTCCAACAATCGTGCCAAGCTGCGAAATATTGTCAGTAAATTTAATCGCTCCCAAAATCGGGCCGACAATACCCAGGGACAAAATCATAATAGTCAGAAAAACCGGAGCGGACAGGGTTCCATGTTGATACAAAATTGCACCAATGGGAAGAACCGCCAACCAAACACTGGGCCAGATCGTATTGCTCATAGACATAAACAACTGCGTATCCTTCATCCAGTCAACCGCATAACGGGCATCGTCATTGACCGCGTCGGAATACTTCTGATAAGAGTTGGCCGACTGATTGAATGCCTTGATAACCTCAATACCGCCTACATACTCAATAATCGTGGCGTTCATTTTTTGAACCCGTTTCATCAAGCCGGAAAATCGTTCGCTATATCCCCGTGACATTCCCATATAGCACAGAAAACCAATGGGTAGGGTCACAAGAGAAGCCAGTGCCATGCGCCAGTCTAAAATAAACAGATAGACAATAATACACAGCGGGACGAACAGATTCGATGTCATCTCCGGCACCAGATGTGCGAGGATCGGCTCCATGCTCTCTACCCGATCAACGATGACATCCTTGAACCGGCCAGAGGATTGATCCATGATGTAACCCATCGGCACCCGTGAGAGTTTGTCGGCAATTTTAATACGGACTTCTTTCAAAGTCTGGAATGTCGCTGTATGAGATACGGTTGTTGAAAGGGTAGAAAAAAACAGTTTTAGTGTGAAACCAAGCAATATTATGCCGCACCAAAGCGCATAAGTGTTTAGGGCAGTCACGCCATCGATCAGACAGAGCATGATATAAGCGATGGCGAAGTATGGGACCATCCCGCAAGCCACACCTAAGATAGCCAGGATGATGGAGAGCGCGTAGGCTCTCCGATGTGCGCCAGCCAGCTCCCATAACCGCTTGACTGGTGATGGTGTTTGTTTCATCATCTCTCACCCTCCATAAAAGCAATACGGGGCAGTCGGCCCCTCCCGACCACCCCGCATCGCCAAGCTGTGTTATTCTGCCGGAGTGATCTGTGTCACATCCAGGAAAGCATAATCAGAAGCAAAGTTATAATCTGCAATCTTGTCCGTGTTATAGACGATCATATCCATCTGGTGAGTGAGAGGAACATCCAGCACCTGGTCAAGATCTGTATTGATGAGCAGTTCAAACAACTCCCGCAGCCGGGTATCATCGTTGCAGGTCTTAAACTCGCTCAATGCGGAAATAAACTCATCGGAATTATCCAACAGAGGGATGGAAACATCTTCCGGCATCTGAGCCATCATTGCAGAGAACCAGCATTGCGGCATAGCATAGTTGAAGAAACCTGCGGTCATAGCGGTAATATCCCATCCCGTGGGTTCCATATAGCTTGCGTACCATTCCATCTTTTCCATGCTCTTGATCTCAACTTCAATTCCAACTTCTGCAAGCTGGCTCTGGATCAAAGTGGCGATGGAGCCGATGGTGCTGTCATCCGTGGGGCAGGTAAAGACTATATGAAGCGGTGTTCCATCCTTTTCCCGGATTCCGGTGGATTCGTTCATAGCCCATCCTGCCTCGTCAAGAAGCTGATTGGCACGATCCACATTGTAGGTATAATCTATCGTGCCGCAAATATCCGAGTAGGGAGTTCCATCAGGTACAATGGTGTCAGCCACAGGCTCATAGCCATAGGTTAGGCCCTCGGAAATTGCACCTTTGTCAATGGCATACGCCAGGGCCTGCCGCACGCTCAAATCAGCCAGATTCCCATTGAAGTTCAAAATGATATTGCGGATCGTCGAGCCGGAAGGCGCAAACTTGCCCTCAATCCCCTCAATGGCGGTGGCCTGGTTATAGTCCTCATAGCTCAACTCAGCGGAGCCGTAAATCAGGTCAATCTCACCGGTCTGTAATGCCTGCACACGGGAGGCATTGTCAGGAATGTACTTCGCTACGATTTTGTCGTAGTAGGGCTGCTCACCCCAATAGTTTTCGTTGCGGACAAAGGTGGTGTACTGGCCCGCCACATATTCATCATAGACATAAGGACCGGTTCCGGCATAACCGTTGACCGTCTGGAAGTCTCCCTGGGTAATCAGTTTCGGAGAAATCATAGTGCAGACATCCGGCCAGCAAAAATCGTTGATGTATGCAAAGTATGGCGTGTCATAGGTCAGACGGATGGTGTATTCATCCACCGCCTCAATATTGGTATAGTTGACAACACCGGGCAGCGATGCGAAAGACGGGTTGATATGCCAGGACTCAATATTGGCAATCGCTGCCTCTGCATTAAAAGGTTCTCCATCATGGAAGGTCACACCCTGACGTAGATAAAAGGTAAGCTGTGTGCCATCTTCACTCAGTTCCCAATCTTCCGCCAGCACCGGTTGGATCTCCCCATCCACATATTTCACAAGACCCTCATAAAGCAGTTTCTGAGTGGGGCGGTTATCCGCAATCATATAGAGGGGAGAAAGGGTTGTTGTTTCGCCAATCGTGGCGATGTTCAAGACCTTTTCGCTCGTTTCCGTTCCGCTTGTTTCATCTGCGGTGTCGCTGTTGCTGGGGGTTCCGCCGCAGCCGGCAAGCAGACCCATACACATAACAGCGGCAAGAGCGAGGCCCAAAACACGTTTGGTTCGTTTCATCTCGTTTCGTTCCTTTCTGTGATTTTATATTTATCGAACGGCCTTTTTAGTAAATTTGCCGTGTTCGATCTCATAAATGACCTCGCAGAGCCGCGAGGCAACTTGAATGTCATGGGTAATGACCAAGTAGGCGCAGTCATGCTCCTGCTCATATTTTTCCAAAAGTTGAAGGACCGCTTCTGTTGAAATCAAATCAAGGCCTGCGGTTACTTCGTCCAGAATTAGAAATTCCGGTGATATAGACAGGGAGCGCAGCAATGCAAGCCGCCGCTGTTCCCCGCCGGACAGTTTTCGGACCGGAGTATCAAGGAGGCTTTTGGATAAACCGGTTTGTTCCATCAATTCAGCAATACGGTTTTTTCGCTGCGACGGAGAAAGATCAGTCAGATTTACAAGGGCTTCCTCTACATTTTTGGATGTACTCCATGATGGATTTAGTGTTCCGCCAGCATCCTGAAATACCGCTTGGATCTTGCCCCGATATTTTCTCCATTCACGCAGACCCCATTTTGTGGTATCAACGCCATTGATAAGGACACGTCCCTCAGAGGGGCGTTCCAGTCCAATCATCAATCGAGCCAGGGTGCTTTTTCCGCTGCCGCTTTCGCCCATAATGGCGATGCTATGGCCCTGCTCCCATATCAGTGAGGCGTGATCCAATGCACAAAATGTTTCCCCCTGCGCATCATAGTAGGTTCTGGTGAGGTTATCTAATTCAATGCGGTCCATTTCCAGTTCACCTCCTCCCGGTGACAGGCAGCTTCGGCAAATCGTTTGGTCCACGGCTGCTGCGGGTGAATGAATAGCTGCTCAGTCGCCTGTGTTTCAATAATTTTTCCATGTTCCATCACATGAGTGATAGGGCATAGGGCTTTCATTGCCTCAGTATCATGGGAGATGAACAAAATCGCTGCTGTTTCTTGATATTCCCTCAGTAACTCCAGTAATAAATCCCGATTTGCTTCGTCAAGGGCGCTGGTCGGTTCGTCTGCCAAAACATATTTAGGCTTCGTCCCCAAAATCAGCGCCATAGCAATCCGCTGAAGCATACCACCGGATAACTCTCCAGGATATGCACTCAGCACTCGCTTCGTATCGGTCAGGTTGACTTTCCGCAGCACATTTTCCGCAAGCGCGTGGGCCTGTTTTTTATCCAAACCAGTGTGCATACGGAGCGTTTCAATGATCTGCCGCTCCATCTTTGCGTGTGGGAAAAACGCTGTCATTGGGTTTTGCGGAATAAATCCAATCGTTTCCCCGCAAAGCATTCGGCGCTCCTTCGCACTATGCGTCAGCAAATTGTCTCCATCCAGGAGAATTTGACCCTGTGGGATTTCCAGATCGCCGCCGTTCATCCCCATAATGGATTTAATCAAAGTTGTTTTTCCGGAGCCGCTGGCTCCAGTCAGTCCAATACAAGTCCCTTCGTCAATAGACAATGAAACATCGGTTAAAATCGGTGCGTTATTTTTTACTTTCACGGTCAGTTTTTTGATCTCAAGCATCAGGCACCCTCCTTTTCCAAAAGCCGCCCCAAGTAGTTGAAACAGAGGGAGCTGATAAAGATAAAGAGGATCGGATAAAGGAGCAACTGCGGATGAGTTCCGGCCAATGCCCTTGCATCGGAAAGCATAACACCCCAATCAATTACATCATCGCCCAGAGAAAGGCCGATGAATGAGAAACCGGAAATCGCAATAATCATTTCTGCGCAGGAGAGGCAGATAAATTGCACGATGTCACGGATAATATTGGGAAGGATATGTACCAGCATGATCCGCACCTTGCTTGCACCGCAGGCAATCGCGCACATGATGTATGCTTTGTCATACTCAACTTCAATCAAAGTTTTGACCAGCTTAATCATCCGAAGGATTAAAGATGCCGTCAGTGCCACCAGCATGGTGGGGATACTGTTCCCCCAAATACCGATGAAGATAATCAGATAAGCCACCGGCGGTATCGCTGTAACTGCGTTCAAAATACTTTCTGCAAGAATATTTCTGCGGCGGCCTGTCTTTGCCAGTAAGATGCCAAAGAGGATACCAAGTAAAATGACAATGGCCAATCCGACCAGCACAATACCTAAAGTTGTTTTCCCTCCTTCAAGGATACGCGAAAACTCGCAGCGGCCGAAATCGTCTGTTCCAAACGGATATTCTGCGCTGCTGGGTAGATATTTGTCCCGAATATTTGTGGCCGTCGGATCGTGAGGAGCAAAAAACGATCCGAACAGGAAAAACAGCAATATTACAATCGGAATTGCATACGAGAGAATATGTTTTGTCCGGCTCATAGTCTGGCCCCCTCTCTCGCAGAAGCATCCCGTTGCAAAATTCGCCGTAGTATATCCGAAAGAATATTGAACATTACCAGCGAAAACGCAAGGAACAGAATTGTTGCGTGGATAACAGGCGAATCCCGATACAGCACGCTGTCAATGATTAAGTAACCAAGCCCCGGCAGGGAAAACACGCGCTCTACAATCGCAGAACCAGCCATACAAAGTCCGAGCATCTGGCAGAAGCTGGGTAGAAGTGTTACAACCGCGCTGGGAAGTGCGTATCGTAACAGGATTTTCCCTTCAGATAAACCTCTGCAACGAGCGTAGAAAGCACTGTCTTGCTCCATTTCTTTTTGAATGTTATTCGCCAGCATGGGCGAAAACAGGGCGATACACCCAATGGCGATACAGACCGCTGCCGGGAGGTACCGCATCAGTCCCGTGTTTCCTACCACCGATGTCAAACCGAGCTTGACAGCAAAAATATCGAGGTAGGAACTGGCAAAGAAAAAGGATGGGATGGACACTCCTGCAATACACAGAAAAATCATCGCATGGCCAATCATTCTTTTTCTTGTCAGATAACAAAGACAGCCGAACAGAAGAATGAAAACTGCTTGAATAATGGCAGAAATCAATACAATCGTTACGGTAATGCCAATAGCTGTTGTGACTTTCTCAAACACTGGCTGCCCGCTTACAAAGGATTCCCCAAAATCTAAATGGAGCGCATCCCGTACCCAAGTCACATACTGTACGGGCAGCGGGTCATTGAGGCCCATATCTTCCCGCAGCGCCTCCATCTGCTCATCCGTAAAGCTAAATGCGGCAAATGACCGGCGAGCATACGCTTCTGCCGGATCAATGGGCGATAGGCGCACAAGCAGGAAAGAAATCAGCGTGACAACAACGAGCGTTATAAGCATTTCAAGGACTTTATTGACGATAAATCGCCTTGTTGCCTTGCTCATTCGTTTCCCTCCTAAAAAAATAAGCTTTGTAGTTAGACATCGCTAACCGCAAAGCTTATAATACCCCATATTCAATTATTGCTCCACTCCAAGAAGCCTCAATCTATCCAAAAAGCCAATCAATTTCTGCTCTTTCTGTATTCGCTGGGAGACTGCCCTATAATTTCCTTAAAAGCAGCGGAAAACTTATTGGGATTTTCGTATCCGACCATTCCTGCTATTTCCGCTATTGACAGCTTTGTTGTAACCAAGAGTTTGGTAGCTGTCTGCATTTTGTATTCGCGCTGAAATGCGTGAATCGGTTTCCCGTAGACCGCCTTAAAGCAGTCTTTCAAAGCAGTAAGGCTCATTCCGTATCTATCTGCGATACTTTTCAATGTTTCCCGGCTATCTAATTGGTTTGCCAGCTCACATTTTAGTGCTTTAACCTTTTTGATTTGGTTGGCAGAATAGTATGCAGCAGTCTCAAAATTCTCTTGCGGGAGCATCTGGGAAAGCAGGAATAGACTTTCCAATACTTTTAACCGTAAGTATCCCATAGGAACTGTATCTCGTGCTTCGCAGATCTCTTGAAACACATGATGTAGATTGGGAGGTGTCTTAATAACCGAACAACAGTGTCCGACACAGAATTTGTCTATCAATTCTTTCAGATTTATTGAAACACCCTCCACAACATTTTCAAAAATCAATCCGGTTATATCTAAGTCGATTATAAACGCAACTCCATCGTAATATCCAATCGGAAATTCTGGTGGTTCTCGTTCGGGAGATAGGAGACTAACAGCGAAATCCCCTTCACCCAAGTATGTAACAAACCCATGCTTATACTCACACTCAAATCTTCCGGCACGACAATATGCTATTTCCAAAATGTTTGGCATCGCTCTATTTCTCATACGGCATGAGGAAGCCTCAAAAGTGGAATATGCTAAATCAATGCCGGGAAATAGATGGTAGCAGTGCATAAATCCGTTTGGTGTGTCGCATTGCATTTGGTATTTAGTTTCATTTTCGTTTTCTTCCATAACTTTTGCTTTGGGTCCAAAAACATCTGGCTTTACTATTTCTGCGTTTTCCATTAACTGCATTTAGGAAAATATCCCCCTTCCAGTGGTTAGCTGCATATAACTCAATATCATATTAACACAATCACAGAGGAAAGTCTATTTTTACCGCTAACATAAATGGATATTCATATTATGGCTGAACTGCGCATTATGACGTGCAAATTTGAATTTTGTATCTCTGTTATGTACCCAGCCGACTACGCGGCTGGTTTTTTTCTTTTTTTGAGGGAGTTAATAGGCCGGGCAACCGTAGCCCAGCACATCAGAATACCCAATAGGATAGCTGTTCTGGCGCACGGAATCGCCGGAGTTGCCCTCTACGGTATAGACACGGCCATTCTCGACTTTTTCCACAATACCCACATGGTCGGCTGACATATCGCCATCCCAATCAAAAAAGATGATGTCACCGGAACGCGGCTCATAGCTGCCCGACTGCCACAGCCCGCGCTCCTGGAACCAGGGAACACCCTGGGACGCGCAGGCCGCAAACTTCGGGATCACGCCGGCTTCGATATAACCGCACTCATTGGCGCACCAGCTTACAAAGCAGGCGCACCATTCCACACGGCTGCCAAAGCCGTACCAGCTCCAGTACGGTTCGCCGCCGACATTGCCCACCTGGGAGAGCGCCACCGTGACGATCTCGCCGTCCCCTCCGGTAATGCCGTAAAGCACCTGGGACCAAAGGGAATTATTCTCATCGGCCAGAAGCTCCGCCATCTGTTCCCGCTGGTCCTCGTTAAAGCCGAACTGGTCGGCCATTTCCTCCGCAGTCTTGTGACTGACAGTGATATACAGATAGGTTTGCGTGACCGTGGTTTCCGTTTCCACGATATTGCCGTTGCCATCGTCGGATGTTTCAATCACCGTTTCCGTCTGGGTGGACGTGCTGGACGAGATCTCATTCATCTGCCAGAAGATGTCCTTCAAAAGCTCCAGCTTCTCATCGTCCATGGTGGCCACTTCCTGGGCGTTGTCCGGGTCGGTGGTGGTTTTGACGGCGTAAACCGCCAATACCTCTTTCCATACAGCGCGGGAACCGGACATCTCCAGCACATCATAGCTGTGGGACGCCTTGATCTCATCCAGGTTCTCCTGGTAATCCGTATTGATCTCCTGTACGGCAGTCTGCATGGTCTGCCCGGTGCCGGAATCTTCGCCAGAAAAGAAAATCCCGAAACAGGAACCAATAATCATACCGATGAGGCAAATTACCACTATTATCAGCACGACAATCCAACCGCCCGCAGCAATAGCCGCAATCAGCGCCTTGGTTGCCGCAATGATGGCCTTCACCGCCGCGGCGGTGGCTTTGGCTGCAGCCTTGATCGCATGAGCAGTGGCGATGGCTGCTGCACGGGCGGCATGGATCGCAGCTCTGGCAGCCCGCGCCGTGGCCTGGGCAGTGCGCTGGGCGGCTTTGGCCGCCTGCTGACTGGTCTTGATACTGGCCTTGGCAGTCTTTTCCGCCGTCTTAATGGATTTGCTGGTGGTTTTTATGGTCCCCTTGGCCGTGGAAGAAGCCTGCTTGATGGTTTTTCGGCCCCTGTCCACTGTTTTAATGCCTTTCTTGCCGCGATCCAGGGTCTTGATGGCCCCACGCTCCTGACGGACCGCCTTGGCCGGCTCGGAAACCGTATCTGTTGCCTGACGCCCGCTCCAGCGTGTGGCAGGCTGACCAGCCTGCCGAGCCGCCTGTTTCTCTGCTTGTTTTTTCGGCTGTTCGGCTGCGGCTTTCCGCTTTTGGATTTTCTCCTTGACCTTGGAGATGTTCTCCTTGGTTGTCTGAACCCCCTTGCGGCCCTGTTTATCAAACTGGTGGACCGCTTCATGGGTGACGTTATCCACCCCAGCGGAAAGACGGTCGGACGCATACTCACCGGGGGAGCTTTCCTCCGCATACAGGCTGTGGTCGGCCTTATCCTTGGTGCGGATATACGCCTCCTTCATCCGTTCAGAAGCAACCGCCGCTTTATCAATCGCTTTAATGCCTTTTTTCTCAGAAACTCTTGTTTTAATGCCCTTGCCCATGGGCTTCACCTCCTTCCCAGGGCGGGGCCGCCCTTATTCCTCCAGCAGCTTGGCCACAACCACCATCCGCCCGTTGGTCCGGGAATACTCGCAGGTGGAAAGGGTGATAAGCTGGTCGCCATATTCCGCAGTCACACCCGTATCATAGAGCGCCAGTTCTTTGCACTTGGCAATAAACTCGTCAAAATCTTCTTCCTGCTCGGCCCGGACGAAGTGGTAATACTTGAACCCTTCCTCCGAATAGGCCACCGTCTTGAAGGCGGCAATTACCTCATATTCGCCAAAGCTGTCCAGGGTATCAAAACGGATGGTCTTGTGCTCCTGGTAGAAATCCTCGCTCTCGTACTTGCACAGGTCGGAGAACATACTGCCGTTGTTCATGTGATGGCCGTACAGCACCAGATTGTCGGAAATGCCGACGTCGCAGTTTTCCTGCATATAGGGCACCCCATAGCTGCTGTACGACTTATCAAAAGCGTGTTTCAGATAGAAGTTGGGGTTATCCTTGGTCTGCATGACAGGGTAATCAATCCGGGTGCCGGGAATGGAAATCCAGCCCACCAGGTCGCTGTTCTGGGCGTACACATCCGCATATTTCTCAAAGGCCGTGAGTTCTTCCGGCTCCTGGGCCGGGTCATCGGCCAGCTCCAGCGTGGGCAGCTCCACATCTTCCTTGACCAGCTCGGCCACCTCGTCAAAGGCTTCGGCGCTTTGCTTCTGATCCAGGTATTCCCGGCAGAGCATAGCCCCGGAGAAAAGGAAAAGGGCGGCACAAAGGGCCGCCCCCGCGATCATCAGTCTGCTTTTTACTTTGTCACTCATATTTTCACCCTCCTGTACTTATCGTGCCTGTTCTTTACTGGCCGCTTGGCGGCGCTGCCCGGCCTGGGCTGATTTTAGCCCCTGCAGTTCAGTTTTCACGGATGAGCGCCCACTATTGATTCGCTCCACAGTGAGAGCCGTGTCACGATCCATCTCAGAAAATGCCTTGCCGCAGTACAGCACAAAGCTCCGCAGCTTGGCAAGCACACCCTTATCCGCAGATAATTCCTTGCTTTCCTGGGGTTCCTTTCCCGCAAGGGCAAGCCCGGCGTTTTTGATGTGGCCGCCCGCCTGGTGCAATTCTTCCCGCATGGCGTCCAGCCTCACGGCGAGCTGCCCCATGCTTTTTTCCGCATGGGCAAAGCCCCGTCCCATCCGGGAAAGAACCGAGGGGATACGCAGGGCCTGTGCCGCATGGCACAGGGCAGAGCGCCCTTTCTCCCGGAAAGTCTGCACCATCTGCTTTGCAGATGAAATGAGGTTTTCTTTTGCCGTGGAAACCATCACTTTGGTCTGGCGGACTTTACCCTCCACAGTGTCTACAAGCTGAGAGCACCGGGCGCGGATTCCCTTGTCGTGGAGCTTGCCCACCTCCAGGCGCATTTCCTTCATTTCGTCCATCATCTGTGACAGCTTTTCTTCCATACCGTCGATATAGCCCACCAGGGCCTGCACTTCTTCCTTTTGCTTTTGAAGCCCGTTCTGCTCCAAAACGGAAATCAGGTCTATGATCTGCGGGTGGTCCCGCAGCGCAAGTGCCGGTTCAGCCATTGTTCATTCCTCCATTCTCAAAAGTATCATCGCGCCGGTTCCACCTGCTTTTTCGCAGGGGGCAGCTCCCGGCAGTATTCCGGGTAACGGATTTTCACGCCCTCCATAAAGTAAGGTGCAAACTCGCAGCAGAACAAATCCTCCGGGGAATAGGCGTTGCTGTGCTCCGGGTCGGTGTAGCCGTTCCAGAGATTGAAAGCAAGGCGGCACACCCGGACAGTGCCGCTGGTCTGCCAGCCGCCGTGCATGCCATCCGGCTCGATGCAATCCTGCTTGAAATCAAACATCTGGCGGATGTTTGCCCGCGTTTCTGGGGCAATCCCCATCACATAGAAAAAGGCCCGGTGGTAACAGTCGTTCCGCCGCGCCTCGCTCATCATATCTAAAAAGAAATCTCGGTGTTCCGGGGACGCAAAGCGGATATTGTTCATGCCGGCACCTCCTCGCCGCCGAATACACCTTCACCGGGTTTGGTGGTCATCAAAGCATAGAGCCTGGTGTCACGGGGGAACCGGTTGATGAAAGGCACCAGGGCACTGCCATACCGGATGAGGCCGCAGCCCGCGTCTGCGTTGGTGACGTAGCTCATCTGCTCATTGGAAATGTTCAAGAGCTTCGCCAGCTTTGCCCGGTCGGATGCCGCCTGGTTCAACATGACAATAAACTCCGAGTTGGAAAGCATGGTGCTGGCCTGGACGGAATCCAAAAGGTACTCCACATTCTGCGTGATGGCTGTGGGATAAGCGCCGCGCTTTCTAAACTGCCTCCATGCGGAATTAAAGAAAATGCCGCTTTGCTCATTTTCAAACATCACATGAAACTCATCGATGAACACATGGGTACGCTTGCCCCGTTTCCAGTTGAGGGTGACGCGGTTCAGGATTGTATCGGTGATGACCAGGGAACCGGCAGGCTTTAGCTGCTCGCCCAGGCCGTGGATGTCGAACACCACATAGGGCTTGTTCAAATCCACTGTGCTTTCCCGGCCAAAGATGTCCAGGGAGCCGGTGGTGTAAAGCTCCAGGGAAAGGGCGATCTCTTTGGCCTTGTCCTCTGGCTGCTCCAGCAGCTTATTCCGCAGGTCGCAGAGGGTGGCCACCCGCCCGATCTTCTCCGCCTCCGGGTACACCAGTGCGGTGCAGCGGTCGATAATGGATTTATGCTGCGGCCCCACTCCGCGCTTGTCGATCTGCTCGATGAGGGACATGACAAACTGGCTCTTTTCCACGATGGGGTTTTGCTCACCGTAGCCCTCTACCATATACATGGCGTTGAGGCGGTCTTTGCCGCCCGCCACCAGATGGGCCACCGTTGCTCTCTCCCGGCCCAGGGCTTTGACCAATGCGCCAAATTCTCCCTCCGGGTCGCAGATCAGGATGTCGTCATTGGCGTAATCCGGGTGGAGCATGAGGAACGCAATCAATTCCTTTGCACTGAAGGATTTGCCTGCGCCAGGTACGCCCAGCAGAAAGGCCGACTGGTTCAAAAGGTTCGCCTTGTTGCACATGATGAGGTTGTGGGAAATGGCGTTCTCTCCAAAGTAAATGCCGCCCTTATCCTGGATCTCCTGTACCTTGAAGGGGATGAATACCGCCAAACTCTCGGTGGTGAGGGTGCGGAAGGCGTTGATTTTCCGCACCCCGATGGGCAGGGCGGTGTTCAGGCCATCAAGCTGCTGGAACTTGAGCACCGCAAGCTGGCACATGTGCTTTCGCGCCACAGAGAGCACCGCTTCGGTGTCGCTGTCAAGCTGCTCCTTGGTGTCGGCGGTGATGGCCAGGGTCATCACCGCGAACATCATCCTCTGGTCGCGGGTGGTGAGGTCGTCCAAAAACTCCTTGCTTTCCTTGCGCTGCAATTCCATATCGTAGGGGACCACAGCAGAGAAGTTGTTGTTGGCGTTCTGGCGGCGCTGCCAGTTGGTGATGTTGGTCTCCACACCCAGCAGGCGGTTTTCCACCTCCCGCACGGCCTCATCCGTGGGAACCGGCACAATGTCGATGGAGAACATCAGATTGCGGTTGAAATCGGTCAGCTCCGTCACCATGTTATCCTTAATATAAGAGGCGTAGTCTTTGAGGAACAGCACTCGGCAGAACTTGCTGCCCAGCTTCAGATAGTCGCTGTTTTTCTCGATCCCATCCGGGCAGATATAGTCCTTAAAGCTGTGGCCTCGCTTCATCATCTCGCGGGCATTGAAAACAAATTCGGATTCCTCGCCCTGGCGGTAGAAGTCGTGCAGGATACGCAGGCGCTCGGTGGCGTCCAGCTCCACGCACTTGGAGCCAAGGGCTGCAAAGTGGGAAATCAAGTCGGCCCCCACGCGGGCAAAGTAGGCGCGGGCCTCCTCGATGTCCTTCTTCACCACGGAGATGGTGATATACTTCTCCTGGGTAATGCCGTTGGCTCCGGTGGCCTTGTCCAGCAGCATTTGGTTGTACTCCTTACGGTACTCATCCCGAAAATCCCCCTGCATGGGCATGAGGATGGACGTTTCAAAGTTGGCCTTGTTCATACGGCGGTTGTTGATGGTAATTTTCGTCACCGCGCCGGAATCCAGGGAATTGAGCAGTTCTGAGTAGGTGAGGAACATGGATTCCTTGTCCTCCCGGCTGGCCACCAGATAGTTGATGTCGCTGAATTTATAGGTTTTGGAGAACTTGTTTCCCACCAGAAAAATACCGTCCGGCCAGATACGGCGGACGGGGATCACATCCTGCACCTTCCGGGGGACAGTGTAGCGTTCCTTTTCCTGCTTGGACATGGTTTTGATGGTCTTAATCATGCTTTGCCTCCTTCCGCTTGCTAAAGTGTTTCGGCTCCTGCCGGCGCTTTTTGCCGGGACGCCCGGTTTGCAGCTCCTCGATGGTATCTTTCAGAGCCGCATAGTAGTAGTTGCTGTCCTCGAACTTAAACTCCTTCGGCTCCAGCATTTCCGATCGCAGCCACGCCCAGATAAATTGTTCCGCCGTCATGCCGTGGTAGGTGATAAAGCCCAGCATGGCAAAGGGGGCCGCCCCCAAAATACACATCCAGGACAGTGTTTCCACCCCAAAGTAGGGACGTAGTATAAAATAAAGGCCCACGGCCACGCCGCAGGCGAGAACAGAAAAGATGAACTGCCGCATACTCAAACCGAAAAACATGGATTCGGTGTAGTTGCGGATTTCCCGGTTGATCTTGACTTCCAAAATATCACCTCACAATCACATCGCCGGTTTCCAGGTAAACAATGCTGCTCTTGGGGATATAGGCAAAGCCCAGAAGCCGGTCGCCCACGGTAAAAATCTCGTCAGGGGCAGCTTTGGAAAAGTGGCCCACAATCCCTTTTTCAGCGGGCAGGTCGTAATCCTCCGCCATCGGGATGGCGGTTCCGTCAATCAAGTGCAGCACATAGGTTTGATAACGCATTTGTTTTCCTCCTTTTTTACAGGCCCATCATCTCGCGCACCACGCGGTCGGCCATTTTCACCGCGCCCACGAGGACAAGCATATTAAAGACCAGCTCCCCGATATAGCTCCACACCTGCGTGACTGCCGCCGCATTGGGGTCAATGGCAGGCGGGGCCGCCGCGAACAGGGAAAAGATAATGCAGGCCAGCACAATGATGGCCCCTTCCAGACACACGGCGGCATAGCTCTTGATAAAGCTCTTGCCCACGTTTTGGGTCGGTTCCCCGGCGAAGGTGGACAGGGGCACCGGCGCGATGGCCGTGTATAAATAGAGCTTAAAAAACCGCCCGTAGACGGTCATTATCATAATGAAGCTGAGGACTGTAATGAACAGCCCGCCGATGAGCGTGACCGCCCAGAGAGGGATACTCTCGAAAAATCCGCAGCTTTCCACCGCGTCAATGATCTCCTGCGGCAACACAGTCTGTTGGGCCGAACCAAAGCCCGCCGCGTTCATAATGGTGGAAACAAGGCCCTGGACGATATTAAAGAGGGCCATCATCAGCTCCAGCCCATAAGTCACGACGCCCTTGGCAATGGCGAACCGGATAAACAGCTTTAAGGCGTGCTCCGGTTTCTTTACCTCGGCAAAGCTGCCGCAGGTACGCATGACGCCCACTACAAAGAACAGCACCAAAAGCGCAAGGCCAATCGCCCTTACCGCGTCATGGATGTTGACAATGACGCCCCAGATGGAGCCGCCCTTAAACTGTTCCGGGCTTTGGGTGATGAGCTGCCAGATCTCAGACAGGTACTTGTTCCAGGTGTCGAGGGCATTTTGTAAATTTTGTACAACCCAGTTATCGGACATTCAACAACCTCCTTTCCGGCAACGGTAAGGGGCAGGCCGCCATGGACCTGCCCCCGTACTGCCGTTATTCAAATCAGCCGGTAATCAGGGTCAAAATCTCCTTCGCAAACGTAATCACAACGCCGCCGGCCAGGGTAAGAAAACCGTTGGCCCGCTGGCTGGGGTCGTGGGATTTGAGAGACAAGCCGATCTGTACCACGCCGAAGCCCAGCAGGATCATACCTACGGCGCGGATCAGGCCGAAGATGAAATCACTAAGGTTGTTGATAACCGTCAACGGGTCGCTGGCGGCAAAGGCCGTAGTGGTGCAGCAGCACAGCATGAGCACCAGAGCCGCATAAACGGCAAAGGCGCTCCGGCCCTTTCTGCCCATGGGCAGGCTGCGGGTTTCTTTCTTCTTGTTTTCCTTCTTAATCCATTTCATTTTGGGTGTCCTCCTTGAATTGAAAGATATTCTCCATGTCCTCATCGGACAGAAGCTCGTAAAGGGTTTCCGGCTCCTGGATATTGGCAAGGTCGCCGGGGGTAAGGCGGCCAATAACCATATCCGCCACGGCGTTTTCAGTGCCGCCATGGGTAAAGGCCGCTGCACCGCCGTCGGTGGTGTACTTGATGTTGGGGTGTTTCAAAAGGTCGTACTTTTCATCCATCAGCGGCGCTTCGCCACGGATAAAGAGCAGAGCCAGGTTGTTGTCCAGCATACGGACCTCATCGGGCGTCATCAGCTCCCGGCCCGTGATCTGGTTGTTGGTGGAATAGCTGCCGGAATGCCCGGTGCTCTTGCCGTAGGTGTCCAGCCAGAGGGTGCTTTTCCCCAGGTAGTTCTCGGAGATCAGCTTGTGGGTGGACGTTTCATTGCCGCCCAGATACAGAAATTCATCGCAGTTGCCGATGATGGATTCCCATTGCTTTTCAAACAGCGCCTTGAGCTGGGCAATGTTCTGGATGATGATGGAAACGCTGATATTCCGGGAACGCATGGTGGCCAGCAGCTTGTCGAAATCATCGGGCAGCGAAACATTCGCAAACTCGTCCATCAAAAAATGCACCGGTGTGGGCAGGCTGCCGCCGTGTACCCGGTCGGCAGAATAAAAAAGCTCCTGGAAGGTGCTGGCATACAGCAGGCTTACCAGGAAGTTGAAGCTGGCGTCGTTGTCCGGGATGAGGGCAAAGAGTGCTACTTTTTTCTCGCCCAGGCTGGAAAGGTCCAGCTCATCCGTGGCGGTGAGGGCCGCCACCGAGGAAAGATTGAATTTTTCCAGGCGGGACGCCAAAGTGATTTGAATGGATTTCAGCGTTTTTGCAGAGCCGGAACGGTAATCCTTGTAATACTTCACGGCGATGTGGTCCGGGGAACGCATTTCCAGCCGGTCAAACAGCTCGTCCAGGGGGGATTGGTAGGAATCATCATCCTCCCGCACCTCCCCGGCTCGGAGCATCTCCATAATCATGGGGAAATTCTTCTCGTCCTCCGGCGCTTCGTACCACAGGTAAAACACCAAGGCCATCAAGAGCATTGAGGCCGCCGTATCCCAGAAAGGGTCGTTGGACTGGCTCCCTTTCGGGGTGGTGGCTTTGAAAAGGTTCGTCACCATCTTCTGCACATCGTTGTCGGATTTCAGATAGGCAAAGGGATTGTAGCAGTGGCTTTTCTCCATGTTCAGAAGGTCCACTACCTTAATCTCATAGCCCATCCGTTCCAGCAGGCCGCCACAGTCACGAAGCAGCTCCCCCTTACAGTCCAAAACAAAAAGTGACGTATTGCATTGGCAGATGTTCACTTTACCATAGAACCGGCTCTTGCCCGCGCCGCTGCCGCCCACCACCAAAGTGTTGAGGTTGCGGCGGTGCTTCCGGCCATCCAGCCCCATGCGGACGTGTTGGGTAAAAATGCGGTTTTTGAACGGGTCCTTGTCCCGGTATTTCTTATTTACGGCCCGCGGATCGCCCCATTTGGCGGAACCGTGTTCTTCGCCTCGTCTATAATTGCGCCGGGAAGAAAGATAAATGCCAATGCCCAGCCCATAGGCGGCAATAAAAATGAGGACAGTTTTTACACTGTCCTCACACCACACGATTTTGAATGGATCGTTCATTGCCGCAGGCAGGGCGTTTACGATCTCCGAAAGTCCCCCGGAAATGGCAGGCGCAATCAGCAGGGCGAACCAGATCACCGGGACCAGCCCCAGGGCATAGAGCCAGGGGCCGCCCGCCTTGTTATCTGGCTTCATCCCGGCGTCTTCCTTTCTTGGGGGTCCCCGCAAAGTCATCAGACTTTGTGGGGAGAGGAGGAGCGGCGGAACGGTCGAGCTTTTGCCCGCCTGCGGGCGAAACGAGAGAGTGCAGCCCGCGACGACGAGGGGCGTCAATGGTTTTCAGCAGAACATCCTCCACCGGGCCGGGGTCGCGCTGTTCCTCCAGCATATCGTTGCGCAGCTCATTGAGGGCGCGAATCATGATCCCATGCTCATAGCTGTCCAGGGTGAGGACGACTTTTTCCTGTTTTTCCATGGGTCTACTCCTCCTTTACCGTTCCTGTTCCTTCTGCTTGCTGTCGCGGGTGAGGCCCATAGCCCTGGCCATACGGCCATTGAGGGATTTGAACGTATCCCGCATATCGGTGAGGGCAGCAGGAATATCCTCCCTGGGGACCTGCCCCTGAAACACGCCGTCCAGTTTGGAAATCTCATACTCTTTGGCGTCCACGCCATACCGCTTACAGAGCATATAGCTGACAGCATAGGCTTTGTAGCCATCTGTCTCTCTGGAATAGCCGTCCATGCTTTGGGCAAGCTGCACGTTGGCAACCTCCAGAGAAACACAGCGGAAGATGTCCGGCGCGTCCATGCCCTTTTTCACCAGGATGGCGTTCTGCTCTGCAGAAAACATGGCCCCACGGCCCTGTGGCAGTTCCTCCACGGCCCGGATGGGCACCGGGGAACTGGCGATCAGGCCCTTTAAGAGCAGGCGGTCATCGTAGCTCACCTGGGGCTGTGTCTGATCCCGCGCCGTAGTCTGGGAAATATCATAGACTTCCTTGGCGTAAAAGTTCTGGCCCACGCTGCCATCCTCACGCCGGTATGCCTTGCCCGGCTCCAGAATGATGATGGGCAAACGCTTCTCATCCTCCAAAATCTCGATCCCCTGGGCGTGCCACTCCTTGTAGCCGCCCACACGCACCGCGTCGGGGCATTGTTCCCCGATCAGCAGCGCATTGCGAGCAGAGTGGAAGGGGAACCGGCTCTGCACATCCAGATATGCCTCCATACTGCCCGTACCCTCAGAGAACTCTCCAAAAATCTTATCCAGAGTGGCATAGGCTTCTTTTCGCTGCTTTTCCTCTTTTACCTGCCACCACTGGCGCTTAGGGCGCTCTTTCCGGCTTTCCTGTTTCTGCGGCGCGGCCTCCGCCTGGGGCTGCTGTTCAAACAGATCATCAAAGTTATTCATCACAGATTACCTCTCTTTCGATTTGGGTTTCTTTTTGGGTTTGGGCGGCTGGTGCCGTGTGGTTTTCTGAGCCGCCTTCTTCTGGGGCGCAGCCGGCTCCTCGGCCCTGGCAGCCTCCGCCTCCTTCTTCCGCTGGGCCTGGATGTCCCGCAGCTCCTGCCGGACGGAAGGCTTTTCGGCCCCATCAGAAGTACCCCTTGCGGACTTGCTGCTGTTCTCGGAGATAGGCGCGGACGGATGGGATTTTTCCGCCGCTGGTGTAAAAGAATCGGTTTTCTCCGCTGCCGGGTGCTCTGGCTGGGCCTTCTCTTTCTGGACGGGCTTCTCCATCAGCTCATCCAAAAGCTGGTCGTCCTCGCTTTTTTCCGGCATGGCCTGCTCCGGGGCGGCGGGTTCGCTGCCGCGCTGTTCGCGGGATTTCTCAATATCCTCCTTGATCGAAGCCGTATCCACAACGGTGAGCTTGAACTTCTCCACGATCCGGTTGGCTCTGGCGGCGTCATCCTCGAACACCAGAATGTCGATGGTGTCGTCACCTTTTTTCACCGGGATGGGAGCATAGAGAATCCCGTACCCCTTGGCTTGCTTGGCAAACTCCGGGCAATCCTCCTTCTTGATGGTGTAAACCTTTAAGGGGCGCTTTTCCCGCAGCATAGCTTCAATGCGGGCTTTGCCCTTGGTCTTTTTCTGGTCTTTCAAAACCGTGTAAAGGGCGGCGGCCAGATTTTTAGCAGCAGAACCGGTGATCTTGAGGGCAAATTCAGCACCCTCCAGGCTCATCCGTACCACTTGCTCCGCCGCGTCGCCTGAGTTATACATCAAAAATCATCTCCTTCCTGGGGGAGCCGCCCGGCCCTGCTCCGGCTCATGGCGGGCTTTCTCATCCCTGCCGGAGACTTCCTCACGGGCGGCCTGTATCTTATCCTTGATGGAAGTGGAGCGCAGGGCAATATCCCCGCACAGCTTCACCTCCCGGCGCAGCTCCTTGATCTGCGCAGATAGTTTGGAGATCTCAGCCCGGATATACTCCTGCCTGGCAGGGTCGGCCAGCACTGCCTTGGTGCGAAGTTTCCGGTACAGGCTTTTCCGCTGTTCCGTCAGGCCGGCAAGCTGAGATTCCACATCGGACCGATAGGCGTTAAGCTGCTCCAGGGTGTCAATGCGGTGGCGGGAGAGAAGGCGGGCTTCGTCGGTAAGCTCCTGCGCCCGGATCAAATCTTCCCGCAGTGTATGAGGCACCCGCCTGGGCGGGCGGTTCTGCTTTTGGGGGAATACCCCCAGCAGATAGCAGTAATGGAAGTAGAGGGCGCGGAACCCCGTCACCTTTTTAGCCTGTTTCAAATCCCCGCGGAGCCTGCACCGAAACGGCTCCGGCCTGTGTTCCCGCTGGGGGCGGCGCTGGGCTAAAATCCGCCTGCGGATGTTCTCCATCGAGTAGTCCTCGCCAAAGTTACGCATGAGCTTGCGTCCACGGGGGTAATTCGGCGGGCGGACCGTAATATCCTTGCCCACCTTGACGTCATAGCCCATCTGCCGCAGATGATAAAAAAACTGCCGTTCCGTCATAGACTGGCGGATGGCAGTATCCACATCGGCTTTGATGAGGGAGAGATAGGTGGGGCGGCCTTCCTGCTCGGCCCGCCATTCCCCGTAGTGCTTGGATTTTCCCCGCTGGGGGTTCTCAATGACGGAAAGCCCATACTCCCGGCACAGCCGGTCGGATTCCCGCTGCATATCGAAATAATCCTGCTCGGTACGGTGGTACTTGATGCCGTCCACGAAGGAAACCGTGTTCACTACAAAATGATTGTGCAGATGATTTTCCCTGTCCAGATGGGTAGCCACCAGCACCTGGTATTTTTCACCCCACAGCTTTTTTGCCAGGGCAAGGCCGATCTCATGGGCCAGCTCCGGCGTGGCCTCGCCGGGGGCAAAGCTCTGATAGCCGTGGTAGGCCACAGTCCCGTCCTCCTTTCCGAAACGCTTTTTTACCGCTATCATCTCATCGCGGGCAGTAGAGGGGCTGCAATTCACCCCGGAAACAAACTGCCGCATGACCGTTTCGCCTTCGCTTTCCACCGCCTTGCCTGTTTTTTGCTGCTGGACGGCATACTCGATCACATCGGATAGGCCCTGGGCCTCCTTGCCATCCATATCCTGTTTTTCAAAGAAATCAGGATTTTCGGTCTTGTCTGGATTCTCGATATAGATGAGGACCTTGCCCAGCCAGCCGTTCACCCGCCAGATGGATGTGGTAGCCACGTCACACCGCGCTCCGCTTGCCGCTTTTGCCGCAAGCGTCAAAAGGCTCACCGCTTCGCGGGTGCTCCTTCTCCCCACGAAGCAGGCTTCGCGGGGACCCCTTCGTGTCCATAGCGCGGGGAAGGATCACCGCTTGGGTGATGTCCCGGACAAGCTGGTCAAACTTCCGCATTTCCTCATCGTAGCGGCGCTCATCAATGACGCCCAGCACATGGGCTTTCTGGGCGATCTGGTTGAGGTTGCCGCCGATCCGGTGAAGCTCCCGCATAAAGTCGTAGTAGGCGGGCGGTGGCGCGTCCTGGGGAACCAGGCCGTTCACCAGATGGCGCAGGTACGCCTCGCGGGAAAGGCCGCTGCGTTTTACTTTCTTGTTAAAGGCTTCCGCCTCTTTTTTGTCCAGCCAGAACTGGACGTGTACGTTGCGTTTTCTCATTCTTCTGAATCCTCCTTTCTGCCGATGCGGTTGATTTGAAGCAGGCACATAATCAGCACGCCGACCACACCGCCCAGCAGAAATCCAATGGCGAAAAACAATCCTTCCATGAAAACCTCCATCCTTTCAAAAGGGGTATTAGGGGGCGTTCCCCCTAACAAGCGGCCTTTGTGGTATCACAAAGGCGATGCTTGCTGGTACAGCTACATTCCATTCCCCTGCGGGGAATCCGGGACAGGCGAAAAAAGAACTCATCACTCGCCCCGGTCACGGGAATACCGCTTTGCGTGGAACTCCACGCCGGTAAAATGGTTGGCGTCCAGAACGACTTCGCCGCGTTTCCATTGATCCCTGGCAAACTGCTCGGCCTCCTCCCGGCTATTTGCCGCCACCTTCATTTTCACCTCCAGCGTTTCCCGGATGGTGACATCATAATGGTTCATCGCTCACGCTCCTCTCTATAAATGGGCAACAAAAAAGAGCGTCCATTTTCAGAACGCTCTCCAAAAAAAGATATTCGTTTTTACCGCACCTTCTCCTGTTTCAGATGACGGGTGGGGATTGCCAACAGCTTGCGCACCCGGCCCTCCAAATGCTTCTCAATGGCCTGCAAATGTTCTTCCGGCAGGTTGAGGCTTTCGTGGCGCTTGAACCGGAACCCGATCATACGGCGGAGCTGCTCTTTCTGCTTTGGCCCCATGACTTCCGCACACACTTCCTCATAGGAGATGTTGTAGGGGTTAGAACGGGTTTTTGCATACTCGTCCAGGTTCGCATAATCTTCCTTGCCGGCATAGCAGAACAGGGACAGCCCGTTGTCAAAAATGGGGGCGGGCGCGATGATGTTGCCGCTGTGGTTATCCCGCAGGACGCCAAAGTTTCCAAAGTGGCGGTCCTCATTGTAGATCAGGGCGTCAAACACCAGCATACTGCGGATTTGCTCGGAAAACTCCGGCTCCAGCTTGTCGTAGTAGGCAAGGCAGGCGGCAATGCCCCCGGTTCGGACAATGCGCCCGATGGGGATATAGGCCGTGTCGATGTTGGTAAACAGGGCGCACTTAGAGGCGGTAATGCCTTTCCAGTTCTCCAGGTCATAATGCACGGCGTTCAGACGCATGGTTTCCGCAATCTGCGAAGCATAATACTCGCAGTACGGTTCCCGGCCCGCATTGGACGCGCCGGTCGTGCCGCCCTTATAGAGATAAATCCCATCGTGGTCCACATAGCGCCACGCCTTGGGCAGCATACCGCCTGTGGTCAGCTCCGGGGATGTGGTAAACGCCTGCCGGCTCCCGCCTGCGCCGGTATAGGCCACCAGCGCCAGTATCTCGGAAAAACGATTTTCGTAAAGATTGTATTGGGAGAATTTCCCCTCAAATCCTTCCGGCACCACCCAATAGCTGTCGTTCAGCGACAGCCCCTTGCACACGTCGATGATTCCCTTCGTGTCGTTATGGCTGAGGCCAAGGGTTTTCAGAATCTCGTCCACAAAGGCGCGGTTTTTGGGGATAACCCGCCGCTCCAGCCAATGGATGACGCCCTCGCCGGTGCGCTCCATATCCAAAGGCAGCAAATGGGCCTGCTCCTCGTTGGTGTATAAGATTTCGGCCACAAGGCCGGACAAGCCCTGCTTTTCCATGGAAAAGCGCATTAGCTCCGTATCATAAATGCGGAGACTGTAAACATTGCTCATAGGCTCCTCCTTGTCGTTCAGTTCCAGTGAAACATCCTTTCCCAGCGCCGAGGCGATTTTTAAGATCATATCAAGCGTGGGGTTCTGTGTCCCACTTTCCAGGCGGTTGATCCCGGAACGCTGGATTCCCAGCCGCCTTGCCAGTTCTGCCTGGGAAATGCCCTGCTCCAGACGGGCCTCCACAAGCTGGGATATGATTTTCTGCCGTTTGCGCAGTTCATCCATACTCTCACCTCACTGCTTTAATGTTAACATATATGATAACAATTTGCAAGAGGGAGAATCTGTCGAAGCTGCGAAACCGGCAACTCACCGCTCCGGCTCTTTGCCGTGGCTGCCCCGAATGGGAATCCCCAGCCGGTGGCACAGAAAATCGTTCACATCCTTTCCACGGGGCGGCGGTTTGTTCTCCACCCGGTAGCCCTCCGGCATGACAGCCATGATCGCCTTGGCCGCCAGCCGGCCAGCGGTGTCGTTGTCCAAATGGAGATAGACCGTTTTCACATGGGGGTGATCCTCCAAAAACCGGGTGAGGGCCACCGGCAGCTTGCTTTCCTCGATCTTTTTCTTCGGCTGGTACACCCCGGCCAGGGACAGCAGATTGTGCCGCCGCCAGTCGATCCCGTCCAGCCTGCAGAGCGTAGCGTAGGACATCACATCAATGGCGCACTCGCACAGATGGACTGCCGGATTTTCCACGCAAGCGGGCAGGGCGAAGGAAAAGTGCTTATCACTGCCGCTTAAATCCCCGTGGAACCGGGCTTCACTGATTCCCCGCAGGCAGCCGAACCGCGCCTTGCCATCCTTGTCGAAGCCCACAAAAACCACGTTGCTGTGGCCCTTGTTCCGGCTCTCATAAATCCGCCCGGTCTGAACGCAGTAGTCCAAAATCTCCTGGTCAATGCCCCGGCCTTTGAGATAGGCCATCATCGCCCGATTATCCGGGGCGGCCTGGGGCAGAAGCAGGTGCTTGGGCTTTTCCTCCTTCGGCGCTGGCACAAAGGAAGGCGGCGGGATGGCAGCCCTTCCGGAGATAGTTTCCATGGCCTCCAAAAAGGAATAGCCGTTGACCTTGATGAGATAGTCCAGCGCACTGTAACCGCCAATCCCGCGGGAAAACCAGCACCATTTGCCGTTGGAAATCCGCAGGCTGTCATGGGTCTTGGTACAGTAGACGTTGCCGGACACATGGACCAGCTCCTGGGGTTCGCAGGTTTGCAGGTAGGTGAGCAGGTCCACCTGCCTTGCCCGTTCGATGGCTTCTGAATCGTAAAAAGGCATAAAAAAATACAGCCCCCTTCACATAGCCATAGATTAGCCGCCCCATGTGGGGTAGCTGACTATGTAAAAGGGGCTGTACTCTTTTCAGATATGGAAAAAGCCGACTGGATTGCTCCAATCGACTTTCTGCATATACTTTTGCGATTTATATGCAGATATGAATGGGGAATGTGCAGTTTTGGGCGGCAGCTTTAAGCCATAGCCAAAAACTCCAAGAATTTCAATAGTTTTTACTCCTAATCCGTAAAAACTTGTTTTGTTCAAGACCTTTTTGGGGGTGCGAATGAATTTGGATATGTAAAAGCGGCATGGATTTTTCCATGCCGCCCAAAAAACTATTCAGTTTTGAAAGCGCCGATTTTCTTCAGATAGGCAAATCCGTCTGCATGGCCCCGGAAGTAGATGTGTTCCCGTTCCATATTATCGGCCCGCATATACAGCCGGATAAATTCTTTCAAGGCTTCATGCTCCTCAGCAGTAAAAGAAAGTTCTCCCTTGCCCTCCAGCAGAGCGCCAATCACAGGATTTTGGCGTTTCAGTTCTTCCATCTGGGCCTTTAACTTGGCATATTCCGGGCTGGCAGCCGCCAAATCCATCACAATGTCGCTGTCGATTTCAGAAAACTGCTCGGAAATGCGCTCCGGGAGCAGGCAGTAGCTATCGTCCATCTATCATCACCCCTTGTTACGATTTTTATTATACTATACCTGTCCCGCAGTGCAATGGCAAATGTGCGATTACCGTTCTTTCTGCGCTTTGGCTTTCTGTTTGGCTTCAGCGGCTCTGGCCTGTTCCTGGACGGTATCCCAAATATTTTCCATGTGGGATGTTTCTTTATCTTCCCACCGCTCAAAAATCTGCTTCAAGGGCTTGCCGGATTTCAGCAGCGCCCTGGCCTGACTATCCTCCAGATCGTGGTATTCAAGAGACATCAGGATGTCCTCCCGCACTGTGTACTCGTAGGCGTGGTTCAAAATCTCAGCCGCCGGCTGGGAAAGCAGCCAGTCCCGGAACTGCTCCTGTTCTGCAAACATTTTCTCATAGAGCCTGGTATTCAATTCTTCGTTGGTCATCGTATCCTCCTTTACCGTGCCAGCTCCGCAACCCTCCGGGCAGGCACATCCTCGCCCTCGTCTGGGGTATCGTCCATCAATGTCTTGTCTTTCTCATCCATGTTGAGCAGAATATTCAGCTCTTTCAAACGGTCTGTTTTCTCCGCCAGCTCCTCCTCGCGGGCAAAAGGTGTAGCCAATTCCGTGCGGGCGTTTTCAAGCTGGGCCTTGGTTTCCTCCAGGCTGTTCTGCTCGGCCTGCAGGCTGCCTGCAAGGTTTTCCAGAGCGTTGTCCAGGCGGGTGATATTGCCGAACACATCCGCCCCCAGCGTCACCGTATGGGAAAGAGTGCCTTTGAGTGTGATCCGGTATTCGTTGCTCCTGCCATCATAAGCCAGCACCATGGAAAAGCCCCGGTACTGCCCCAAAAGAACAGCGTCGGAACCTGTCATACGGGTGCAAACATCAATGATAGCCTTGCCGGCGTCCTCTTTTTCGGTGTAGTGCCTGCCATCCACCTCCATGCCGCAGAAGCCCTCCTGGGCCTTGGGGTGGGCCGCCGCCAGCGCCAAATCCTGCTCATAACCCGCGATCCGTTCCGTGAGCCGGGTGATCTCCTCCGGGTACTTGCGGTACACCAGCTCCTCCAGGGCATATACCTGGTTCAAGTGGCTGGCTTTCAGCATATTCAGCCGCGCCACCTCCATATCCAGGTTGCACTTCTCGATAATTAACGGATTGCCGGTGGCCAGCGCCTTGATCTCCGAATAGCTCAGGGCGGTTTCATCCACATCATCCGCCACACGGACGGGGGCCTTGCTGGTCATGATCTGGGCGATAAACTTCTGCTTGTTCTCCACGAGCTGGTAGAGGTAAGCGTCAAAGGTGCCCTCGGTGACATAGCGATAGATTTCCACCTCCTCGTTTTCATTGCCCTGGCGGACGATGCGCCCCAGCCGCTGCTGCAGATCAGAGGGCCGCCAGGGGCAGTCTAAATCGTGTAGGGCAATCAAGCGGTCCTGCACATTGGTGCCTGCGCCCATCTTAGCTGTAGAACCCAGCAGCACCCGCACCTGCCCGGCGCGCACTTTGGAAAACAGTTCCTTCTTTTTGGCTTCGCTGTCCGCCGTGTGGATAAAGGCGATTTCCTCCTCCGGGATTCCGGCGTCCATCAGTTTCTTTTTTAGGTCGTCATAAACACTGAACGAGCCGTCGGTGGTAGGTGTGGACAGGTCGCAGAACACAAGCTGGGCAGAGCGTTTTTCTTTGGTCTGTTCCCAGATGCGGAACACATTCCGGGCGCAGACAGCCACCTTGCCATTGGGGTCATCCGGGGCCAGAGGCTGAATCAGCCGCATATCCAGCGCCAATTTCCGCCCGTCATTGGTAATGCGGAGCATATTGTCCACATGGGGGTCAACCCCACCGGCACGGATTTTCTCTGCCCGTTCCGCCAGCCCCCTTATCATCTCCTTCTGAAGCTCCGAGGGCTGGATTACTTCCGTGTGGAAGTTGGCCTTGGGCACGGGGAGTTTGAGCATATCCGCTGTTTGGATGTCAGCCACCTCCTTGAAAGCAGCCATCAGCTCCGGCAGGTTATAAAACTTGGCAAACCTGGTTTTAGCACGGTAGCCGGTGCCCTCCGGCGATAACTCGATGGCGGTGACAGTCTCCCCAAAGTTACTTGCCCAATCGTCAAAATGGATCAGGCCCATCTCCTGCAGGAGCCGGTACTGTAAATACCGTTGAATGGTATAAAGCTCTACCATGGAGTTGGAAATGGGGGTGCCAGTAGCAAAAATTGTGCCGCGCCCGCCCGTCAGCTCGTCCAGATACTGCGTTTTCATAAACAGATCGCTGGATTTCTGGGCTTCGGTCTGGGCAATGCCGCCCACGTTGCGCATTTTTGTCGCCAAAAACAAGTTCTTAAAATAGTGGCTCTCGTCGATAAAAAGGCGGTCGATACCTAATTGCTCGAAAGTGACCACGTCATCTTTACGGCTTTGGTCGTTGAGCTTGGCCAGCCTTGTCTCCAGCGATTTCCGGGTACGCTCCATCTGCTTGACCGTGTAGCGTTCCGCCTTCTGCGCCTTGGCCTGTTCGATCCCTTCCAGGATTTCCTCAATCTGGCGCTCCAAAATAGCCTGCTGGCGCTCCACGCTCATGGGGATTTTCTCAAATTGCGAGTGCCCGATAATGATGGCGTCATAGTCCCCGGTGGCAATGCGGCTGCAAAATTTCTTCCGGTTCTGGGTTTCAAAATCTTTTTTCGTAGCAACCAAGATATTGGCGCTGGGATAGAGCTGGAGCCATTCCGCCGCCCACTGCTCCGTGATGTGGTTTGGCACCACAATCAGCGACTTGGTGCAAAGCCCCAGGCGCTTCATCTCCATGGCGGCTGCCACCATCTCGTAGGTTTTGCCTGCCCCTACCTCGTGGGCCAGCAGGGTGTTTCCACCGTACAAAATGTGCGCAATGGCATTGATCTGATGGGGACGTAAGGAAATTTCCGGGTTCATGCCCTCAAACCGGATGTGCCTCCCATCATACTCACGGGGGCGGACGCCGTTGAAGGTTTCGTTATAAATGCGGCACAGCAGTTCCCGGCGATCAATATCTTTCCAAATCCACTCGGCAAACTTCTGCTTGATGAGTTCCTGCCGATCCTGGGCAATGGCGGTTTCTTTCTTGTTGAGGGCAGGCTTTTTCTTGCCGTTCTCGTCCTCAATATAGTCAAATACCCGCACATCCTTCTGATTCAGGGTCTGCTCCAGGATGTGGTAGGCGCTCATCCGCTTGGTGCCGTAGGTGGTGTTGGCCTTTACATTGCTGCGGTCGGCGTTTTTCTCCCGGATACTCCACTGGCCGGTGGCTTCAGAACGCAGGATTCTGATACGGTCCCGCACATAGTAATTGGGGGTGAGCAGCTCCACCATGAACTGCTGGTACACCTCGATGGGCACCCAGTTTGCACCAATGCGCACGCCGATTTCACCAGCGCCCAGGTCCTGGGGCTGAACCGCCTCCAAAGCCTCCACATTTCTGCGGGCGGCTTCTTTCTGATGATCGGGGGCCACTTCCAGGAAGGCTTTTGCCATCCGCAGCTTTTGGCGCACTTTCCCGGAAAGGTACTCATCCGCTGTGACAAGAGGATAGCGGCTCAGATCGGCCAAAGAAGGCAGGATGTCCTCCGGGTTCTCCGCGCAGCGAATATCCCGGTAAATCACCCCGGCAAGTTCCTGTTCCAGTTCCTCCGGGGATTTCCCCGACAGCTCCGCCATATAGTCCATATCCACACGGGCTTTTTCCGAAATGGACACCGCCAACGCTTCACTGGCCGTGTCCACGCTGGTGACAGCCACATGGGGACGGATGGTGCGCTTGGAGAACATATCGGCTTTTCTTTTTAGGTTGCCCTGCTCATCCAACACCTCCAAAGAGCAGAGCAGACAGTAGCTGGAGTCCTCCGAAAAGGCCAGCTTGTTGCCCCGGCTGTTAATCAGGCCGTACTTGGCGGTAAAGCTGTCGTAAAGAACATTGAGCTTTTGCTGCTCGGCTGCAATATCCTCATCCGGGTAGCCTTCAGTCTGGTATTCAATGAGCCTGCGGACACATTCCCGCAGCTCGATCATGCCACGGATACGGTTTTCCGCCGTGACGGAGACTTCCACCGGGTGCATGAGGCTGTTTTCCCGGTAGTACACCTGCCCGTCTACAAGCGTATAGCTGAAATTCTTCACAGTGGGGTCGGCGGGGATGGATTTATCTTCCTCCTCGTCCAGTTCCTCCAGCTCGTAGGGCTTGATTTCCGCCTGCAAAAACTGGATGGCATTGGCAAGTTGCTCGGACAAATCTTCACCCTCGCGGGCTTTGCAGGCGCTGTCCGGCCCGAACCGGGTGGATTCCATCACCATGTCGCCCAGAATCATCTCCGGGTGCTGCACGAAATAGCGGTTCATGCGGATTCCGTTTTCATCTGTGTCCAAATGAACCCAATCCTGCTCCAAATCGGTGATGTGGTCGCGCTTTTGCAGGAAAATGATGTCGCTGGTCACTTCCGTTCCGGCGTTCCGCTTGAAGGTGTTATCCGGCAGGCGGATGGCCCCGATGAGGTCGGCGCGCTGGGCCAGGTATTTGCGGACAGCGGAGTTTTCCTTGTCCAGCGTGCCTTTCGACGTGATGAACGCCACGATACCGCCGGGCCGCACCTTGTCCAGCGTCTTTCCGAAAAAGTAGTCGTGGATGAGCCAGTGGTGCTTGTCATACCGCTTATCCAGCACCTTGAAATCCCCAAAGGGGACGTTGCCCACGGCCACATCAAAAAAGCTGTCGGGCATTTGCACGGTTTCAAAGCCGTTTACGGAAATGCTGGCGTTCTGGTAAAGCTGGCCCGCAATCCGCCCGGAAATGGAATCCAGCTCTACGCCATAGGCTTTGCTGCCCGCCATGTCAGCAGGCAAAAGGCCCAAGAAATTGCCGGTGCCGCAGGATGGCTCCAGGATATTGCCCTGGGTAAAGCCCATCTGAGCGAGGGCCTTGTAGATTCCCCGGATAACCACGGGCGGCGTGTAAAAGGCGGTGAGGGTGCTGGCCCTGGCCGCCGCGTATTCCTCCGAATCCAGCAGGGATTTCAGCTCCTCATAGTGGGGGCTGGTTTCCTCAAAACAGTCCGCAAGGCCGCCCCATCCCACATAGCGGGATAGGATTTTCTGTTCTTCGGGCGTGGCCAGCCGTTCTTCAGCTTCGATCTGCTTCAACGTGCGGATGGCGGCAGCATTGGCCGCGTATTTCTCGCTGGGGGTGCCATGGCCCAGGGCGTCATCGGTAATACGGAAATCATGGCGCTGGTCCCTGGGAGCCTCTGGGTGCAGAGTCGTGAAGGTAATGCGCTCACGGCGGGGGCGCTTCGGCGGGGGTGGGAGTGCTTCTTCTTTTTGGGGCTGTAAATCGGCCTGCTCTGGGCTGGCTGTCGGTTCTTCTGTGGCAGGGGCTTGTTTCGCCTGCTCCATGGCCCGTTCATCCGGGAAGTTCCCGTAAACCCGCAGCCATCTGTTCTCCTGAAGGTCATAGACACCAGCGCCGTCATAGGCAAAGCCATCCTCGCCCTCCATGGTGCCGGCCACATACTTCTGCGCCGCCTGTTCTGCCTCCGCCAGCGTTTGGTAATCCAGCCGTTCATCAAATCCATTTTCAAAGTGATGGTACACCACCACCTCAAAAGGCGGCTCCATGCGCTGGGCATAGCGTTCGATGTCCTCCTGTGTGAGCCATTCCGGTTTTTCCGGCAGGGCGGCGTAGAGTTCCCGCATTTTGGCGATTTGCTCTCGTACGTTCCCAGCCCACAGGTGCTTTTCCGCCCGTCCGCCAGCGCCAAGGAAATATTCACAGTCGGCTTTTAGGCGGCTGAGTAAGAAATAGCCATCTGACCCCTGCTCCGGCATGGCACCGATGGATTCCAATTCTCCATCGGAAACGGAAATGAGGTCATCAAAATCAAGTTCGGCCAGCTCGTTTTGGATGAGTTCATCCAGACTCTCGTACTGCCTGCGCTCCAAAAACTGCCCGCCCAGGTAACGCTCCATGCGGTAATGGACCAAATCGGCATTGACCTGGATGGGGATTTCCTCATCGGTGACGGTAGTGTAGGCAATGCCCACCTTTTCCAAATCGCTAAAATCTGCTGGGCTGCCATACTCGGCCACGCAGAAATCGTTGATAAACTCTTTGGCGATCTCCAGTGAAGCAGGTTCCGGCTCCTCGGACAAAAACTCGCGCTCAATGAAGTCGGCAACATCCTGGCAGTTACCTTTGCCGCCATGAGCACGGTAATCCATCAAGCCTTCTTCGATTAGTTCGCTGGAAGCCGCATATCCGGCCTCCTCCAGATAACCGGCGATTTCTTCTATCTGCGCCTGTTCCGGGGTAAGGGCCGGGGGCAGCTCCGCGATCTGCTCCATACAGAGAGTGATGTCCACCGCGATTTCTTCTTCCGGGTCCGCATGGTCCAGGAAGGATTGAAGCAGTCTGCGGATTTCCTCCCGCTGAACAGGGTCGTGAAGCTGCTGGGCGATATTCTCCACCGCCTGGGCGTCATCTTCGCCATAGCCCATGCGGGAACCGTCAAACTCTCCCACAAAGCGCAGCACTTGGGCGGCCAGCTCCGGGTAGGGGTCTGCCAGTTCTTCTTTTTGGGGTGGTTCCTGCACTCTGGGCGGCACAGTGAACACCGGCGCATCCTGGGTGGCGGAAATCGTCATTTCCGAGGTATCCGCAATCCGCTGGATTTCCTCCCGCACCGCCTGGGGCATTTCCTCGTCGTAAATCGTCACCGTGCGGTCTGGGGCGATGTGGGCCACTGTTTTGTAGTCCCCGTGTTCTTCCTCCAGCCGGTTCCACACAGTAAGCCCATTTCCCAGATGGCCATAGCCCAGGTCGTAGGCTTTCGCCTGCGGCGTGGTGGGGGCTACCGGCTCCTTGTGCTCCGCAAAGAGCGTGAAGGTTCCCTGCCGGAAGGCGGCGAGGTTTTCAAACGCCTGCCGGCGCAGGGTGTACATCCTGTCATCCTGCGGGGTGGCCTCCCAAATGGGGACCATCATCTGATAGATTTCTTCCACACGGGCCGGGTCATCAAGCTGCGGCTCGATGAGCTTCACCGCGTCCCAATAGTCAAAGCCGAAGGGATAGGGGTGGGGCTGCTCCTGGGGTACGTTCTCAAAGAAAGTGCGGATATTTCGAGCAAGCTGGTGCTTCTCATACTGCGGCATAGCGGCACGGTCCTCATCGGTGAGGAACCGCCCCTGGACGATCATGGCGCTGACGCGCTTTTCCACGGCGTTCCATTTCAGCTCCACCTTGGCGTAGGGGGCGGTAATACTGCCGTGGCTGAAAGAAACACCTTTACTGAGCTGGTAGGTCACATCGTCATTCCCACCGGAATGGCCGCTGTACTCGCCGTGGTAGTGCTTTAAGAAATTCTCCCGTTCCTTGCGCTCTGTGTGGTTGCGATAGAAAGAATACACGGCCAGCCGGTAATCGGTGCTGCGTTTTCCACCCCGGAGAAGGTTGTCGATCTCGTCCCCGGAGATGAAAAAACGCCGCTGGGGGGCGTACCCTTCGGCGGCGGTAAAGTGCAGCGGTTCCCGCTGCAGGTCGGAAAGCTGCTCCAGCAATTTTTGCGGACGGTGGAAATGGAATCGCAGCAGTTCCCGGTTCTCTCTGTATGCCTGGACAAACTGCTCCAGCTCATCCCGCAGGTTCTGCAGCTCCTCCGGATGGCCTAACAAATCGCTTATGGCGGCGCTTTCCTCTGGAAACCCATGATTTTTACCGTAAATGGCATTCACCGTGGGAAGATAGCCCGCGTCGGCAGTGCCTTCTGCAAAATCCTGCCGGAGATACCATAGCTGCGCGGCCCGTTGCTGGCGCTCATACTCATCCACCCGATCCAGCTCGCTCTGGGGCATATACCGGCCCAAGTCCAGCAGTTCCCGGATACGGGCCGCCGCCTGTTCCCAGGGGATGAGGGTGGCGCTGGAACGCTGGGCGCTTTCGCCCTGGGCAATGCGGATTCCCTCGGCGTTGTACCAGATGGCATACTGTCGGCCATCCAGATAAAAACCAGCGCCGTTTTCGCCGTAGTGTTCGGAAAGGAACCGGGCATTGTCCGGCTTATCCTTTTTGAAATAGGCGCAGATGATGAGGCGGCTGTTCTGGTCGTTGGCACCAATGCACAGCGCCTCGTCGATTACCTGCTGGGGCAGAGCCGGGTGAGGGAAAATGGATGGTTGGGCCGTACCCTCGGCCTGGGCTGGCTGCTGAAACGCCGCAAAATCAAAAAGGGACATCTGCTGGCTCTCCTGGGTAGGGAGCTGCGGGATGTCCGTCTGAATGAAATATTCTTTTTTGTCAATGAGCTGGGCAGTCCACTGGGCCACAATATCCCAGGAAAAAACGGATTCCTTGGTGCGGGATGGGTAAGAGCCTTCCCACATGAGCAGGCCATTCTCCTGGGGCTTATATCCCAGGCGCTGCCCGTCCGCGATGATTTCAGTGTACCGGTCGTGATAGGCGGATTTCAGGTAGTCCGCCCGTTCCTGGGCGTCGCTGTGAACAGAGAAGAAAAGCTCGATCTGATTTTTCTTATATTTCAGGTCGTCGTCCTTGTTGGCGATGATGGCCATGATCTGCTTTTCATCCAAAAGCGCAGGGAGCTGTTTGCCACCTGCGCTTTCTCCCGGTTCCGGCTCTTGGGTCGTTAGCTGTAGATCAGCTCCGCCAGCACCGTTTCCTCCGCCGCGTTCTGCAGGTTGTTCATCATCTGCACCCACTTCATCTGATCTCTGGCTTTCAGTTCCTCCGTCACGCCCTCGGCTTTCGCCATCTGCGCCACGATTTCCTCCATCCGGCGCTGGGCGTTCTGCTGGATCTCCGCCAGATGTGTGTTCAATTTCCCGCTGGTCAGCAGGTTCGTGTACGTCACCCTGCGGTGCTCCTTGAGAAATTTCTTCCGAAGCAATGCGTATTTCCCATGGGGAACCGGCTCCTCCTGGGGCGGCAGAAGGTTCGGCAGATTGTAGTCGCCCTGCCTGGTGTAAGTGATCTCGGTCATATTCAAAACTCCTTTCCGGCTGTGTGTTTTCCTGTTCAGTTACAGCATACTGGTTTTTCTGCTGGGGTTCAAATGTGCGATTTTCTTTTTGAGGCTGTCTTTGCAGGGCAAGGACCGTGCGGGAAATGGCGGAAAGGCACATCTGGGAGATGTCCCCGGCAGCCACGCCCAAAGCGTTCAGCGTCTGCGGTGTGTTGAAATTCAGCACATCCCGAAAATCCTCATCCTCAAAGTAATCAGACGGGTCGAGGCCGCAGTGCACCAGCAGCATATATCCAATGCTGTTTTGCACCGCCCTGCGGTATTCCACCTCCAGGTTCAGCTCGTCCAGTTCTTCCAGAAAGCTGCCTTCTGTAAGGGTTTTCAATTCAGAAAGATAGTCGGGCATATTGTCCTCTACGGCGTTCTTTGCCGCAGAGAGCAGGGCTTCGCCCAAATCCTCCTTATGCTCCAGCTCCCCAAAGCTGTTTTCCAGCGTTTCAATGATGTCCGGCGCGTATTCTTCCCGCACCGTCCAAAGGGGGACGGGCCGGGGGAACCGGGCCTCATGGGTATCGGAAATATCAAAGTAGTATTTCAGCCGGGGCTTGCCATTGTGTTCCCCGTCAAAAACGGCAATGCCGTTTGCGCCCCGGTTTACCCAGCGCCCAAATTGCCGGTTCCATCGCTCAATCTCCAGGACGGCGGTGGCGTCTGGGCGCTGGGCGTAGACAAGCAGTTGTTCATCAAATGGAAGCCGGTAGTTGCGGCAGGCAGAAGCCAGAAACGCCCGCCACTGGTCGGGAGCTGTTACGCTGCGCTGCGTTTCCTGGTACAGCTCCGTCAAGGCTTTATATCGTATCGCCATCGGTTGCCCCTCCTTTTCTTATTCTTTTTTCGCAGCTTTCAGTTCTGCGCTGTAATCCTTATCCGGGTCATATTGATTGCACAGGGAGAGCAGTAACAGCCAGATGGTATTTCCGGCCTCCTTCGGGTACATCCGAAGCGCCACGCAGGGCGCATGGTCACTGTCAACAAAGGGCCTCCCATAGCGCATAAACTGGTCGATCAGCTTTTGAGCCATCTCCCGGTATTCTTCATAGGGGTTCTGTTCCGCCTGCTGATGGAGAACCGTCATCAGCAAGTTGAACCAGTCCTCATGCGTATCCAGTTTTACGGGCGGTAAAGACGCCATTTTTATCACCTCATCTTTCCATGGCGGCGGCCTGCCGCTGCCGGGGAATGGAAAACCCGTAGACTTTAGCGATGTCATCGCCCAGCCTGCGGGTCACTCTCGTAATATCGGCGCGGGTTGCAATGCCGCGATATAATTTTTCTTTCAGCAGTTCAATTTGAGAAGGGCTGGCGCTGTCCTTGTAAACGCGGTAGAGGTAAAAGTTCGTGCCATCATGGTGGATGGCGTCGCACCGCAGATCGCCCAGCCGGTCCACATACCAGGTGGAATAATCCGTATCGGAATACAGGCAGTCCCGGATGTTGCCGCTGGGGATTTCCTTATATCCCATGCGCCGTCCATTCCACAGGCCCAGGTCGCCTACGACTAAAATCGGCTGGGAGAGCTGCACATTGAGGTTAGCGCGTTCATCATCCAGGTAATCCCCATTGATTTCATACATCAGAGAAATGCGCTCATTTTCGGATAAATCCGGGTATTCTGCCTCCAGATCGTCCCGCCAATCCTCATAGTCCAGGCCATAATTGCTCCAGATGACGTGTCTTTCCTCCTTCATCGGGCTTCACCTCGATCTTTCTGCCTGGGCCTGATGGGCTGTCCCTGCTCATCATAGTTTTTAGGGTCGGCGGCTGGGGTCTGCCAGCCAAACATGGAGCCGGCCAGCATAGCGGCCTCCTGCGCTTTGGTAACGCCATTCTTCACATTGCGGTCGTCTGCAAACTCTCGGTTCTGTTGAACGTCAGGAGTTGAAAAATCATAGCAAGGGCTGTAGCCTTTTTCGCCCCTGGTCAGAAGAATCAGCTCCCCGGATGAGGGAAGTACACTGAAGCACTGCACCGGCAGAGAAGAACGCAGTGGGATTACGCTCCCGTGAGTTTGCTCCAATCGCTCCGCAAATTCGCAAATATGATACAGGGCGCTGGAATACCCGCCGCTGGTTTCAAAATGGGTTTCGTCGATGAACCGGCAGGTGCGGTCGCGGGTTTCTCCGCCGCCAGTGAAAATGCGGATGTGGTCGCCGTCGGGAATGCGGAACAGCTCCTTGTAGCCGGGCGTGATAAACCGGATACCCTGTTTGGCCTTTTCCATGTGGTGTTCCAGGAATCGGGCAACGTAGGCGTAGAGGTAAAAGTTGTAGTCTCCATAATTGGGATTGCACCGGAGCATATAGGTGTGCTGGGGCGTCTGCACCTTAAAACCATACTCGGCGCAGTAGTTTCCCTCAAACTCAGCCTCCGGGTTCTGATAGCAAAACCTGGTCATGCTGTCACGGGTACAGAGCAGCCCATTCTTCTCCCGCAGAGTGTTGACCACCTCATCAAGCTCCGCCTTAAACTCGTCCGTCTTGTATTCCCTCCGATGGTCGAACCAGGAAGTGTAAAACTCTTTTCCAGCGCCAAAATCCCCGCGCAGATGGCCGATACAGCCGGTTTGCCCTTCAAGCTGGCTGCCCTGGTTGTACGCATACAGGCGATCCACCGGGGTCATGCTGGTAATTGTCAGTTCCATCATCGCTCACGTCCTTTCTTTTTCGCTTGTCGGTTTTGTTCCGATATGGCCTTTTCCCGTGCCTGCCAATATTCGGGGTGGTGAATTTGCACGCTGCTATTGATGACAGCCTCATACGCGCCGGGGCCAAAGCGCTCGTTCACTGGAGCCTGGATCATCTTTTTATCCATCAGCTCCCGGAGAGCCACCTGCGCGTCGCAGTCCTCCTCGAAGCAGAGGTAGCCGCCCTCTATAAAGCCGCAGCCCATCGCTTCTTTTCGGAATATCTTTTCCGCCAATTCCCGGCGCACCATAATTCCGCCATGCCCTGGGGTGGAAACGGAATAAACGCCAGGGCAGAGCGTTTCACATTCCTGGACTTTGCCCCATGGGGAATAGGAAGGGGCCTCCGGCACAATGGCGTTCTGCCGCTGATCCTCCAGGCACTGCACCTCCTCCTGCGCCCGCGCCACCAAATCCTTCTGCGCGGAAAACAGGTCGCTGAAATAGTGGCCCCAATCGTAGTCCGTCCGGTTACTGCATTTCCAGGTGACAAACTGCTGGGGCGCTGTCAAATGAACGCCCAACACAAATTCGCTGTCGCCCACATGACAGGAATCCGTAATGATATATCCGGCGTTTTCTCTGTAATCCATCATCGCTCACGCTCCTTTGCGGTTTTCTTTTTGGCCTGTTCCTGCTGAATCGCAGTAAGGCCATGCTTGGCCCAGCCGGGAAGGTCCTCCGGCTGTATCGTTCCCAGCACGTCCATGCGCTCATAGCGGCTTTCTTTTCCGGTATAAAGGTCAACGCAGTAACAGGCGGACCCCCGGCTGTGTGGAGAAGCCCCAAAGCCGCCCAGACAGAGCTTGAGCTGGCGGGTAGCCCTGCGGTATTCCCGGCGCAGCACCTCCGGCTTTATCACCACAATTTTCCCGTGCAGATCATCCTCATGGGAAATGGGGATGCAGCCCTCCGCCGTGATGGAGTGATCGTCTATGCCCTGTATGCGGGGCTTGTTGAGTTCTATGTGGGTTTTCTGCGCTTGCTCGGCAATCCTCTGGCCGAACAGCTCCACAATCTCCGGGAAATCATCACTGGCCATCACTTCGCTGTATTCTGCAAACAAAGCGTTCTGCCGGCAAAAGGCGCACATATACTTCATGCCGGTTTCATCCTGCGGATTTTCCCCCAGGACAACCTCGCGGTCGCCTATATGCACCGCCTGGATAATCTCATAATCACCGGCCATGCGTTTTTCTGTGGAATCATCGTTCATCCCTCTGCCTCCATATCCTGTTTGATAAATGCTTGGATTTCCTTTACACTGGCAAAATCCCGTTCATCCCCGGTAAGGTAGCGCACCGTATCTCTCCATTGGGACAGCGGGTAGCTGTTCTCATCCATCCTGCACAGGTCCAAAAGGGCCGCCCGTCGCAGGATAGGCGAAAGATTTAAGTCGGAGATGAAACAGCCATGCCGGGCCGCCAGTATGTCCAGCAGGTGCAGTTCATTCATGGCAACACCTGCTTTCTTCGGCTTCTTTCAGCAATTCCTCCACCAGCCTGCCGCTGCGGACTTTATTCCGGTCTGCCAGCACCTTGTTCTGGACGCACAGCACCGCCCGGATGTTGGGAACGGTAATGCCGGGGATCTCCACCATCTCCTCCGGGGTGATGGTGAGAAGCTGCACCGGGGAGTAACCAGCCTGGGCAAAGATGCGGAACAGTCGTTGCTCAAATCGTTCTCTCATCTGCAAAGCTCCTTTCTTTTTTGGTATGTAAAAGGGGCGGCCCCGCATGGCCGCCCCTGGCTGGTTACTTCTTCCGGCTTCTGACTTTCAGGAAAATCAGGCAGCCGATGATGAATACCACCAGCCCGATGGCAATAATCGCTTTCAGTTCCATAAAATCATTCCTCCTTACACAGATTCAAACCGCCGTTATTTTGCGGTATTTTTGCCTTTCTTGCGCTTGCCCACATAGGCCGCAACGCCCAGGGCGGCAGCCCCCATAGCGGACACGCCCATCAGGGCCGCCCACAGCCAGGGCTTGCTGTCGTCGCCGGTTTTCGGGGTATCGCGCAGCTCGTTGTGCATTTCCGCCACGGTGGTCTTATCCGCAAAAATCGTCACCGTCTTATCCGCAGGCAGCACATAGTTGGCGCTGGCCCCATCCGACACCTCGGACACGGTGTAATCGCCTACGCGCAGCCCCTCGATGAAGATTTCGCCGTTTTTATCGGTTTTGAAAGTCTGGTCGTAGCCGTTGGCCCCGGTCACGCGGAAGGAGAAGCCTTCCACCTTGCCGTCGCTGGACGTCTTTTCAATCCGCAGGGAACCGGTCTGGGCCATGTTGGTAAATCCAATCCCGGCCTCGTTCTCTACCTCGTAAATCTTGCCGTTCTCGGTGATCTCCACATAGTAGGCGTTTTCATCCAGCAAAAAGCCCTCCGGCGCTTTGGTTTCTTTTACGAACACGCCGCCGTAGAGGATGTGGGACATCTCATAAATGCCGGTGCTGGTTTCCTCCAGCTTGCCCAGCAGCTCGTCGCCCTCGTCCAGCTCTTTGTTGCCATTGGTATCACGGTACACCTCGAACTCAGCCCCAGTGAGCTTGTTGTCGGGATAATTCTTATCCACCTTAGTGAGCCGCAGGTCGCCGTACACGCGCTCATTGGCAAGGGAGATTTCCACAACCTGCCCATCTTCCTCCACGGTAACGGGAATCACTTCATCGGAGAGGATGAACCCTTCCGGGCTTTCCAGCTCTTTCAGCACCCAATTCCCGTAGGGGACGCCTGCGAAGGAGAAGCTGCCGTCCTCCGCTGAAGTGGCGGTGGCAAGGGCGTTTTCGGCGGTAAACTCGGTTTCATCGGACTGAAACAGGCCGATGACAGCCCCGCCCAGGCCCGTGCCGTTCTCATCGGTTTTAAGGCCCTTGATTTCGCCGCGGCTCAGCTCGTTGGTGACAGCCTCGCCATCATTGGCGGAAATCTCTACCACGGCAATGGAAGGCCCGCCGTACTCAAAGGTGAATGGGAAGGTTTCGCCGTTCAGCAGATAATGACTGTCGGTGGACAGCTCTTTCAGGTAGAAGCTGCCGAAAGGCAAGTCGGTGCTGCAAATGGCCTGGCCGTTCTCATTCACAGAAACGATTTCCAGAAGCCCATCTGCAGGAATCACGGAACCATCCGCTGCGGTGATATCCTCCTGGGCATAGAGGCCAAAGGTCACGGCGGAGATCTCGCCATTCATGCCAATGCCAAAGGTTTCATCCTGCTCCAGCACCTTGTTCAACGTCACAAGTGCTTTCTGGCGCTGATTGTAGAAGCTGGCAGAGGTTTCGGTGACTTCCACCTCCTGGCCTGCGTACACCAGCTCCACGTTGGTGATGTTCTCGCCGGTATCCACCATGCCGTGGGGGAATTGAATTTCTTTCACCTGGAATTTGCCCAGGTAGAGGGGCTGGCTCTGGGCCGTTCCGTCCTCGCCGGTGGTGATGGTGTCCACTACCTCGCCCGCAGAATAGCGCAAGGTGCCGTCCAGGGTGTAGATGTCCTCCAGGGCAGTAATTTCAAACACCGCGCCGGGCAGGCCCTGCACCTCGTACACCGGCTGGTAAACGCCCTCGCTTTCTGCCACAGAGGAGAACACCTCGCCGGTTTTGCTGACTTTGATGATTCCTTTCTGGGCCATGTTGGGCTTAGTGACTTCGATCACCGTCACGCCGCCTTCCTCGCTGGAATTGTCCTCAGTCACATCAAAGTAAACCGGGGTGCTGTCCAGTACATAGCCGTAGGGGGCCTGGACTTCAACGAGGGAATATCCCGTGCCGTATTCCAGCTTTTCAGGCGTTACCAGATAGCCCTCGGAATTGGTGTAGAACGTATCAATCGTGGTAGGCGTCGGATAGGTGAAGGTCATTTCCACCTTGCTGCCATCCGGGCGGTAAATCTGGAACCCGGCCCCCGCATAGGGAATGGTCACGCCGGTTTCCGCATCCACCTTGACCACCTTGATGAAGCTGGCAAAATTGGCGTTGTTGATGAGGTAACGGTAGGTCTGCCCGTCCTGTGCAACATACACCTCAAAATCGTCCATCAGCTCGCGGCCTTCCCAGCCCTTGGTCTGACGGACGATATAGGTGCCATAGGGCAGCTTCTTCGACTGAGCAAAGCCGTTCTCATCGCAGACAAGGACATCGCGCTCGGATTCCCTGGCGTTTTCATAGCTGCCCGCAGCTTTCAAGAACACCTGAAACTCCGCGCCGGATTCCGGGGTTTCGATCTGGGTTTCCCCGTCGTCGGTATGCTTGATGATGGCAATGTCGCCTTTGATGATCTGCTCCGTCACGTCGTTGGCGGTATCGTTCAGCTCAATCTCATACAGCTCCGGCTCCGCCCCCACCTTGTGGATGGTGGAATCCAGCAGGTAGCCCTCGCTGGGGCTGATTTCACGGATTGTCCAGTCCGAATCGCAGACGTAATATCCAGTGGTGAACTGGCCATTTTCGTCCGTGGTAAAGCTGTCAATGAGGGTATCTCCCTTATACAGCCCGTACACAGCGCCGGCCAGGGAACCATCGCCCTGGGGCGCACCCGTTTCCACATCGCTCTTGGTGACGGTGACGCGGAATTTCTTCAGCACGTTGTTCACGCTCTTGTGGGTAACTTCATTCCACTCGATGGTGGCTGTCTGGGAATCCGGCACCACATAACGGATGGGGGTATCCACCTCCTCCAATACATAGCCTGTGCCGATAAGCACGTTTTCAAAGCGCGCCACACCGCTGGAATCCGTCACAGCATACTCATCCACCGGCTGCCCGGAGAGGGATGTGCCGTACAAGTGGAAGGTCATACCCTCCACCAGCCCGTCTTCGCTGGTTTTCGTCACTTCCAGGCTGCCACGCTTCAGCTTGTTGTTGAAATTCACGGTAGCAGTCTGGCCGCTGACGATGGTCACGCGCTGGGTTTCCTGGGGTTCATACTTATCAATCGACTGCTCGGTTACGGTATAAACGCCGGGATTGAGGTCGGTGATGTCAATCTCGCCCGCCTCATTGGTGGTCTTGGTGGCGCTGTACCCCTCGCCAGTGATAGTGAAGTTGATCCCGGCTACCTGTCCGTCCTCGGAAGTCTTAATCAGCTTCATATTGCCGGTTTTCACTTCCAGATTCAGATAGCCTACCATCTGGTCGGAAACGGTTTCCCCGTAGGTGGCAAAGTCCTGCTTGCCGCCGCCAGTAACGCCGTCTGTCCAAACCACAACACCGCTGCGCTGGGCAGTCACTTTTTCCGCCTTAATGGTCACAGAGCCTTTGATGGCCTGGGCGGAAGTGATGGTGAGCTGGTTGCCGTCCACGGAGAAATTCAGCCCGGTGGTGCTGCTGGAGAAGGTGTAGTCGCCCAGCACACCGTTGGTATCCGTGAGAGTGAGGGAATACTGCTGGCCGTCCCATTTCAGCTCATAGGCACCGGCGTCTGCGGTGCTGCTGAAAAAGCTGGGGAGCATAGTGTGGCGCTTGACCGCGCTCTCAATGGCGGAATACTGGCTGAAAATCTCGCTGTATAGGGGATGATCGGCGCTGATATATTCCGTCACGTTGTTTTTGCCCTGGGCATTGGCGTCCACATGGTTAAACTGGCTGTCGCGCTCACCCACGACGGTTTCCCAAACAAGAAGCTGGGTAGCGATATATCCCGCGATCTTGCTGGCGTCCTCCGGGTTCCCACTCATCCATGAGGTGCTGGCGTTGCCCTGCCAGCCATAGGTCATAATCCGCCCGATATATTCTTTGATGGTATCCGGCGGGATGGTGGGGTTCAGGTTGGACGGGTAGTTATCCCAGAAATCTTCGCCCCGGCCCGTGTACTGGTCGCCGGTATTCACACCGACGCCCGGCTCAATACAGTAGATGGCCCTGCCATTGAAGGCGTCCTGGGTGTGGACGGAAAAGCTGTCGTTCTCTCCGGTGGACCAGCCGCCCAGGAAATTCAGGGCGGGATGGCCCCATCCGGCCTTGTTGGGGTCGCTGGCACGGGGCAGGTCGATCATATACGTCGTCATGGTTTCGCCTGCGGCAAAAGCCGTGGTTCCTGTCCCTACGAACACGCCCAGGCACATGAGCAGGGCCATGAACAGGGACAGAGGCTTTCTCAATGCTTTCATCGTGTTACCTCCTTGAAATGGCCGCAAAAAAAGCACATCGCTCTGGATGTGCTGCTTACGGCTGGATTCTGTTTACGTTCTAAAAAAGAGAGGCGCGCCAGGCGTTCTCCACCTCATCCGTTCTGTCTGCCAAACCTGTGGATTCTTGAAAGAATCAGCCTCCCCAAATATCTTCTTTTTTAGGCTGTTTAGGTTGTACGAGGGGGTGAGGTGTGGAGAGGGGGAACAGCGAAAACGCCGGTTCCCTGCAAATGGGCGCACTGCTCCCTTGGTAGTGGACTATCTCTCTAAACTGCGCTGGCGCTTGCGGTAGAGTTCCAGCGCCTTAACAATGGTGTCCTCGATCTTCTGCGTGGGCGTCCCCGGCGCAAAAAACCGGCTGATTTTTTCTTTTGGAATTTTGAACTGTTCTTTTTGATTGGGCTTTTCCTCCTTCATAATGGAAACAAGGGCGTCTTTGGCCAGCCTTTCATCACCGGTCTTGGCTTCGGACATCTGGCGCATTTTGATGGCCTGAGCATGGGACGGGGTGCAGTCCATCTCGTCCATGATAGCGAACAAGTCGGCCTGTTCTTCTTTTCGCAGGTAGGACAGCTCCACCGCAGGGCGCATAGCAATCTGGAGCATTTCCTGGTCTTTAAGGACTGAGTTATCTACCAGCTCCAGAATTTCCGGGATAAGGTGGGTAAGGCGGATATACCTATAAATCTGAGGTTGACTATCTCCGCTATCCCTGCTGATCTGCTGGGCTGCTGTAACGCCTTTTAACTTATTATCCAGTGGAGAAGAAGTTAAATCCGTCCGCTGACCCTGTCGTTTTAATGCGTCCAGCTTCATTTTGTAGGCAAACGCCTTCTCCGAGGGCAGAATCTGCTCCCGCTGCAAGTTGGAGTCCACCATGATAATCGTGGCTTCATCATCGGTGAGCTGCCGCACAATACAGGGGATTTCCGCAAGCCCCGCCAAATCCGCCGCCTTTTTCCTGCGGTGTCCAGCTACCATTTCATAGCCGCCCGACCGTTTGGGGCGCACCAGGGCAGGGACCAATACGCCGTACTGCTTCACGCTTTCCGTCATTTCCCGCATGGCTTCATCCATACGAACCTTGAACGGGTGATTCGGGAAGTCGCTGATTTCCGAGAACGAAAGGTTGACAACCTTTTCAAGCCGCGCCTCGGCCCGTTCTTCCTCCGTGGAAAACAGGTCATCGACTGAGGGAAGATTGAAGTTTAGCCCGTTGCTTTTCGCCATCCGCCAACACCTCCTTTGAAAACTCCGCGTAAGCCTGGGCCACCTTGCTCCCCTTGTCGTAGGTGTAAATGCTCTTGCCTGCGGCGCTGATCTCTGCGGCTTTGATGGCTACGGGAATCTCGGAACGATAAATTTTCAACACGCTCCCGTAACTCTGCCGCAGTGTATCCGCTGTCTGTCTGGCAAGGTTTGTGCGCCCATCCACCAGAGTGAGCAGCACCCCGTCCACCTTCAGAGCCGGGTTGATCTGCCGCTTCACTTTATTGATGGTTTTCATAAGCTGGGTCATGCCCTTGGCGGGGAGATAGTGGGCCTGCACCGGGATAATCACGCTGTCCGCCGCAGCCAGGGCGTTAATCGTAATCATGCCCAGGGAAGGCATACAGTCAATGAGAACCACGTCATAGTGCTTCTTGGCTTCATTGACATAGGTCCGCAGAGTAAATTCCCGGCTCATGGCGTTGACCAGGCTCATTTCCAGTGCGGACAGCTCAATGTTGGCGGGCATAAGGTCTACGCCCTCGCTGTGGTGCAAAATGCCCTCATCCGTGGTGAATGGCTCATCCCGGATCACCTTTTCCATGACGGTGGCCAGGGTGGTGGGCAGGCTGTCTTGGTATTGCCAGCCCAGGCAGGTGGTGAGGTCGCCCTGGGGGTCTGCGTCAATGAGCAGCACCTTTTTCCCCAGACGGGCTAAACCAATGCCCAGGTTCACCGTCGTGGTGGTTTTGCCTGTGCCGCCTTTCTGGTTGGCCAGCGCGATCACGCGGCCATCCCTGGGGCGGCTTCTCTGTTCCGGCATTTTCATGTCCTCCTTCTTCATAGATTTAGCCGCCCGTTGGCAAGACGGACGGCTATGTATGGGGGAACTCCGAAAGATGGGCATGAAAAAAGCCGCTTACTCTTGCTGAAAAGAATAAGCGGCTCATTAAGCTGCGATATGTAATTTCACATCTTCTTCACCGGGGCGCACATGGCTTTGAGCAGAAGTTCATCCAGGCAGCCGGTGTCCCGATTTTCACGGAGCATAGTATTGCGCAGGTGATTAAGGCTCTGAATCACAATACTGTTCTCGGCGGGGGTGAGGTATATCTTGAATTTCCGTTTTTTCATAGGGCGTTCCTCCTTTACGCTTTCATTATATGTAGAAAGAACGCTACACCGCAAATGTGCGAGTTCGTCCACTTGAAACGTAACAGCGGCAACTCAGAAGGACAAGATAAACTGGATTCGGTTTGGTCAAATCCTGACAAATCAGGACATCCCCTTCAAAAGAAAAACCGTTCACAAAGGCCGTCATGGAATCGAAAAAATGAAGGGGAAAATGCCCTCTAAAACACCCCGATTTCGGCTCGCAGTTGCCCCATTTTTTAATCATAACGGGGTCAAAAAGGGCCTGTTGCCCCATTATTAATCAAGAAAAACCGGGTCAGGCGAGGTCAAATCCTGCCAAAATCGGACAAAGACAGACAGACTTTTGGGAAAGGAAAAAGCCCGGAAAACCGCATGGTTCCGGGCTTTTTGAGCATTTTTGAATTGGTTTGCCGGGCCTGTTATCTCTTGGAGAACTGAGGCGCGCGACGGGCGGCCTTGAGGCCGTACTTCTTGCGCTCTTTCATTCTGGGGTCGCGGGTCAGGAACCCGGCCTTCTTCAGGTCGCCGCGCAGCTCGGCGTCGAACAGGAGGAGGGCGCGGGACAGGCCGTGACGGATGGCGCCAGCCTGGCCAGAAACGCCGCCACCGGAGACGGTACAGACGATGTCAAACTTGCCTTCCAGGCCGGTGAGGGCCAGGGGCTGCTTCACGATGACCTTCAGGGTCTCGAGACCAAAGTAGTCGTCGATGTCGCGGCCGTTGATGGTGATCTTGCCGGTGCCGTTGTCGTAGACGCGCACTCTCGCAACCGAATTCTTTCTTCTGCCGGTGCCGTAGTAGTAGGGAGTTTTATCGTACATGGATGCGTTCCTCCTTGTTAACCGTTGTAAGCTTCAGGCTTCTGAGACTGGTGCTTGTGTGCGTCGCCCTTGTAGACGCGCAGGCGGGTCATGGCCGCGCGGCCGATGGTGGTGTCGGGAACCATCCCCTTGACCGCCAGGGTCATGGCGCGGTCAGAGTGGGCCTTCATAAAGGTGCGGTAGTTGACCTCTTTCAGGCCTCCGACCCAGCCGCTGTGGTGGCGGTAGAACTTCTGGTCCAGCTTGTTGCCGGTGAGGATCGCTTTGTCGCTGTTGATGATGATCACGTGGTCACCGCAATCGACATGGGGGGCAAAGGTGACTTTGTTCTTCCCTCTGAGCAGGTTGGCGGCAATGGCGGCAGTGCGGCCCATCGGTTTGCCAGCCGCGTCGATTACATACCATTTGCGGGTGATTTCGGCGGGTTTCGGCATGGTAGTAGACATGGTTTTTCCTCCTGAATTTTGGTTTCATTCGCTTGTATGAGATGGCCGATTGGCCGGTTACACAAACGTGCAAGTATCATTATAGCCACCCGCACCGGCGCTGTCAACACCAAAATTCGATTTTTTCAATCTGCATCTTCACACCTTCTATTTTCACCTGTATCCTCCCTCATCCTCTCGATTGCGAAACCTCCATTTCACTTTAAAACTGGTGGACATAGGAAATTCCGTTCCTGCCGGCCTCGTTGGGGGGGGGGGACCGCTGGCCCCCCCAAAGCGCATGGCCCTTTTGCACCCCCATGTCACAGACGCTTCTCAGCGCAGCGGTGGGGCGAGGGAGCCTGCGAAGGCTTGGCAGTAGGACAGCGCCAGTGGAGCGGGCCTACTATCGGACAGATCCTCTCCGGACGGGAAGCCCAGTGGCCGCAGCGGCAGGGCGGCCGTCCCGCAGCGCATGGCCTCTTGGTCCCCCAATACCGCAGTCGCTTCTCGCGCGACGGTGGGGCGAGGGGGCCTGCGAAGGCTTGGCGGCAGGACAGCGTCAGTGGAGGGAATCTGCTGCCGGACAGATCCTCTCCGGGCGGGAAGCCCAGTGGCCGCAGCGGCAGGGCGGCCGTCCCGCAGTGCATGGCCCTTTTGCACCCCAATACCGCAGATGCTTCTCGGCGCGGCGGTGGGGCGATGGAACCCGCGACGGCCTGGCGGTGGGGCGGCGCCAGTGGAGCGGGCCTGCTGCCGGGCAGGTCTTCTCCACGCGGGAAGCCCAGTGGCCACAGCTGCAGGGCGGCCGCCCCCTGTCCGTTCCCCGCGCTGCCCTCCGAACGCCCCCCTGGAGGGATGCGCCCAGTCCCTTTCTCCCGCCGCGGTAGAGGTGTAAAAAAAGCACTAGGAAAATCGCGCCCCAGGCCTTATAATAGGAAGCGCCTGCGGGGGAGGGAGCATTGCCTCCCCACACCGGCAGACCGACACGGGGGAGGGAGCGCTCATGCAAAAACTCATGGGGGCAATGCGCAAGGCCATTCAGGATTACGGGATGCTGTCCGACGGCGACCGGGTGGCCGTCGGGGTGTCCGGCGGCAAGGATTCGCTGGCCCTGCTGGCCGGATTGGCCGGGCTGCGCGATTACATCGGCATCGACTACCAGGTGGTAGGGATCACCATCGACATGGGTAACCCCAAAGTCCCCACCCCCGACTGGGGCAGGGTCGAGGCCTTCTGCCGCGCACTGGGGGTCCCCTACCAGGTCAAGCGCACCGAGATCGGAGACATCATCTTCAACGTGCGGAAGGAGAAAAACCCCTGTTCCCTCTGCGCGCGGATGCGGCGCGGCTCCCTCCACGACGCGGCCAAGGCCGCCGGCTGCAACAAGGTGGCCCTGGGCCACCACAAAGACGATGCGGTGGAGACCTTTTTCATGAACCTCTTCAACGAGGGGCGGCTGGGTTGTTTTCAGCCGGTGACCTACCTCTCCCGCAAAGACCTCACCGTCATCCGCCCCCTGGTGCTGGCCGACGAATTCCTGGTGAGCTCGGCGGCGCGGCGGCTGGACTTCCCGGTGGTCAAGAGCAGTTGTCCGGTGGACGGCCACACCAACCGCGAGCGGATGAAGGAGTACATCCGCCAGCAGGAACGGTTGGACCACGGCTTTAAGGACCGCATCTTCGGCGCCATCTGCCGGGCCCACCTGGACGGATTTTGATCCCTCGTTTGCAATATTTATATCTATTTATACTTATTGTATTATATTTTCGCCTTTAGAGCCCTGCGGGCAGTCTCTGCCGCAGGGTTTTTCTTTTTTTGTGAGGGGGAGGGAACAGGCGGCGCCTGGAAATCCTCTCCCCAGGTGCCGCCCACCTTCCTCTTATATATAGAAAAGGGGGTCGTCCCCTTCCTCGGCTTCGAGGAGTTCAAATCGGTTTTTGCAAAAATCGATCAGTCCGTCCCGCCGCATCCTTGACAGCTCTCGGGAGAGGGCGCTGCGCTCCACGTGCAGGTAATCGGCCATGGCCGCCCGGTCCAAGGGCAGGGTGACGGCACTGCGCCCCGCTCGCTCCGTCTCCCGGCGCAGGTAGGCCAGCACCTTCTCCCGCACCGTTGGGCGGAGCAGGCAGTCGATCCGCTCGTGGAGCAGCAGCCCCTTCTCCGCCGCGATCCCCACGTAGTTGCGCAGCAGCCTGTCCGCACCGGGGCAGCCCCTTTTGCAGCCGGCAATCAGCCCCTCAAAGGGGAGGTGGAGCACCTCCGCCCTTTCAGTGACTCGCACCGTCACCGGGCTCGGCCTTCCCGGCCTGGCCGCCAGGAGGATGCCGATCGCGTCCCCCGGTTTTAGCAGCGCCAGGATGACCGACCGCCCCTGGGCGTCCCCCTTCACCGCCTGGGCCCGCCCCGACAGCAGCAGCCCAAAAGAGGAGACCGCTTCCCCCTCGCCCAAAATCCGCGCCCCCGCCGGGTAGTGCCGGGAAATCGCCCTCACCCCCTGCAGGAGGGCGACAAGCTCCCCCTCATCGACCCCCGCAAACAGCTCGGTCTCCGCCAGTGCGACCTTCATCTGCCGCCCCTCCTTTTTGTTGCGTGTGCAACATATCTTCCCTTCCCATTGTAGTACAATGGGCCCAAAAAGGACAGCCCCACAACCAATTGGAGGTATTCTTAATGGACAAAGCCGTTACCCGCATCACCCGAACCGCCCTATTCACCGCCTTGTTGGTGGCCTTACAAGCCGCCACCCTGCCCTTCGGCAACACCCTGGTCACCGGCTCGGTGGTCAACCTGCTGTTGATCCTCGCCGCCCTCTTTCTGGACCTGCCCGCCGCTGCGGCGGTGGGCCTTCTCTCCCCGGCAGTGGCCAAATTTCTCGGCATCGGTCCCCTGTGGGCACTCATCCCCTTTATCGCCCTCGGCAATCTGGTGTTGATCTTTGTCTGGCGGGCGATCGTTCACAGGTGGGGGCAGGGCTGGCGCGCACTGGGCGGGGCCGCCCTCCTCGCCGCGCCCGCCAAGACCGCCACCCTCTATCTGGGTATCGTGCAGTTCGCCATCCCCATCCTCCTGAAGCTGCCGGCCCAGCAGGCGGCGGCGGTCTCCGCTCTCTTCTCCCTGCCCCAGCTGGTGACCGCCCTGGTGGGCGGGGCGGCGGCAGCGGCCCTCTTCCCCGTCCTGCGCCGGGCCATCCCCGAGCCGCCCTCGCGCGGGTGATCCGGCGCTGCAAAAAAGCGGCAGGCCCCCCCTCTCCCAAAGGGGGCCCCACCGCCCAAAGGGGGAGGGGAGGGGCCCGCAGACATGCCGCCCCGCTTCCCGCTCCCTCGCTCTTTTCTCCCCGGCCCTTGGCCTTCAGTCTTTAGCCCTCAACCCTCAGCCCTCCTCCGCCTCTTTTAGAGAGGGAGTTTTTGCCGCCCTTGTGCGGTAGATGGGAAGGTCCCGGGTGGGCATCCCCTTGAGAAATTTCCAGAACAGCACGCAGGCCACCGCCGCCAGGGTACACCAGACCACCCAGGGCAGATAGTGCAGAGCAGGGGTCTCCGCCAGGTCGTAGAGGTACCCCGAGAGAAAGTTCCCCAGCACCGTGCCCGCCGCCAGCGACGTGCCCTGAAAGCCGTAATAGGCCCCCACCTTTCCCGGCTCGGCGAAGTCGGTCACCTGCATGTTCCGTACCGGCTGGTAGATCATCTGCCCCAGGGTGAAGATGACCGTCCCCACGTAGAGGGCGGGGAGGGCGGGCACGAACCCCATAATTGCAAGCCCCACCCCGTAGAGGATGTTGGCCAGGGCCAGCGACTCGTTGGCGTGCAGGTGCCCCTTGCACCACTTGACCAGGGGCAGTTGCACCGCCACCCCGATGACCGAGGCCAGGGTGTAGATAAAGCCCACATAGGCATAGCTGGGGTCGATGGCCTTGATCCGGGTGGGGATGGTCAGGTCCTTCTGGCTCATGAGACCGGTGGTGATGGCGGTGATCAGCAAAAAGAGGATGTAGGTCTTGTTTTTCAGGCAGGTGCGCACCGTCTCCATGGCGCTGGTCTGGGCGGGGGCCGCCCCGTTTTCCCCATCGGCCTTCAGGTCGGGGAGAAGGAAGATCGACAGGGCGATGGTCAGGGCAAAGACCCCGGCTGAGACGATGCAGACCCAGCGGAAGCCCATCACCATCAAAAAGGTGCCCACGGCGGGGCCGACGATGTTGCCGCAGTTGTTGAGCATCTCCCGCATGGAGAAGAGGGCGGTGCGGTTTTGGTCGTTTGCCAGCAGGTCGTAGTAGGAGTAGCAGGAGGGGACAAACAGCGCGCCCCCCAGCCCCACAAAGAAGCTGGACAGAAAAAAGCCCCAAAAGTCGCTCATGAACCCGCAGAGGAAGAGGCCGAACATCCGGATGGCGGCGCCGATGACCATGGCCCGCTTGCAGCCGATCTTGTCGCCCACCGCCCCCAGGAAGATGCTGGTCAGGTCCTGCCCCAAAAACCGCACCCCGGTGATGTAGCCCACCATGGCCGTCGCCATCCCCAACCCGTTGACCAGGTAGTTGTTGAGAATGGGGATTAGCATAAAAAAGCCGATGCCCATCACCAAGGTGTTGGCGTGCATCAGCAAAACAACGATTTTGTACCGCTTTTCACCCACTGTTTCCACTCCTTTTCCGCCGCCTTCTGCTTTCTAAACTTGTATCAATTATAGCACAAGACTCCTCCTTCTCCTAGGGGGCAGAAGCCACAAACCCTGTATTGTTTTTCATACAAGATGTGGAGAAAGTGCTGCCTGCGGGAAAGGCGGGGCAAAGCGGGCAAAACGAGAGGGCCCCGGCGCAATTGCCAAGGCCCTTTTTCGGTTTTTCTATTTGATGATGTGGATCTGCCCCACCAGCGGCAGCTCTCTGGCCTGCCCTTGGGCGGCATAGATGATCCCCATGATGGAGAGCACCAGGGTGAAGATCCCCACGATGCCCAGGGCGAGGCCGGAAAAGATCCGCACCAGGGGGATAAAGTGAAACACCCTTTGCAGGATGCCGCTCCCCACCTCGACGATAAAGAGCACCAGCCCTTGGTTGACGTGAAATTTGGTGTAGGGCGACTGCTGGTACACCAGCAGCGGCACAAAGAAGAGAACGCCCAGATAGGACATCCAGGCCAGACTCTTGGTCTGATTGACATCGGCAGGGGAAAATTGCTGATTCATAGCGGGATACCGCCCTTTCTCACAGTTGTCGCCCCAGGGGTCGGGGTCAAAATACTGTCACCAGTATAGCACTGTGTCCCCCTTTTGACAAACCCGTTTTGGTTGGGTATTCCACCTCTTTTCTCCTTTTTCACAGGGGGCGGCAAAAGAGGGCGCCCCCGGCGGGGACGCCCTCTCGTCGCTTCTTCTCTTTTGCTTACAGCCCGCGCTTTACGTAGGTGGTGTGCAGGATGTGGTGGGCTTTCTCGCTGCCCGGCTCGCCCAGGTAGGTCTCGTAGACCTCCTTGATGATCGGGTTGTCGTGGGATTTGCGGATGGCTTTGGCCTCGTCCTCGTCGTAGAGGGCCTTGGCGCGCAGGGCCTTCAGGTCTACATTGTTGCGGACCGAGGCGTGCTGCACCGGCTGACCGCCGCCGTTGACACAGCCGCCGGGGCAGCCCATGATCTCGATGAAGTGGTACTGCTTCTCGCCCGACTGTACCTTTTTCAGCAGCTCGTCGGCGTTCTTGGTGCCCGAGGCGACCGCCACGTTGATGTCCATCCCGGCCACGTGGTAGGTGGCCTCTTTGATGCCCTGGGTGCCGCGGACCTCTTTAAAGGCCACGTCGGCCAGCTCTTCGCCGGTCAGGGTCTCCACCGCGGTGCGCAGGGCCGCCTCCATCACGCCGCCGGTGGCGCCAAAGATGACGCCGGCGCCGGTGGACTCGCCCAGGGGGTTGTCAAACGCCTCGTCGGGCAGCAGGGTGAAGTTGAGGCCGGCGCGCTCGATCATCCGGGCCAGCTCGCGGGTGGTGAGGGCCACGTCCACGTCGGGGACCCCCGCCGCGGCCTGGTTGTCCCGGCCCACCTCAAACTTTTTGGCGGTGCAGGGCATGATGCTCACCACAAAAATGTTCTTCGGGTCCAGCCCCTCCTTCTCGGCGTACCAGGTCTTGGTGATGGCGCCGAACATCTGCTGGGGGGATTTGCAGGAGGACAGGTTCTCGATCATCTCGGGGTAGTAGTGCTCGCAGAACTTGATCCAGCCGGGGGAGCAGGAGGTGATCAGGGGCAGTTTGCCGCCGTTTTTCACCCGGTCGAGGAACTCGTGGGCCTCTTCCATGATGGTCAGGTCGGCGGAGAAGTCGGTGTCAAAGACCCGGTCAAAGCCCAGGCGGCGCAGGGCGGCCACCATCTTGCCCTCCACGTTGGTGCCGATGGGCATCCCAAAGGCCTCGCCCAGGGTGGCGCGGATGGAGGGGGCGGTGTTGACGATGACGGTCTTTTCGGGGTCGGCCAGGGCCTGCCAGACCAGGTCGGTCTGGTCCTTCTCGGCGATGGCGCCGGTGGGGCAGGCCACGATGCACTGCCCGCAGGAGATGCAGGAGGTGTCGCCCAGGTTCAGGTCAAAGGCACAGCCGATGTGGCTGTCGAAGCCGCGGTCGTTGGGGCCGATGACCCCGACTTTCTGCATCTGGCAGGCGGCCACGCAGCGGCGGCAGAGGATGCACTTGGAGTTGTCGCGGTACATGTGGGCAGCCGAGTCGTCGATATCGTACTCGACGTTCTCGCCGTCGTAGTAGCTCTCGTCCTCCACGCCCAGGTCCTTGGCCAGCTTCTGCAGTTCGCAGTTGCCGCTGCGCACGCAGGACAGGCAGGCGCGCTTGTGGGTCGAGAGGATCAGCTGCAGGGTCTTTTTGCGGGAATCCAGCACCTTGGGGGTGTTGGTGTAGACCTCCATCCCCTCGTTGACCGGGGCGCAGCAGGAGGCGACCAGGGTGCGGGCGCCCTTGACTTCCACCACGCAGATGCGGCAGGCGCCGATCTCGTTGATCTCCTTGAGGTAGCACAGGGTCGGCACCTGGATGCCGGCGAGACGGCAGGCTTCCAAAACGGTGGCGTCTTTCGGCACCGACAGGGGCATGCCGTTGATTTTAATGTTCACGTTTTCCACTGTTTGCACACTCCTTCACTACTGAATCGAAATGGCGCCGAATTTGCACTTCTCGATGCAAGCGCCGCACTTCAAGCACTTCTGCGGGTCGATGACGTGGGGCTGCTTGACCGAGCCGGTGATGGCGTCGGCCGGGCAGTTGCGGGCGCAGAGGGTGCAGCCTTTGCACTTCTCGGGGTCGATGGTGTAGGTGAGGAGGGCTTTGCAGACGCCGGCGGGGCACTTTTTGTCCACGATGTGGGCCACGTACTCATCCCGGAAGTAGCGCAGGGTGGAGAGCACCGGGTTGGGGGCGGTCTGCCCCAGGCCGCAGAGGGCGTTGTCCTTTATGTAGTAGCAGAGCTCCTCGATCTTGTCCAGGTCCTCCATGGTGGCCTGGCCCTTGGTGATCTTGGTCAGCATTTCCAGCAGCCGCTTGGTGCCCACCCGGCAGGGGGTGCACTTGCCGCAGGACTCGTCCACCGTGAACTCCAGGAAGAACTTGGCGATGTCCACCATGCAGGTGTCCTCGTCCATGACGATCAACCCGCCGGAGCCCATCATCGAGCCGATCTCGATTAAGTTGTCGTAGTCGATGGCCACGTCGAAGTGCTGGGCGGGGATGCAGCCGCCAGAGGGGCCACCGGTCTGGGCGGCCTTGAACTTCTTGCCGCCGGGGATGCCGCCGCCGATCTCCTCGACGATGGTGCGCAGGGTGGTGCCCATGGGGACCTCCACCAGGCCGGTGTTGTTGATCTTGCCGCCCAGGGCGAAGACCTTGGTGCCCTTGGAGCGCTCGGTCCCCATGGAGGCGAACCAGTCGGCCCCGTTGAGGATGATCTGGGCCACGTTGGCGTAGGTCTCAACGTTGTTGAGGAGGGTGGGCTTGTCGAAGATGCCCTTTTGTGCCGGGAAGGGGGGGCGGGGACGGGGCTCGCCGCGCTTGCCCTCGACCGAGCGCATCAGCGCGGTCTCCTCGCCGCAGACAAAGGCGCCGGCGCCCAGGCGGATCTCCAAATCAAAGCAGAAGTCGGTGCCGAAGATGTTCTCGCCCAGCAGGCCGTACTCGCGGGCCTGGTCGATGGCGATCTGCAGCCGCTTGACGGCGATGGGGTACTCGGCCCGCACATAGATGAAGCCGTGGTCGGCCCCGGTGGCGTAGGCGGCGATGGCCATGGCCTCCAGCAGGGCATGGGGGTCGCCCTCCAGCACCGAGCGGTCCATGAACGCGCCCGGGTCGCCCTCGTCGGCGTTGCAGGCCACGTATTTCTGGTCGGCGTGGTACATGGCGGCCAGCTCCCACTTTCTGCCGGTGGGGAAACCGGCGCCGCCACGGCCCCGCAGGCCGGAGCGCTTGATCTCCTCGATGACCTGCTCGGGGGTCATCTCGGTGAGGGCCTTGCCCAGCGCCTGGTAGCCGTCCATGGCGATGTACTCTTCGATGTTCTCGGGGTTGATGACGCCGCAGTTGCGCAGGGCCACCCGCTTTTGCTGTTTGTAGAAGTTGGTGTCGTTGAGGGAGATGACCCCGGTGTCGGTCACGGTCTCGTCGTAGAGCAGCCGCTGGACCGGGCGGCCCTTGAGCAGGTGCTCTTCCACGATCTCGGCCACGTCGGAGACCTGGACCCGGCTGTAAAAGGAGCCCTCGGGGTAGATGATGACGATGGGGCCCAGGGCGCACAGGCCGAAACAGCCGGTGCGGACGATCTTCACCTCGTCTTGCAAGTCGGCCTTGGCGACCTCCTGCTCAAATACTTTGCTGATCTCATCGCTGCCGGAGGAGGTGCACCCAGTACCCCCGCAGACTAGAACTTGGGAACGAAACATCCTTCTTTCCTCCTCACTTATTTCGCGTTGGCGCCGATGGTGTATTCCTTGACCACGTTGCCGCCCACGATGTGCTCTTCCACCACGCGGGCCGCCTTCTCAGCCGTCATCTTCACATAGGTGACCTTCTGCTCGCCGGGGACAAAGACCTCCACTACCGGCTCGTACTGGCAGATGCCGATGCAGCCGGTCTGGGAGACCATCACGTCCTGGGTGAGGCCGCGCTTGGCCACCTCGTCGGCAAAGGCGGTGAGCACCGGGCGGGCGCCCGCGGCAATGCCGCAGGTGGCCATCCCGACCACGATCCGCTTGCAGTTTTTATCCTCTTCGCGCAGACCGATGCTGCCCTTCATCTTCTCTTTGATGGCCTGCAGTTCCGCTAAACTTTTCATTCGTAAGCACCTCCGCTTATCTCTTCCGTATTCTCACGGATATAGTCCCGTATAAACGCCTGTACGTCCGGTGTCGAGAGGGGGACCCCCTCCAACACGGCCCGAAACTCCCGGCTGTCGGCCGTAAAAGAGCGGCCGTCCACCGTGTGGGTGTAGACAAAGTCGGTCCCCTCGGACACCATCACCAAGCTGCAGTAGGTGGCGGCCATGTCGCCCAGGGGCATGCGGTCCACATTGTCCCACTGAAAGGTGGCCTCCACCGCCGTCCCCTCGCCGGGGGCGGAACGGATGGAGAACTGTCCCCCCGCCATCTCGCTGGCCATCTTGAAAAAGGGGACGCCCAGCCCCACCTTGCGGGTGGTGCGGGTGGTGTAAAAGGGGTCGACGACCCGCTCAAGCGTCGCCTCGTCCATTCCGCAGCCGTTGTCGATGACGGCAATGCGCATCCCATTTTTCGCCCGGTCGATCTCGATTTCAATGCGCACCAGGGTTGCCCCGGCCTTGATAGAGTTCTGGGCGATGTCGAGGATGTTGAGGGAGAGCTCCTGCACCTTACCGGTTCTGGTAGTCGGCGAGGATGCCGTCGATGTCGTCGGGCACCAGGCGGCCGTATACCTCGTCGTTGACGGTCATGACCGGGGCCAGACCGCAGGCGCCCACGCAGCGGCAGGCCTCCAGCGAGAAACGGCCGTCGGGGGTGCACTCGCCAGAGGAGATGCCCAGGGTGCGGCTGAGTCTGTCGAACACATCGCCCGAGCCCTTGACGTAGCAAGCGGTGCCCAGGCAGACGGAGATCTTGTATTTGCCTTTGGGGTTGAGCGAGAACTGTGCGTAAAAGGAGACAACGCCGTAGACTTCTTCCAGCGGCACGCCCATCTTCTCGGCGATGATCTTCTGCACTTCAATGGGCAGGTATCCGTAGATATCCTGTGCCTGCTGGAGAACCGAGATCAGCGCGCCCTGGGTGTCCTTGTGGGCGGCGATGACTTCCAGCAGCTTTTGCTCCTGTTCTTTGGTGCCGTTAAACGGCACCGGCGAAATTTTGTTGGCCATCAATCGTACCTCCTATGAATGATCCCCAAAAGAATTGGTAAATGCGCCGTCTGGCGCAGACCATTAGCTCTAAAAATTATAGCAAACTCCCGGTTTCAAATCCACCAAAACCGGCAAATCCTGGCAATTTTCTGAATTTTTGACGGAACCATCAATTTTTAAAATGGAATTTGGTTGTTTTGCTGATAAGAATCCGTTTCCAAATTGGCGCGCAATGGCTTATCATAGAAGGTACCAAGCGGGCGGTGCGCCCCCTCCTCCGCGGGAGGGGGATCGGGCCTCCGCCCTTTTACAGGGAGGGAACAGCCTTGACCATTGCCGAGATTCAAACCATATTGAACGCCGATTTTATCTGCGGGGAGGAGTGGCGCGACCACGAGGTGCAGACCGCCTGCGGCAGCGACATGATGAGCGATGTGCTGGCCTTTGTCAAAAACCAGTCGGTCCTCCTCACCGGGCTCGTCAACCCCCAGGTGATCCGCACCGCCGAGATGATGGACATGGTCTGCGTCGTCTTTGTGCGGGGGAAGGTGCCCGACAGCGCCATGATCGCCCTGGCCCAGCAGCGGGAGATCGCCCTGCTCTCCACCCCGGAGCGGATGTTCACCGCCTGCGGCAAACTGTACGCTGCGGGACTGGGAGGCGGTGTGAAGGCCTGATTGGCCTTCCCCCCGGCTCCTTGAAACCGGCTCCTGGCGGGGCGGCCGCCCCACCTGCCGCTACCGCGGCACCGGCCCCGATTTCCGGCTGGGAGGGAACGGCTGGGACTGGGAGGCGGTGTGAAGGCCTGATCGGCCTTCCCCCCGGCTCCTTGAAACCGAGTCCTGGCGGGGCAGCCGCCCCACCTACCGCTCCCGCGGCACCGGCCCCAATTTCCGGCTGGGAGGGAACGGCTGGGACTGGGAGGCGGTGTGAAAGCCTGATCGGCTTTCCCCCGGCTCCTTGAAACCGAGTCCTGGCGGGGCTGCCCCCTCGCCTGCCGCTCTCGCGGCACCGGCCCCGATTTCCCGCTGGGAGGGAACGGCTGGGATTGGGAGGCGGTGTGAAAGCCTGATCGGCTTTCCCCCCGGCTCCTTGAAACCGGCCCCTGGCGGGGCAGTCGCCCCACCTGCCGCTCTCGCGGCACCGGCCCCGATTTCCCACTGGGAGGGAACGGCTGGGATTGGGAGGCGGTGTGAAAGCCTGATCGGCTTTCCCCCCGGCTCCTTGAAACCGGCTCCTGGCGGGGCAGTCGCCCCACCTGCCGCTCTCGCGGCACCGGCCCCGATTTCCGGCTGGCAACATCACCCCAGCTCCGGGGGCGGCGGGAGGGTTTATCTGCCCTTCCACCGGCTCCCACACAGCCCTCTCCACCCCCCAGCGAGGAGAGGCGGCCCTTCTTTCACAGTTTTTATCCAGCCGGCAGGTCCTCCTGCCGGCCAGCGGCGCATCTGCCGCACGCCCGCCAGCGGCGGCTATTATGACGACAAGAGAGGTACACGGACATGGCAGCACTGCTGACCCTTCACTACGACGTGCCGGGGGACGACTTCACCCGGGCGGGAGAGGCCTCTTCCGACGTGAAGAAAAAACTCAAGGCCCTGGGGGTAGACCCCGAGGCCATTCGCAAGGTGGCCATCGCCATGTACGAGGGCGAGATCAACATGGTCATCCACGCCCACGGGGGGACGGTCACCGTCACGGTGGAGCCCGACCACATCCAGATGATTTTGGCCGACACCGGCCCCGGCATCCCCAACGTGGAGCTGGCCATGACCGAGGGGTACTCCACCGCCCCGGACGAGGTGCGCAACCTGGGTTTCGGCGCCGGCATGGGGCTGCCCAACATGAAAAAGTACACCGACGACATCCATATCGACACCGAGTTGGGGGTAGGCACCACCGTCTACATGACGGTGCGGATCTGACCCCTGCCCGCGACCCTGTTTGCCGATTCAGCACATCAGGAGAGGAGGCGCCTTCATGGCCGAAGCATTTTACCATTCGGTCTCCCTGGACCCGGAGAAGTGCCGCGGGTGCATCAACTGCATCAAGCGCTGTCCCACCGAGGCCATCCGGGTGCACAAGGGAAAGGCCCACATCATCAAGGAGCAGTGTATCGACTGCGGCGAGTGCATCCGCATCTGCCCGCACCACGCCAAACAGGCCACCTATGACTCGCTCTCCGCGCTGCAAAGCGCCCCTTACAAGTACAAGATCGCCCTGCCGCCCCCGGCCCTGTTCGCCCAGTTCAACAACTTGAGCGACATGGACATTGTGGCCGGCGCCCTGCTGCGCCTGGGCTTTGACGGGGTGTTCGAGGTCTCCCGCGCTGCCGAGCTCGTCAGCGACGCCACCCGGCGGATCATGAAGTACGGCGACATCAAAAAGCCGGTCATCTCCTCGGCCTGTCCGGCGGTGACGCGGCTCATTCGGGTGCGCTTTCCCCAGCTCGTCAGCCACGTGCTCCCCCTCAACGCCCCGGTGGAGGTGGCCGCGCGGATGGCCAAGCGGGAGGCGTCGGAAAAGACCGGCATCCCCGAGGAGGAGATCTGCACCGCCTTTATCTCCCCCTGCCCGGCCAAGGTCACCGCCTCCAAGTCCCCCATCGGGGTGGAGCGCAGCGCGGTGGACTACGTGCTGGCCGTCAAGGACCTCTACCCGGCCCTGTTGGAGCAGATGACCGAGGAGGGCAATCCCTCTGTCATCTCCACCGGCCGCATCGGGGTGGGCTGGGGCAGCAGCGGGGGGGAGGCCTCGGCCCTCCTCTCGGACAGCTACCTGGCCGCCGACGGCATCGAAAACGTCATCCGGGTGCTGGAGGACATGGAGGACGAGAAATTCGACCGCCTGGACTTTGTCGAGCTCAACGCCTGTTCCGGCGGCTGCGTGGGCGGGGTCCTCACGGTGGAAAACCCCTATGTGGCCAAGACCAAGCTGGCCCGGCTGCGCAAATACCTGCCGGTGGCCTGCAACCGGCTCACCACCCCCATCCCCGACAGCTTCCGCTGGGAGAAGGAGCTCACCTACGAGCCGGTGATGCGGCTGGACCCCGACTTTTCGGTGGCCCTGGAGAAGATGGAGAAGATCGAGGCCTTTGCCGCCTCCCTCCCGGGGCTTGACTGCGGCTCTTGCGGGGCCCCCTCCTGCCGGGCCTTTGCCGAGGACGTGGTGCGGGGCTTCGCCCAGGAGGGCGACTGCATCTTCCGGATGCGGGAGGAATTGGAGGAGTTCGAGAGTGGCGAGATGAAGAGCTTCGTCCCCCTCCCCTTTAGAAAGGAGGACCACTCGTGAAACTGACCACCCAAGAACTGCTGTCCTGCTCCTCTTTCTCCCCGGTTTGCGGGGGGGAGGAGCGGCCGGTGGAGGGCATTTACTGCTGCGACCTGTTGAGTTTGGTGATGGGGCGGGCCAAGGCCGGCGACTGCTGGGTCACCGTCATGGGCAACGTCAACGCGGTGGCGGTGGCCACCCTGGCCGACGCCGCCTGCATCCTCCTGGCCGAGGGGATGGCCTTCGACCCCGCCGCGGTGGAGCGGGCCCGCCAACAGGGGATCGCCCTGTTGCGGACCGAACTGCCCGTCTACGAGGCGGCCCGGCTGGTGGAGCAGCTGGGCGGCGGTCTCTGATGGGCCGCTTCTCCGCCCCCGCCTACAAGTACGACCTGCACCTGCACAGCTGTCTCTCCCCCTGCGGGGACAACGAGATGACCCCTGCCACCCTGGTGGGGATGGCCAAGGCCCTGGGGCTCGACTTCATCGCCCTCACCGACCACAACAGCTCCCTCAACTGCCCGGCCGCCCTGGAGGCCGGGCGGTTTTACCAGATACCGGTGCTGCCGGGGATGGAGCTCTGCACCGCGGAAGAGGTGCACGTGGTCTGTCTCTTTCCCACCCTCGAGGCCGCCCTCGCCTTTGGGGAGGAGGTCTATGCCGCCCTGCCTCCCATCCAAAACGACCCCGCCATCTTCGGCGACCAGCTGGTGATGGACACCGAGGACCAGATCGTCGGCCGGGTGGACAAACTGCTCATCAACGCCTGCTCCATCCCCCTCTCCCAGGTGCCCCAGCGGGTGGCGGCAGGGGGCGGGGTCTGTTGGCCCGCCCACCTGGACAAGGGCGCCAACAGCCTGGTGAGCAATCTGGGGATCATGAGCGGGGAGATGGGCTTTTCCATCGGCGAGTTCGCCCGCATCGAGCGGGCGGGGCAGATGATCGCCGACGGGCTGGTGCCCGCCGACATCAAGGCCATCACCAATTCCGACGCCCACTACCTCAAGGACATCAAGGCTCCCTCGCAGGGGGAATACCTGCCCGGCGAGATCCGCGCCCTGCTGGAAACCGCCGTCGGCTGATCGGTCACAAACAGATGTTTATAGCCCGCCTTTTGTGACGTTTGGCGGGATAAGAGGCGAGAAGAAACCGCATGGCAAAGCCGTTTTTCTGCGCTCATAAAAAAAGAGGTCGAATTTTCCCCGAAAGAAATTGCCCCGCTGGGTCTTTTCTTTCGGGATTTTTTCTCTATAATGAAGATAGAGTGTACGGTTTCTTTCCGGCCTGCTTTTTGTGCCCGTACAACAAAAAAAGCCAGCTTGCGCACAGCAAGTTGGCCAGTATTTTACAGCAAAACAGCACCTTATCAGCGAACGAAAATGTACACATTGTCGGCACATCCAGATGCTTTTGAACGGGCATCGGCCCGCATTGAACGACATTTTTCACTCTCATTTTATATCGGTTTAAAGATTGCTGGTCAGTCGTCGCGCCCAGCAGCGGGGTGATGTTGCCCCGCCGGTTGCCGCCGCGATCTGCTGACGGCCGTTCCCGCCGGGCGGGGACACAGACTGCGGCAAGGAGGGCAATGGAATTGGAAATGGCAAAGACCAGACGGAGGGAACCGGCGGCGCGCTTGATCGTCACCATGCTGGGGCAGTTCTCCATCCGCTATGGGGAAACCGTTCTCAAGCTGGAGCGAAACAACAGCACCCGCGCCATGCAGGCGCTGCAGATGCTTCTGTACAGCGGGGGGCAGGGGCTCTCCCGCGCCGTGCTGATGGACCGGCTCTACGGCCGGGACGAACGGGTGACCGACCCGGCCAACAACCTCAAAGTCACCATCAGCAACCTGCGCAAACGGCTCGTCCAGGCAGGACTGCCGGGGACCACCATCCAATTTTCCGGCGGCAACTACCGCTGGCAGAGCGCCCTGCCCACCGAGGTGGACGTGGACTGTTTCTACCGGCAGGCCGACGCGGCCCTGGCCGAGACCGGCCCGGGGCGGGAGGAGGCGCTGCAGCGCGCCTGCGCCCTTTACACCGGCGACTTTCTGCCCCACCTGCAGGGGGAAGAGTGGGCCGTGGCGGTGGCGGTCCACTGCCGGGAGCTCTACGGCCGCTGCGTGCGCGCCCTCACCGACCTGCTGCGCGCCCGCGGGGCGGACACCGAGGTGCTGACGGTGGCCACCCGCGCCTCTGCCCTCTGCCCACAGGAGGAGTGGGACGCCCTGCGCATCGAGAGCCTGCTGGCGCTGGAGCGCTACCAGGAGGCCAAGGCCGTCTACGAGGAGACCACCACCCGGCTGGAGGAGACCTTCGGCGTCAAGCCGTCGGGACAGCTCATCGACGCGCTGCGCAAGTTGGAGCAGGTGGCCCCCGAGCGGGCGGTCTCGATGGAGCAGTTGCAGACGGTCCTCGCCGAGGACACCGTCTTACACGGGGCCTACTACTGCCCCTTCCCCAGTTTTATCGACACCTACCGGGCCGTCGGGCGGATGCTCGAGCGCAGCGGCCAGTCGGCCTATCTGATGCTCTGCTGGCTCACCGACCGGCAGGGCCAGCCCCTGGGAGACAGGGAGCGCCTTGTCAAGGCCACCCCCCAGGTGAGCGCCGCCATCCAGACCGCCCTGCGCCGGGGCGACGCCTACACCCAGCCCTGTGCCGGCCGCTTTCTCATCCTGCTGATGGGGCTCACCCGCGAAAACTGCACCCTGGTCAGCGATCGCATCGACGCCCGCTTTCGCGCCACCCCCGACCGGGCCAGAGGGGTGGTCCTCCACTACAAGTCCACCCCGGTGGGCAGCCCCGGCTGCACCCAGATGATGGGCGCCGACCCCGGCTGGAAATAGCGCCCCCTCTTTACCTGTTCTCCCTCGCGCCCCCGCGCCCTGTGCGCGGGGGCGCTTTCTGTCGTTTTGACACCCGGTGAAACAATTGGAAAAGTTTCCCCCTTTCCGCTCCCCGTTTTAACCGTTTTTTACCCGCTGCTGATATGGTAAAGCCATACAGAGAGAAAGGGGGGAGGGGTATGCCCGCACCAGATGTCAGCCACGCCAGGAACGCCATTTGCATCTGCGTGGACGCCGTGAGCACCGGCTCTTTTCGCGGCCGGCTCTATCACCGGTACGCGCCCGCCCCCGTCTTATTTGACGGCGCAGAACACCTACTCCTCGCCGCCGAAACACTTTTTGACAACTGGAACTACCCGCAGCCGGGGCTGCTCGCCCGCAGCTTCTCCCCTCGGCCGGCACAAAGGGGGAACACATGTATGGACAGACAGCCGATCGAGGACTTGTCCGGTCACACCGGTGGCCGCGCCACCTTCACCGTCCAGGTCGCCTACCGGCAAAACGCCACCTGGCAGGGCACCGTCACCTGGCTGGAAGAGGGAAAACAGAGCCACTTCCGCAGCGCGCTGGAACTGATCAAGCTGATGGACAGCGCCCTGGAAGAGACCTCTCCCCCCGGCGACAAGCCCTCCGCCGCCTTCTCGTGAAGCCGGCGCCCCAAAAGCCCCATCTACACCATCCCTTTAGGAGGCAGCAATGATGAAACGAAAACTGTTCGGCCGTTTACTCAGCGCGGCGCTCGCCACCGCCCTGCTGGCGAACCTGGCGCCCACCGCCGCCCTGGCCGCCCCCGGTGACGGCCCTTCCCTGGGCACCATCCAAACTGTGGACAGCGCCTCGCGGGGGATCCACCTCAACTTATTTGACTATAACGGCTCCAAGGCCAACGAATACGACAACTACATCTCCTTTGTCGGCTCCGGCGCCGAGCACAGGGACAGTAGCCGCACCTGGAACGGCTGGAAGAGCGGCCGCGGGGTGGTGCAGGGAGCGGTGCAGTCCACCATGCAGACCCAGAGCAACGCCTACCCCCGCCTGAGCAACGGCACCAGCTTGAGCTACCTGTTTAACCCCAAAGCCGTCGGTGACGGCAACGGGATGGTCTCGGCCCGCACCGGGCTCAACCACCTGTTTTACCAGGACGGCGAGGGCTATTACATCTACGATGCGGCCAAAAACTTCGCCACCATCGTGGACAACAACGACAAGAACTTCAAAGTCTACAGCACCCCCTACAAGCCGGGGGACACCTCCCCCTCCACCCCCAAGTTCCTGCCCCTCAACGACCTGAAAAACAGCCAGACGTTGAACGGCGGCGCCAACTACCACTTCGGCCTCTCCATGGACTTCAACTTCATGCAGCCGAAAAACGGCAAGATCGGCAACCGGGACATGGTCTTCGAGTTCACCGGCGATGACGACGTCTGGATCTACATCGACGGGGTTTTGGTGCTGGACATGGGCGGCATCCACGACGCCATGAGCGGCTCCATCAACTTCGCCACCGGGCAGGTCACCATCGACCACGTCTACACCCAAAAGGGCGGAAATCAGGTGGTCACCAAGAGCCTCTACGAAATCATGAGAGCGGCCAAGGGCCAAGACTACGTAAACAAGAACTTCGTCAAGAAAAACGGCAACTGGATCTTTCAGAACTACAGCTCCCACTCCTTCCGCTACTACTACATGGAGCGGGGTGCCGGCGGTTCCAACTGTCGCATCAAGTTCAACCTCCAGTCCATCCCCGACGAGACCATCCTGGTGCGCAAACAGATTACCGAGACCAACATGGCCGACTTTGCCGACGCCGACTTCCAGTTTAAAGTCGAGCTGAAAGACGGCGGCCGCTACACCCCCTACACCGGCCGCTACACCGTCTACACCGATGTGAACGGCAGCGCCCAGAAGGTGCGGGAGGGGACCACCAGCGACGGCACCTTCACCCTCAAACACGGACAGTATGCCGCCCTGGCCGACAACATCAAGGCAAATACCGTCTACCGCGCCAGCGAGATCGGCGCCTATTCCGACAAGTACGAGGTCATCGTCAACAGCACCACCGCCAAGGCGGAGGGACCCGACGGCTCCACCCAGGTCTACCAGTCGGAGGACCTGGTGGTGGAGGAACGGCCCGCCGTCACCTTTGAAAACCGCTGCCTGGTGCAAAACCTCTACAACCTCTCAGTGGAAAAGGTGATGCAGGGCGCGTCCTCCGACGAGAGCTTTGACATGCAGGTGCAGATCGGCGGCAAGGCCTACGCGGGCGAGTACTACCTGATGAGCCGCGAGGACAGCAGTCTCGACCTGGACAGCGGGGTGAAAAAGAGCACGTCCAACGGCGTCATCCCGCTGAAGGCCGACGAAAAGGCGGTCATCCCCGGGGTCATCTGGGGCAGCAGCTTCCAGGTGGTGGAGGTCTCCCCCGGAGACAACTACCTGGCCCCCCAGTACTAGGTGAAAAACGCCACCTCCATCGACACCGACGGCAAGGGCGCCGGCAAGATCCCCGAAGGGGTGGTGCAGGCCGAGCGGATTAGCGCCGTCACCGTCACCAACCAGCTGAAAAAGGCCGACCTCACCATCCGCAAGGTGATCGAAGGGCCCTTGAGCGACCAGGAGCTGGCCGCCCTCAAAAAGTCCCTCACCTTTACCGTCACCGACGGCGACGGCGAGACCGCCTTCACCGTCAAGGGCGACAACCCCAGCGGCCACTGGGACGGCAACACCTTCACCTATACCCAGCAGTTGCTGCCCGGGCAGTACACCCTCTCCGAGACGGGGGAGGAGGTGGAGGGATACGACGTGAGCGTCGACTCCTCGAAGGCCACCGTCACCCTGCGCCCCGGCAGACCCGCCACCCTCACCCTGGTCAACAGCTACCGCCAAAACCACGGCACCCTGCGCATCTACAAGCAGCTCGACCAGGTAAATCTGGAAAAGGGCGACCCCGTCTTTAGCTTCAAACTCACCGGCGAGGACGGCGTGACCCACTACTACCACATCGACATGAGAAACGCCGCCGGGAATGGCCGCCAGCTGGTGGCCGAGATCGCGGTCCCCATCGGCAGCTACCGGGTGGAGGAGCTGGAAAACCTCAATTACACCCTGGCCGGCATCACCGCCGACCGCCCCGGCCACTTTGCCCAAAACGGCGCCGCCGCCACCCTCTGCGTCGGCTTTGACGACGGCGACTGCCGGCAGTACAATGCCTCTGCCCTCGACCGGGAGGTGACCTTCCAAAACCGGTACAGCGGCGGAGACATCCCCACCGACAGCAGCGCCACCCGCAACGTCTTCAAGGTGGAGGACGGGAAGCTGGTCTTTATCGTCCCCAAGCAGGACGACCTGGTCCCCTCCCCCGACGACCGAGACGAGAACTAGTGCAGAAAGGAGAAACCCATGAAGGCGTTTTGGAAAAACCGCAAAAAATTGCTGCTCTCCCTTCTGACGGCGGCGCTGGTCTTTGGCATCGGCTCGACCCTGGCCTATGAGGCGTCGGGCACCGGCGCGGTCACCAACCGCTTCTCTCCCGCCGACATGACCACCGACATCGAGGAGGACGACTCCCTGGGCAACAAGACGGTGTCCATTGTCAACACCGGCAAGTCCCCCGCCTATGTGCGGGCCCGGATCATGGTCTCCGGCGTGGCCGAGAGCGATCTCCTGTTTGTCCCCAAGGGCAGTTCGATGAAAGACGAGAGCAAGGTCTACATTGAAGTCAACCGCACCGACTGGAGCAGGGCGAGCGGCGACACCTCGAAATCGGGCTTTTTCTACTACTGCGCCCCCCTCCCTGCCGGGAGTACCACCCCGCCGCTGATGTACAGCGTAAAGATCGGCAAAGACCTCTACGGGGGCGAGGGACAGCCCAAGACTTTAAGCGATTTTCTGGAGCAGACCGGCTTTTCGGTCACCATCTACCAGGAGAGCGTCCTCGCAGAGCCCGGCGGCCTGACCTCTCTCCCCGCCATCGCAGCCCTGTTCTAGGGCGCGGGGGAGAAGACCGATGGCAAAAAAAATCTGCAACATCCTCTCCGCCCTGCTGCTGGCCGCCCTGACGGCGGTGGCCCTGGCCATCCTGATCCCCATGCTGCTTGGCTACCGGGAGATGGCCGTCCTCAGCGGCAGCATGGAGCCGGCCATTCCGGTAGGCAGCATCGTCTGCGTCAAGCCCACCGAGGCGTCCCAACTGCAAGTCGGCGACGTCTGCACCTATCTGCTGCCCGACGGCAGCACCTATGTCACCCACCGGGTCCTCAGCGTGGACGGCGAGGCCCGCACCCTGGTGACCCAGGGGGACGCCAACGACGCCCCTGACGGGGAGATCGCCTTTTCCCAGGTGTTCGGCCGGGTCGCCTTCCACCTCCCCCTGCTGGGCTACATCACCACCGGCATTCGGACCCCCACCGGCATCTTCACCGCCTGCGGTCTGGCCATCCTCATCATCCTTCTCAACTTCATCCCCGCCATCGTCGCCGCGGGGGAGAAGGAGAAGGCCGGCGGCCCCCGATCGGGCGACGCCTGACACCCTTCGGTTTTTGGGGCCTGCAAAGCCCCTCACATAAACACATTTGACCGCCAACTTGAAAAGGAGCATTGAAATGAAAAAGAAAAACATCCTCGTCATGACCCTCTCTCTGGCCCTGGTCGCTGTGGTCGCCATCGGCGCCACCCTGGCCTACTTCGTCAGCACCACCGAGAAGGTGGAAAACGCCTTCTCCGCCAGCGACGGACTCGCCATCGACCTCAACGAGCACAACTACATTCAAAACACCAACCAGCTGGGCACCGACGAGGTCAAGGCCAACACCTACAAGGACATCTACCCCAACAAGGCCGTTCCCAAAGACCCGTTTGTCTCGGTCGACGCTGTCCCCACCACCGGCGCTGACATCTTTGTGATCATCAGCGGGGTGGACGACAACCTGATGAGCCTGAACATCGACACAGCCAACTGGACCAAAATCACCGCTGAAGATGGCACCAACGGCGTCTACAAGTACAGCAAGTCCGTCAAGGCCACCGGCGACCTGACCCCTGTCTTCAGCAAGGTCACCTTTGCCAACTACAGCGAAAAGCCCGCCAGCATCCCCTCCATCTCCCTCTACGCCTACGGCATCCAGTCCGAGGGGATGAGCGGCAGCGACACCACCGCCGCCCTGGCCCTGACCGCCCTCAACGCCAAGGCCGGCACCAACTTCACCCTGGCCTAGTGCCAAGCCAACCACACCAAAACAGCAAAGGGGTTTGAATGATGAAACGGAAAAACGCACTGATCGCCGCCGCCAGCCTGCTGCTGGTCGCCGTTATCGCCGTGGGGGGGACCCTGGCTTACTTCACTGACACCACCGCCCAGCGCGACAACGTCTTCACCACCGGCAAGGTGGACATCGGCATCGTCGACACCTCGCCTGCCGGCACGGTGGACGGCAAAGAGATGGTCACCGCGGTGAACGACAACGAGGGCAAGGGCCTGGGCTATGTCGACATCATGCCCGGCGACCTGATCAGCAAGACGGTGGGCGCCACCGTGGAAGAGGGCTCGCAGCCCTGCTACCTGGCCATTCGGGTGACCGCCCAGGCCGAGGTCCCCAACAGCCAAGACGCCAACATCAACAGCGCGTCGGTGAGCAGCCAACTGCTGGACCTGGTCGCCGCTGAAATCGACACCGACAAGTGGATCGTCAGCCGGGACGGCGACGCCCTCCTCTGCTACTACAAAGAGGCCGTCAGCTACACCACCCCCGCCGCCGGTGAGACCGTCAATCCCGCCAACCAGGTGACCCTGTTCGAGCACTTCGCCATCCCCGGTGAGGAGTGGGACAACAACTACGCCCAGGCCGGTTTCTCCCTGAGCGTCTCGGCCGCCGCCGTGCAGCAAAAGAACCTGGAGGCCCCCAGCCTCGACCCCGCTGCCAACACCACGGCGACCCAGCTCCAGGCTCTGTTTAACTAGTTTCACCCTTTGCCCCAGACGGGCAGGGCAAACCGATCGGGAAAGGAGGGGGCGCCGTGAAGGCAAAACTTCTCAGCGCTGCAGCAGCGGCGCTGATGATCGGCCTCTCCCTCCTCACCCTTCCCCTGGTCCTGCCCCGGCTGCTGGGCTTTCAGGTCTACTCGGTCCTCACCCCCAGCATGGTGCCGGCCCTTCCGGTGGGTAGCGCCATCTACGCCAAGTCCTGCAACCCAGAGGAGCTGGCGGAGGGGGCGATCATCACCTTTTCCCTGGGCAGCGCCACCGAGTTGGTGGAGGTGCACCGGGTGGTGCAAAACGACACCCAGAAAAGGGAGATCATCACCAAGGGCGATGCCAACGCACAGCCCGACGTGACCCCGGTCGCCTACGGCCGGGTGACCGGTGAAGTCCTGTTTTCCATTCCGCTTTTAGGCGCCGTCTCCACGGCTTTACACTCCGTCGGCGGCATCGCGGTCTGCATCGCGATCTTTGCCCTGGCCTGTTTGCTGTGGGCGTTTGCAGACAAGATCAAGAAGAGGGAGCGTTTCAAGTGAAAAAGAGATTTTTGCTGATGGGTGCGGCGCTGGTCCTGGTTGCGGCAACCGCTGTCGGCGGCTCTCTGGCCGCCGGCCAGATCGAAGGCGACCGGGCTGTGGGCGCCCCCTTGGCCGCCACCACCCTGCAGATCGGCTGGGCCGACGGCCAGACCCGATCGCCGGCCGCCGAGTACCAGCTGACCCAGCCGGTGATGCCCGGCGACACCGTCGCCCTGGCGGACGCCACCGGCAAAGCCGGGGTGTACAGCGTGCAAAACACCGGCTCCGTGGCCGCCTATGTGCGGGTCACGGTGACCAAGTACTGGGCAGATGAAGAGAACAACGGCAAGCGCACCGACTTGGATGGCTCGGCCATCCAGGTGAGCGCACCGGCCGGCAGCGGCTGGCTGGAGTCGAATCCCCCCTTCTCCAGCGGGGAGACCCAGACCTTCTACTTCTGCCGCCCCATCTCCCCCCAGGAGGCGAGCGAGGCCCTTCTCCAGTCCCTCGCGGTGGACGCCGCGCTGGGCAATGAGTACACCGACAAGACCATCCGCTTAGAGGCGGTGGCCGAGGGCGTTCAGTTCGCCGGCGCCGCACACGGCGATGTCAACCAGAAGGGCATCCTCACCAGTTGGGGCGTTCTGGCCCAGCTGGACGAGGACGGCAACATCACAGCCATTGAGCAGTAACGGCAGAAAGACAGGTGACAAGAGATGAAAAAACGAATGGGCGCAGTGAGCCTGATCCTCTCCCTGCTTCTGGCCGCGGCTGCGCCGGCGACCGGCTTTGCTGCCGAGAGCGGCGAAGTCGCCTACACCGGTGACGCACTGGTCTGCACCGGTCAGATGAGCGGTTTCTCCTCCATCCTTCCGGGGGTGGAGGCGAGCGACACCCTCCTGCTCGAAAACAAGAGCGGGACCACCGCCAACTTCTACATGAAGACCGACGTTCTCAACACCCTTGAAAAGGCCGGCGCCGCCGGGGCGGGGTACACCGTCCGCCTCACCTGCAAGAGCGGCGAGACCACCAGCGTCCTCTACGGTTACGACCCCGCCACCGGCGAGACCACCGGCGCGCTGGTGGGCGGCCGCGACAGCCAGGAGCTAAAAGAGCTCAACAGCCAGCTGGAGGGCTACCGCCTGGTGGCCACCCTGGAGGCGGGGGAACAGGCCGAAGTGACCCTCTCCCTCCTCCCCGACGCGGCTTCTCTGGGCAACCCCTACCAGGCCAGTGAAGGGCTGATCCAGTTCACCTTCCAGGCCGCCGAGGTGACCCCCCAGACCGAGACGGTGGTCAACCGGGTGCCGGGCGAAACCATCTTCACCGGCGACTACGCCCCCATCTTCCTGCTGGCGGCGGCCGCCTTCATCGCCCTGCCGCTGCTGATCATCCTGAAAAAAAAACACAGAGAAGAGGAGTGAACGAGATGCGCAACCTGACCAAGCGGCTCTGCACCCTGGCGCTGGCCTTTCTGCTGTCGCTGATGGCGCTGCCCGTTCACGCCGCCGGCAACAAGGGCTATGTGGTGACCTTCCGCCCCGGCGAGTACGGGCGGTTCTCCCAGAGCTACCTGCAAAAAATCGAGGACACCGGCTATTCCTACCAACTCAGCAAGGCCACCGGTAGCCTCTCCATCCTGGTGCCGGTCGGGGCCGTCCTGCCCGACGCCCCCAACCCCGGCGAGATCCAGCTGACCGAGCCCCGCTACGAGGTGCTCGACGCCGCCCCCGGCTACCAGAACGGGCAGCCGGCCACCGGCGACATCACCACCGTGGCCAGCTATGGGCTGACCAAACAGGGCGACACCTACGGTTACACCGTCCGCTTTGTCGACCGGGAGACCGGCGCCGAGGTGGCCCCCGCCCTGCAGGGGGTGGCCAGCAACGCGGCCACCGTCACCTTCAGCGCCCCCACCGTGGCCGAGTTCACCGCCCTGGCGGCCAGCCAGACCCTGACCATTGGCGCCGACAGCAGCGCCAACGTCCTCACCTTCTACTACGACCCGGTGGTGCACACCAACACCGTCACCGAAGAGGTGCCCCAGTACCAGCAGGTGCCGGGCACCACCCCGGGGACAACGCCAGGCACCACCCCCGCCGCCCCCGAAGGGGAGGAGATCCCCGACGAGGAGACCCCCCTGGCCCCCGGACCCGGCGAGGAGACCCAGGAGGAAACCATCCCCGACCCCGAGGTCCCCGAGGCCCAGAGCCCCGGCGGCAGCCAACTCTCCCCCGTGGCGATCGCGGGGATCGGCGTGGGCGCCGTCGCCCTGACCACCCTGGCCGTCGTCTTGGTGCTCAAGCGCCGCGGGCGCAAAGACACCGCACAGTAACAGGCCCCCTTTGCAAAAAAGAGAGCGCCCGAACACCGGCAATGCCGTGTTCGGGCGCTCTTTTTGTCTGTCTCTGCCCGGCTTTTAGGCGGGGTATCTGCCCAGGTCGAAATCCCTGTCCAGCCGGTAGAGGGCGGCGCTCACCAGGCGGCCCACCTGCTCCAGATCGCCCAGGTCCACCGTCTCCATGGGGGAGTGGCTGTAGCGGTCGGGCGCCCCCAGGTCGATGCAGGGGATGCCCTCGCCCTCCAACTGCAGGTAGGCGGTGTCCGAGAGGGCGCCCCGGGCCGCGTGCCGCTGCAGGGGGATGCCGGTCTCCTCGCCCGCCTCCCGCAGCAGTTTCAGCAGGCCGCGGTGGGCGATGTTCCCGTTGAGGGTCCCCTTGCCGTGGAAGTTGAAGAGGGTGACCCCCGGGCCGCCGCCCATGATCACGTTGCTCACCGCCCCGCGCTGGTCGGGGGTGTCGGCCGCCCCTGGCCCCAGCAGGGAAAAGGCCAGGTCGGTCTTGACGGTGCGGGCCGCCATCATCGCCCCCCGGGCCGAAAACTCCTCCCAGACGGTGCCAACCAGGTGGACGGTGGCGCGGGCCGGGCGCTCGGCCAGGGCCGAGGCGATCTGCACCAGGTTGGTCAGCCCGGCCGCCGCGTCGATGTAGGAGCCGGCGATCCGGTCGCCCACCAGCTCGATGTAGCGGGGGGCGTAGATGGCGGGGCAACCCACCTGAATGCCCATCGCCAGCACCTCCTGCCGGCTCTTGGCGCCGATGTCGATGAAGAGGTTGCCGATGGGGTCGACCTTGCTCTTTTGTTCGGGGCTCTGGATGTGGTAGGCCCGGCAGCCGATGATGCCGTGGTGAAAGCCCCCGTCCTCGTCCCCCACCTCGACGGCGATGCCGGGGAGCACCTTTTCCGGCACCCCGCCCATCCGGTCGAAGAAGAGAAAGCCCCCCTCGTCGATGCGGGTGAGGATAAAGCCGATGGTGTCCAGGTGGGAGAGGACCATGGCGCTGGGCGCTTGGGGGTCGGTGCCGGGGAAGGTGGCGATGGCGTTGCCCAGCCGGTCGATCTGCACCGAGTCGGTGTATTTTTTCATCTCCTCGCAGAAGCGACGGGCCATCGGCCCCTCGAAGCCGGAGAGGCGGGGGGTCTCCATAAACTCCCGCAGGATCGGTCTCATCTCTTGTTTGTCAAGCATGTGCGCACCCCTTTCAAGTCTCGCGTGGCCGGTTCTGCTCCCATTATACTAAACTGACGCCAGTTTGCAATTGCCCTGTTTTCTTTTTTCAACATTCACAATTGAAAAGCCAAAATCTCGACAGATCGGCCGCTTGCTCTCTTTTTCCCCGAGACTGTGAAAGTTGCTGTCTTTTGTTCTTGCAATTTCGTCGATTTGATAGGCGGTAAAAGGGTTTCGCCCGCTTTTTTACAGGAGTATAATAAATGACAAATCAACCAAACGCCCTGCGGGGCCTGTCTGTGAGGAGGAGTTTCATGTCCTGGGTCAAAGAGCTGTTTTCCACCGAAAAGCCGATCATCGCCATGTGCCATGTCCGCGCCCTGCCGGGCGACCCCTATTTCGACGAGGAAAAGGGGATGGACTGGGTCGTCGAGCGCGCCCGGGAGGATTTCCTGGCCCTGCAGGAGGGCGGCGTTGACGCGGTCATGTTCTCCAACGAGTTCTCCCTGCCCTACCTGACCACCGTCAAGCCCGCCACCACCGCCGCCATGGCCCGGGTCATCGGCGAGCTGAAAAAGGACATCCACATCCCCTTTGGGGTCAACATGCTGTGGGACCCCTTCGCCTCCCTCGACCTGGCCGCCGCCACCGGCGCCTGCTTTGTGCGGGAGGTCATGTCCGGCGTCTACGCCGGCGACCTGGGGCTGTGGAACACCAACACCGGCGAAATCGTCCGCCACCACCGCAACCTGGGATTGAAGGGGAAGGTCAAACTCCTCTTCAACATCTTCCCCGAGGCCGCTGCCTACCTGGGGGACCGGGACATCGTCGACATCGCCCGCTCCACCAACTTCAACGACAAGCCCGACGCCATATTGGTCTCCGGCCTCACCGCGGGCGAGTCCACCGACACCCAGGTGCTCAAAAAGGTGAAGGACGCCCTGCCCGACACCCCGGTCTTCTGCAACACCGGCTGCAAAAAAGAGACCATCGAGACCCAGCTCTCCATCGCCGACGGCGCGGTGGTGGGGACCACCTTCAAAAAGGACGGGAAGTTTGACAACTTCACCGACTACGACCGGGTGGTCGACTTTATGAATACAGTCAAGGCATTCCGGAAATAGAGCTCGCTTCCTGCGCGCAAGTGGCCGGCGGCGAACTTGCAGTTCACCGCCGGCCCTTTTGGTCTCTGCCCGCGCGTCGCGGCGGGCTTGCGAAAGGGGGACTTTGATGAAACAGTACGTCATGGGCATCGACGGGGGCACCGGGGGGATGCGGGTGGGCATCTACGACCTGCAGGGGGACCCCGCCTGCTTTGCCAGCACGCCCTATCCCACCGCCCACCTCCACCCCGGCTGGGCAGACCAGGCCCCCGCCGACTGGTGGCGGGCGCTGGTGCAGTCGGTGGGGGAGGCGCTGCAGAAAAGCGGCATCTCCCCCCGGCAGATCGCTGCGCTGGGGGTGGACACCACCAACTGCAGCGTCCTTCTCTGCCAGCGCGACGGCACCCCGGTGCGCGACTGCCTGATCTGGATGGATGTGCGCAGCGCCCCCCAGGCCGAGCGCATCCGCGCGCTGACGGGGGAGAACCTCTCCCCCGAGTGGATGCCCTCCAAACTGCTCTGGCTCAAGGAGAACGAGCCCGAACACTACGAGGGGGCCCAGGTCTTCTGCGAGTACCAGGACTGGATGACCTACCGCCTCACCGGCCTGTGGAGCATCAATGTCAACTGCAGCTGCAACTGGGGGTACGACGCCCGGCTGGGGGACTTTCACCGGGATTTCTACCGGGCCATCGGCCTGGCCGACGCCCTGGACAAATTCCCCGACGAACGCGTCTTTCGGGTGGGGCAGCCCATCGGCGGGCTCACCGAGGAGGCGGCGGCCCAGTTGGGTCTCTGCCCCGGCACCCTGGTCTGCCAGGGGGGGATCGACGCCTCCATCGGCATTCTGGGGATGGGCGCCTGCCGCCCCGGCCAGGTGGCGCTGATCACCGGCTCCTCCAACCTGGCCATGGTCCTCACCCCCGACCCGCCCCCCTTCGGCGAGGCCACCGTCAACGCCGGGCCGGACAATCTCATCGAGGGCTACTACACCGCCTACCGGGGCCAGGTCAGCTCCGGCTCCATCCTCAAGTGGTTCATCGGCGAGTTCTGCAAAGACTTGAGCGCCCGCTGCGAGGAGAGCGGCGAGTCGGTCTACGCCCTGCTTGACCGGGAGGCAGAGGGTCTGCCCATCGGCAGCGGCGGCCTCATCGCCCTGGATTACTGGCAGGGCAACCAGCACCCCTACCTGGATGGGAACGTGCGGGGACTGGTCTACGGCTTCTCCCTCCACCACACCCGGGCCCACCTCTATCGCGCCCTGCTGGAGGGGATCGCCTACGGCACCGAAAACCTCCTCTGCCAGCTGCGGGAGAACAGCTTTGCGGTGGAGCGGCTGCACATCAGCGGCGGCACCGCCCAGAGCGACCTCTTCTTGCAGATCCACGCCGACATCAGCAACGTGGAGATCCTCGTCCCCCGGGACAAACAGGCCTCCTGCCTGGGTTCGGCCATCTGCGCGGCGGTTGGGCTGGGGGCATATCCCGACCTGCCCACCGCCTCGGAGGCCATGGTGGTAATGGAGAAGCGGATCCTCCCCGACCCCGCGCGCCACGCCCGCTACCAGGCGTTTTTCGAGCAGTACCGCAAGCTCTACCCTCAGTTAAAGGACTGGATGCACGACACCACCGCCCTAGCGGCAGATGGCCAGTAAACCCCACAGAAAGAGCGAGAGCGCCGGCTAAAAAGTCGGCGCTCTTTTGGTCACGGGTTGCCGTTGCACGCCTCCACAAAGGCGCGCTCCCGGGCGGTCATCTCCACCCAGGCAGGGCGAAACCCGCTCTTGATGGCATTTCGCACCGAGCGGATGTTGGACCACGCCGCGCAGTAAAAGGGCACTTTGCCCCGCCGCAGGGTCTCCGCCGCCAGCCGGCTGGTGAGGGCGGCGGCGATCCCTTGGCGGCGGTAGCCGGGCAGTACGTCGATGCCGATCTGCCACATCTCCTCGCAGTCGGCCGAGCAGCCGGCCAGCCCCACCAGTTCCGCCCCGTCGTAGGCCCCCACCGCCAACACGTCCAGCTCCCGCCGCTTTTCACAGAGGGCGTTGCTCCACTGGGGCAGGTAGAGGGGGGCCAACTCCTCCGGCCCCAACAGCCGGGTGGGCAGGGGGGAGGGGAGGGGCCGCAGCGCCTGCAGGTCGGGGAGAAAGTACTCGGCCATAAAGCAGATTTGCTGTCCGTGGGGCGCCAAGGCGTCGTTTAAGACATGCAGGTTGGGGGTCTCAAAGCAGTGGACGGGGTCAAACCGGTTCAGGTAGGCGGCCACCACCCCCTCCAACCCGCCGCTGACCGAGGCCACCACCCCGCCCCCGTAGGAGACCAGGTTGCAGGAGAAGGGGAGGGTGAGGTACCGCCGCGCCCTCTCGTGGGGGCGGGAGGGGACGATCCGGTTCTCCCCCGCCAAAAAGTCCTCCGGCCGGCAGCCGCAGTCGATGGCCGACTGGCACAGGGCCGTCTGGTAAATCTGTTCGTTGGTCACCCTGCTCACCCCCTCAAAGCAGCTTCTCACAGAGGTAAAACCATTTGAGCCCCGGGATGCCCAGCCCCAGATCCACCCGGGTGCGGCGCTCAAACCCCTTCTTTTCGTAGAGGGCGATGGCCGGCGCATTTTCCTCAAAGACGTCCAGCCGCAGCGCCCGCATCCCCGCCCGGCGGCCCTCCGCGGCGGCGAAGTCCAGCAGGGCGGAGGCGATCCCCTGCCCCCGGCAGGCCGGGTCCACCACCAGGGTGTGGACGCAGAAAACCTCGCTGTAAGGGCAGTCGACGGCCCACTTGCCCTTTTCGTAGGCCCCCTCGTAGAGGTGGTTGAGAATGATGGTCCCCCCGATCGCCCCCTCTTTTTGGGCGACGTAGAGGGTCCCGGCGGCGACCCCCTCGCGGGCGGTCGCCTCGCCGGGGTACCCGCCCCGCCGCCAGCCGGTGTAGTTGACCCCCTCCACCAGCGCGTCGATGGTCCTGGCGTAGAGGGCGGCGATCTCCTCCACCTGTTCTTCCCGCCCCTTGACGATCTTCCAATCCATCCCTCGCTCCTCCTCTCTTCTCTGTTTTCCACTATACCACAGCCGGGCGGGGGGAGAAACCCCCTTTCCCTGCGGCACAAAGAGGGGGGCGGCCGGTTTCCGCCGGCCACCCCCCTCTGGGAATGCTATCTTTTTGTCTACTGGACCGGCAGGGCCTCTACCTTGTCGTAGCCGCTGAAGTTGCTCTTGACGTAGGCGGCGACTTCCTGGTCGCTCTCCACCCGGTAGGAGATGTTGGTCGCGCTCACACTGGCGTCGGTGGCCGAGAACTGGTCGTTGATGGGGCCGACCTTCACCATGTAGTAGTAGACCTTCTCGATGTCCTCAAACTCCTCCTCGGGGTAGTAGGAGGTCTGCTGCTGACCCTTGACGGTGACGGCGTAAACCAGCACGATCTCGTCGTCGGAGTAGCTGCCCGGCTCGTCGTGGATGAAGTAGGAGCCCACCAACTTCTGCCCGGCGATGGTTTTGTCCTTTTTGTAGGAGAAGCCGTAGGCGCTGCTGAGGATCGAGCTCTTCTTGGAGGAGAGGAGCGCCTCCGCCTGGGTCTTGGCGGCGCTCACCGTCTCGGCGGGGATGCTGGCGGCGCTGTCGTACCGCTCGGTCAGGCCGGTGATCTCGATTTCGCGCACGTCTTCCTTAATTTTAATGTGCATCCGCTTGGCGGTTTCCTTGGAGTAGACTGCCCGCACGACCACCTTGTCCCCGTTTTTCAGGCCGTCGCTGGGCTCAAACTGGTAGCTGACGGAGGAGACGAAGTTGGCCACGTCGCTGTCGTTGTAGTCGTAGTCCACATTGGCGCGGTCGAGGAGGATGTAGGCGTCTCCCGACTCGCCCTCCAGGGTGTACTCCACATTGGAGACCAGGTCCAGCCGGGTCTGGGTGAGGATCGAAATGGCGATGCCCCCGCCGATGAGGAGGACCAGCGCCGCCGCGACCCCGATAAAGGTGAGCTTGCCGGCCTTGCTCTTGGCAAATTCTTTGAATTTCTTCAGCCCCTCGCCCTTGGGCGCCTGGGGAGCCGGGGCATATCCTCTCTGGGGAACGGTGTACCCGCCCTGCGGAGGGACAGGCGCGCCCGCCACGGCACCGGCAGCAGCGGCAGCCGGCACCTCGCCGACGGCGCTGGAGACCTGGGCGGCAGCCGGGTGTTTTTTCGCCCAGACCATCAAAAACACCTGGTAACCGGCAAGGGCGATTTGCAGGAACATGCCGAACTGCAGCAGCCCCAGCCGCAGCGAAAGGGTGGTGATCAGGCTGGCGCCGCTGCCCAAAGCCCCGTAGACATTGCCAGAGAAGAGGCTGAAGCAGAACCCGATGACCCGGAAGTTGAGGCAGAGAAAGAGCAGGTTCAGGCAGGCCACGGCAAAGGCGGCAATGGTGAAGGGACGGCGGTCCTTCCAGGCAAACAGGCGGATGCCGTTGCCCGCGCCGGACACGAGGGTGGCCAGCAGGGAGATAAAGAAGGCCACCATCAGCACCATCAGCAGGATCACCATGAGGCCCAAGCCCTTTTCATTTGCGCCAAAGCTGGTGAAGTAGCTCTTGATGCTGCCGTAGACGATGCCCAGGGCGATCCAGCAGAGCAGTGCTCCGCCGCCCATGCCGATGGCCAGCCAACCGGTGGCCTTCGGTGTCAGATACTTTTTCAATTTTTCCATCTGCAAAATGTCCTCCTTGCATGGGAGCGGCCGTCGGGGCGGGCCCGTCAGCCGAACAAATTGATTTTCTCGCCGCTCCCCGCCCTGCAAAAGGGAGATTTTGCTGCACGGGCAGGGGGCTAGTTGTCCCCATTTTAACATATATTCACGATTTGTGCACAATTTGTTCTTATTTTTTCGTTTTTTGCCCTCTGATAGGACAGAAAACTGCAAAAACCGGCAGATTTTTCAGCCGTGTGGGGATCCTTGAGCGGGGGAAAGGAGGACAGAAAAAGGGGGAGGCCCTCCCCATAGAAATATGGTAAAATGAGTTCATCAAGCCGCCTCATTCGATTTTAGGAGGGCCTTTTATGCAGTACACCGCCACCTATCGCTCCCCCCTCGGGGGGATCACCCTGTCAAGCGACGGGGAGCACCTCTGCGGCCTCTGGTTCGACGGGGGAAAATATTTCGCCGCGACCCTGGATGCCGAGCACCATCAGTGGGACCTGCCGGTCTTTGAGGAGACCCGGCGGTGGCTCGACCGGTACTTTCAGGGGGGTGTTCCGGACTTCACCCCGCCGCTGGCCCCCAGCGGCTCCCCCTTCCGCCTGGCGGTGTGGGACATGCTGCTGCAGATCCCCCGCGGCCAGACCGCCACCTATGGGGAGATTGCCGCCGCCCTCGCTCGCGCCCAGGGGCGGGAACGGATGTCCGCCCAGGCGGTGGGGGGCGCTGTGGGGCACAACCCCATCTCCCTCATCATCCCCTGTCACCGGGTGGTGGGCCGGGACGGCAGCCTGACGGGGTACGCCGGCGGCATCGCCAAAAAAGCGGCCCTGCTGGCCCTGGAGAGGGTGGAGATGGGCAGACTCTTCCTCCCCCAAAGGGGGACGGCGCTGTGACGGCATCCCCCCTTTGGGGGGCGCAGAAAAAGGGCGGGACATATCAGAAGATATGCCCCGCCCTTTTGCGCGCTGGCCTGCCTGCCGGTCAGCCCCCCTCCCCCTCCATGGCGGAGAGGACGAGCTGGTAGATGTCCGGCCGGCGCTTTTTCAAATTGAGGGGGCGCAGGTCGGGCTCGGTCCAGCCGTGGGTGGTGCTGCCGGTGTTGATGGGCCGCTTCTCCCCCTCCTTAAAAATCTGGTAGGCAAAGACCACCCAGGCCGGGGTCAAGCGGTCGACCCACACCTCGACACAGAGGCGGTCCTCGTAGGTGCAACTGCCCTTGAAGCGGCACTCCAGGGCGCTCAAAGGGGTGAGGACCCCCTCCTCCTCCATCTGGGAGTAGGGGAGGCCCAGGGCGGCCACAAACTCACTGCGGGCCTGCTCATACCAGATGGGGTAGACCGAGTGGTGGGCGATGCCCATCCGGTCGGTCTCGGCGTAGCGAACGGCGATTTGGGTGCGGTAGCGCACGGCTGATCCCTCCTCTACTGTTGGCCGGCAGGGTCGCCGGCCGGTTTTCCGCCCGTCTCCCCCTCGGGGGGAAGGCGGGTGATGCGCACCAGGGCGATACGCCGCTCCTCGACCCGGGCCACCTGGAAGTGGTAGCCCCCGCAGTCGACAAAGGGGGTCTCCCCGTCGTCGGGGATGAAGCCCAGCCGGTCGGTGAGAAAGCCCGCCACCGTGTCGTAGAGCGAGTCGTCGTAGTCGATTTCGATGCCCAGCTCCTCACAGAGGTCGTCGAGGTCGGTGGAGCCGTCCACCAGGTAGGCGTCCTCCCCCTCCCGGCGGATCTCCTCCTCCTCCCGGTCGTACTCGTCCTGAATGTTGCCGACGATCGACTCCAGGATGTCCTCCATCGAGACCAGTCCGGCGGTGCCGCCGTACTCGTCCACCACAATGGCCAGCTGGGCGTGTTTTTGGGTGAGGGACTGAAAGAGGTCGCGGCACTTGACCGAGCCGGGCACATAGGGCACCGGGCGGACGTAGTCGGCGGCCCGCTGCCCGGCGGCGTCGTTTTTCTCGACGAGGGGGAGCAGGTCCTTGACCATCACCACCCCGACGATGTTGTCCAGGTCGCCGTCGTAGACGGGGATGCGGGAAAAGCCGGAGCGGATGGCCGCCTCCACCAGGTCGTGAACGGTGGCCGCCCGCTCCACCGCCTCGATTTCGGTGCGGTGGGTCATGATGTCCTCGGCGGTGGTGTCGTCAAACTCGAAGATATTGGCGATCATGTCCTTCTGACTCTGCTCGATGACCCCGGTCTCGCCCCCCTCGTCCACCATCATCAAGATCTCCTCTTCGGTGACCGTCTCGACCCCTTTTGGGGCCCGGGCGCCAAAGAGGGTGGCCAGGGCCCGGCCCAGACCGGCGGCCAGCAGCCCCAGGGGGAGGGCCAGCAGGGAGAGCAGCCGGTAGACCGGCAGCAGCCCCCTGGCGCAGGCGCGGCTGTACCGCTGCCCCAGGGCGGCGGGGAAGAAGCGGCAGAGGGCGGCGAAGAGGATGCTCCAGACAAGGGCGAAGCCCAGCAGCCAGACCGGGGCAAACCAGGCCCCGCCGCCGGCCAACTCCCCCAGCGCCTGCCGGGCGGGGCGGGCGGCGGCCAGGGCGGCCAGCAGCCCCCCAAAGCCCAGGGCCAGGGTGCCGGTGAGCCCCGCCGCCTCCACCCGGCGGGGGGCGCACATCAGCCGGGCCAGGGCAGCGTCGGCGCCGGCGAGGTCGGTCTGTTTGCGCAGCCGGTCGTCCCAGTCGGCGAGGGCGCCGTGGTAAAAGGCGGTGAGCAGGGCCGCTCCCAGCGCGCAGCCGAGGGCGAGGATCAGCCAACAAGTCCCGTCAGGGTCCATTCTGTTTTTTCCTCCTCTATGAGCGCCCTCGGCGGCAGCCCGCCGGGGCGGTGATCGTCTTCCCCTCGCCCCTGTGCAGAGAGGCGCTGTCCTCCCGCCCTTTTGCCGGGCGGGGGAGGGGCCCTTTCCCCAGGGAAAGGGGGGTGCGGCGCGCTCGGCGCCGCTTCGCCCGCCCCCGTTTGCGCGGCGGGGCGGGCCCCCTTTCAATTTGTGTGGATTTTTCGCCACAGCAAAAAACGGGAGAGCGCGGGGGCGTTTTTGGCAAGATATATATCTTTTATCATACCGGCATCGGCCGCCCTTGTCAAACGGGGGCGAGCGCCGAGAAAAAAGCCTGTCCCACCGCCCCACAGGTGGAATTTTCTTTTTCCGCCGGGGGGAAGATTTGTCCCGCTTTTCCTTTACAATAGGGGATAAACGTGTTAGAATTTTGAAGTAAAGAGGGGAGAAAATTCCCCTTCTTTTGCCCGCCAAAACCATAGCTTCCGCAGAAGAAGGCCTTCTCCGGCCTTTTCGTCGCGCTCTTTTGCGCCTTTGCGAGGGGCCAGGGCCGGGCGCAGCGCACCTGCGCACTTGTCCGGGCCGGGCGGCCCAGCGGGCGTGCCCCAGCAAGCAAAGAGGTTCTCTTTAATCAAAAGGAGGAAACACAATGGCAAGAAAAATGAAGACCATGGACGGCAACAATGCCGCCGCGTATGTGTCCTATGCGTTCACAGAAGTGGCTGGCATTTACCCCATCACCCCGTCCAGCCCCATGGCCGACTACGTTGACCAGTGGTCTGCCCAGGGCCAGAAGAACATCTTCGGCGACACCGTCAAGGTCGTCGAGATGCAGTCGGAGGCCGGCGCTTCCGGCACCGTGCACGGCTCGCTGAACGCGGGTGCGCTGACCACCACCTACACCGCCTCGCAGGGCCTGCTGCTGATGATCCCCAACATGTACAAGATCGCCGGCGAGCTGCTGCCCGCCGTCTTCCACGTGTCTGCCCGCACCGTGGCGTCCCACGCGCTGAACATCTTCGGCGACCACTCCGACGTCTACGCCTGCCGCCAGACCGGCTTTGCCATGCTGGCTGAGACCAACCCCCAGGAAGTCATGGATCTGGGCGCTGTCGCCCATCTGGCCGCCATCAAGGGCCGGGTCCCCTTCATCAACTTCTTTGACGGGTTCCGCACCTCCCACGAGATCCAGAAGATCGCCATCTGGGACTACGAGGACCTGAAGGACATGGTGGACATGGACGCCGTGGCCGCCTTCCGCCAGCGGGCGCTCAACCCCGAGCACCCCACCATGCGCGGTTCCCACGAGAACGGCGACATCTTCTTCCAGCACCGCGAGGCCTGCAACAGCTACTACGACGCCATCCCCGAGGTGGTCGAGGAGTACATGGGCAAGGTCAATGAGAAGCTGGGCACCAACTACCACCTGTTCGACTACTACGGCGACCCCGCTGCCGAGCGCGTCATCATCGCCATGGGCTCCATCTGCGACGTGGCGGAAGAGGTCATCGACTACCTCTGCGCCAAGGGCGAGAAGGTCGGCCTGGTGAAGGTCCGCCTCTACCGGCCCTTCTCCGCCAAGCACCTGCTGGCCGCCATCCCCGAGACCGCGACCAAGATCGCCGTTCTCGACCGCACCAAAGAGCCCGGCGCCTACGCCGAGCCCCTGCACCTGGACGTCATGAGCGCCATGGCCGAGGCCGGCCGCAAGGCCACCATCGTCGGCGGCCGCTACGGTCTGGGCTCCAAGGACACCACCCCGGCCAGCGTCTTCGCCGTCTATGAGGAGCTGTCCAAAGACGCCCCCAAGGCCCGCTTCACCATCGGCATCAACGACGACGTGACCCACCTGTCCCTGCCCGAGCACGAGGCCCCCAACACCGCGGCCGAGGGCACCATCGAGTGCAAGTTCTGGGGTCTGGGCGGCGACGGCACCGTCGGCGCCAACAAGAACTCCATCAAGATCATCGGCGACCACACCGACAAATACGTGCAGGCGTACTTCCAGTACGACTCCAAGAAGACCGGCGGTGTGACCATCTCCCACCTGCGCTTCGGCGACAAGCCCATCAAGAGCCCCTATTACATCAACAAGGCCGACTTTGTGGCCTGCCACAACCCCTCCTACGTCATCAAGGGCTACAAGATGGTGCGGGACGTGAAGCCCGGCGGCGTCTTCCTGATCAACTGCCAGTGGGACTTCGACGAGCTCAACCAGCACATGCCCGCCGAGGCCAAGCGCTACATCGCCAAGAACAACATCCAGCTCTACACCATCAACGCCATCGACAAGGCCATTGAGATCGGGCTGGGCAAGCGCACCAACACCATCCTGCAGTCGGCCTTCTTCGCCCTGGCCGGCGTTCTGCCCAAAGAGGACGCCATCACCTACATGAAGGACGCCGCCACCCGCAGCTTCTCCAAGAAGGGCGAGGCCATCGTCAAGATGAACCACGACGCCATCGACGCCGGGTTTGACTACTACGTGAAGATCGACGTGCCCGCCGACTGGGCCGACGCCGCCGACGCGGTGGACGAGACCGTTCTCGCCGGCACCAACGGCAAGCTGGTCAACATGGTGAAAAACATCCTCCAGCCCGTCGGCAAGATGGACGGCGACAGCCTGCCGGTCTCCGCCTTTGTGGAGCACGCCGACGGCACCTTCGAGCAGGGCGCTTCCGCCTACGAGAAACGCGGCGTGGCCGTGACCGTTCCCCAGTGGGATGCCGACAAGTGCATTCAGTGCAACCGCTGCGCCTATGTCTGCCCTCACGCCACCATCCGCCCCTTCGCCCTGAACGAGGATGAGGTGAAAGCCGCTCCCGCCGGGCTCAAGAGCGCCAAGATGGTCGGCAAGGGAATGGAGAACTACCAGTTCACCATGTCCGTCTCCCCCATGGACTGCATGGGCTGTGGCGTCTGTGTCGGCGTCTGCCCGGCCAAGGAGAAAGCCCTGACCATGGTCGCTCAGGAGAGCCAGATCGACCAGCAGCCGGTGTTTGACTACCTGGTGGAGAAAGTCGGCAAGAAAGAGGGCATGCCCGCTGCCGAGACCGTCAAGGGCAGCCAGTTCGAGAAACCGCTGCTGGAGTTCTCCGGCTCCTGCGCCGGCTGTGCCGAGACCTCTTATGCCCGCCTGATCACCCAGCTGTTTGGCGATCGGATGTACATCTCCAACGCCACCGGCTGTTCCTCCATCTGGGGCGGCCCCGCTGCCACCTCCCCCTATACCGTGAACAAAGAGGGGCACGGTCCCGCCTGGGCCAACTCCCTGTTTGAGGACAACGCCGAGCACGGCTTTGGCCTCTACCTGGGCCAGAAGGCCATCCGCGAGAGCCTGATCGCCAAGGTCGCCGAGATGGCTGCCAACAGCGAGGACGAGGGCTTCAAGGCCGCTGCCAAGGCTTACCTGGACAGCAAGGACAACGGCAAGGCCAACAAGGCCGCCACCGCCGCCCTGATCGCCGAGCTGGAGAAACACCCCACCTGCCCCGACTGCCAGGACATCCTGAAGAAGAAAGAGTACCTGGCCAAGAAGTCGGTTTGGGCCTTTGGCGGCGACGGCTGGGCCTACGACATCGGCTTCGGCGGCGTTGACCACGTGCTGGCTTCCGGCGAGGACATCAACATCATGGTGTTCGACACCGAGGTCTACTCCAACACCGGCGGCCAGGCCTCCAAGGCCTCTCAGATCGGCCAGGTGGCCCAGTTTGCCGCTGCCGGCAAGGCCATCGCCAAGAAGAGCCTGGCGGAGATCGCCATGTCCTACGGCTATATCTACGTGGCGCAGATCGCTATGGGCGCCGACATGAACCAGACCATCAAAGCCCTGGCCGAGGCCGAGGCTTATCCCGGCCCCTCGCTGGTCATCGGCTACGCCCCCTGCGAGATGCACTCCATCAAGGGCGGCATGGTCAACTGCCAGGCCGAGATGAAGAAGGCTGTGGACTGCGGCTACTGGAACATGTTCCGCTTCAACCCCGCTCTCAAAGAGCAGGGCAAGAACCCCTTCATCCTGGACAGCAAGGCCCCGACCACCGATTACAAGGAGTTCATCATGAACGAGGCCCGTTACTCCTCCCTGACCCGCTCCTTCCCCGAGCGCGCCGAGAAGCTGTTTGACGAGGCCGCGGAGAACGCCATCAAGCGGTACAACCACCTGCTGAACCTGCAGAAGATGTACGAGGCCGAGTAGGCTTACCAAAGCTACATAGACTGCTCAAAAAGAGAGCTGCCGAGAGGCAGCTCTCTTTTTTTGTGCCTGTGGGCGGGGCCGAGGTGGGTCACTGCTCCCGGGCGACGGCGGCGAGAAGGGCTTCCAGCTCCCGGCGCTCCTCTGCCGACAGCTTTTCCCGATCCACCAACACCACCTGGTTGTCCAGCCGCTTGAGATAGAGATAGTGTTCGATTTCCCCCCAACATTGAAATGCTTTCCAATTGTTTTTTCCCATACCCAGTTCAGATATGATTTGGACGCCGTCGCCGTCGAAGAAATACTCCCGCACACCCGAATACAGCGATTTGTCCATCCCCTTCATCGCCCTTTGGAGAACCGCCTTTTGAAACCACTTCGCACCGCCAAGGAGTACAGCAAAAAAGAAGGCAGCAAACAGCAACATTGAGATCCCCCCCGGATAGAAGCCCCTCCCAAAAAAGCAAATGGCGGCGGCAAGACAGAAAAGCGTCATTCCCGCGCTGACGATAGAGGCAACCCGCCGCCTTTTCACATTGGCGCGGCTCGACAGCACGATTTTCTGTAAAATCTCCTTTTCCTCTTCGCCAAAATAGAACTTATAATGTACCATTCTCCATCGCCCTCTCTGTTCTGTATTTTTAGAGACAGGATACCACATCTATATTAACATCCGCCAATGCCCTGGTGACGAACCTGTGATTTTTTGCGGGGGCCGCCCTTCTCTTTTCCCCTCCTCTCCTCTTTCTCAGATGGCACATGTCAGGGGGGGCAATGCGCCCCTTTCGAGGCATCGGCACCAGCTCTCTTTTCCTGTGGACATTCGTCTCCTTTGGGCGGGGGTCCGCCGTTTGCGAGGTGGGTATCCAAAGAAAGAGTGCGCAGAAGGGGAGTCGGCAGGCCGGCGAAGAGGACGGCAGGCCGGCGAAGAGGACGGCAGGTCGGGGAAGAGGACAGCGGGCCGAGGAAGAGGACAGCGGGCCGAGGAAGAGGACAGCAGGCCGAGGAAGGGGACGGCAGGTCGGGGAAGAGGACAGCAGGCCGGGGAAGAGAACAGCGGACCGGGGAAGAGGACGGCAGGCCGGGGAAGAGGACGGCAGGCCGGAGAAAAGAACGGCAGGCCGGAGAAAAGGGAAGCGCGCCAAGAGAGAAGAGCGCGCGCCGAAAAAGGAGAAGCGGCGACGGCAGGGGAAAGAGAAGAGCGGGCTGAAAAAAGAAAAAGCGCACCAGGGAAGAAAAAGCCGGCCGGAAGGGAAAGGATGGGCCGGGGAGAGGGGGAAAGTGAGACTCAAAAGAAAAGGGCCGACCCGGGAGGTAGGGAGAGGACCTGGATAGGCGAGGCGGCGCAGTTTTTTCCTTCCCGCCGGTCTGAACGAGTGGCAAAGCGGCCATCCTCCCTATTAGAAGAGAGCCGCACCCCAAAGGGGGCGGCCCGCAAAAGGAGGAACCAATATGGCGAGAAAAACCATGACCATGGACGGGAACACCGCCGCGGCCTATGCGGCCTACCCCTTTACCGAGGTGGCGGCCATCTACCCCATCACCCCCTCGTCGCCCATGGCGGAGGTGACCGACCGCTGGGCCGCTGAGGGGCGGGAAAACTTTTTTGACCAGCCGGTGCGGGTGGTGGAAATGCAGGCAGAGGGGGGCGCCGCCGGAGCGGTGCACGGCTCCCTGGCGGCGGGGGCGCTGACGGCCACCTACACCGCCTCCCAGGGGCTGCTGCTGATGCTGCCCAACCTCTACAAGATGGCGGGGGAACTGCTGCCGGGGGTGATCCACGTGTCGGCCCGGGCAGTGGCCAGCCACGCCCTCTCCATCTTCGGCGACCACTCGGACATCTACGTCTGCCGCCAGACCGGAGCGGCCATGCTCTGCGCCCAGAACCCCCAGGAGGTGATGGACCTGGCGGCGGTGGCCCACCTCTCGGCCATTGCCGGGCGGGTGCCGGTGATCCACTTCTTTGACGGGTTTCGCACCTCTCACGAAATTCAAAAGGTGGCCGTCTGGGAGCGGGAGACCCTGCGGGAGATGGTGGACTGGGAGGCGGTGGACGCCTTTCGCCGCCGGGCCCTCAACCCCGAGCGGCCGGTGCTGCGGGGGAGCGCCCAGAACCCCGACGTCTTCTTCCAAAACAGGGAGGCGTCCAACCCCTTTTACGACGCCTTCCCCCAGGTGGTGGAGGCGCAGATGGAAAAGGTCAACCGAGCCGCGGGCACCGATTACCACCTCTTTGACTACTACGGCGCCCCCGACGCCGAGCAGGTCATCGTGGCCATGGGGTCGGTCTGCGACACCGCCGAGGAGACGGTGGACTACCTGAACGCCCAGGGGGAAAAGACCGGAGTGGTGAAGGTGCGGCTCTACCGCCCCTTCTGCCCCGACCGGCTGGTGGCGGCCATCCCGGAGACGGCGAAGGCCATTTCGGTGCTGGACCGCACCAAGGAGCCCGGCTCGGTGGGAGAGCCCCTCTGGCTGGACGTGGCCGCCGCCCTGCGAGAAAGCCCCTTTGCCCACATCCCCCTTTACTCCGGGCGCTACGGCCTGGGCTCCAAGGACACCACCCCCGGGCAGATCGCCGCCGTGTTCGCCAACGGCAAGCGGGGGGAAAAGCCCCGCTTCACCATCGGCATTGAGGACGACGTGACCCATCTCTCCCTCCGGGAGATCGAACTGCCCGACACCATCCCCCAGGGGACGGTCAACTGCAAGTTCTGGGGGCTGGGCTCCGACGGGACGGTGGGGGCCAACAAAAATGCCATCAAAATCATCGGCGACCACACCGACCTGCGGGTACAGGCCTATTTCAGCTACGACTCCAAGAAGTCGGGCGGGCTGACCATCTCCAACCTGCGCTTCGGCAAGGCGCCCATCAAGTCCACCTATCTGGTGCGCAAGGCGGATTTTGTGGCCTGCCACAACCCCGCCTACCTGGGCCGCTACCCCATGGTGGAGGACCTGGCCGACGGGGGGACCTTCCTCCTCAACTGCAGCTGGGGCCCCGAGGAGCTGGAGCACCACCTGCCCGCCGCCGCCCGGCGGTATATGGCCGCGCACAACATCGCCCTCTACACCATCGACGGGGTGAAAATTGCCCGGGAAATCGGCCTGGGGGGGCGGATCAACACCATCCTGCAGGCGGCCTTTTTCAAGCTGACCGAAATCATCCCTGCCGAGGAGGCCGTCGGTTACATGAAAGCTGCCGCCGAGGCCTCTTACGGCCGCAAGGGGGAACAGGTGGTGGCCATGAACCAGGCGGCCATCGACCAGGGCTTTGCTGCGGTGCGCCGCGTCGAGGTGCCCGCCCACTGGGCCCAGGCCGCAGGGGAGGAGCGGGACCAAAACAGCCACCACGCCGGGCCAGAGATGGAGCGCTACCTGCGCGACATCCAAGACCCCATTGCCGCCCAGCGGGGGGATTCCCTGCCGGTGTCGGCCTTTCTCGGGCGGGAGGACGGCACCCTGCCCCAGGGGTCGGCCGCCTTTGAAAAGCGGGGGATCGCGGTGGACGTCTCCACCTGGGTGCCGGAAAACTGCATCCAGTGCAACTTCTGCTCCTACGTCTGCCCCCACGCCGTCATCCGCCCGGCGGTGATGAGCGCCCAGGAGCTGGAGGCGGCCCCCGAGGGGATGGAGGCGGTGCCCATGACGGGGATGCCGGGCCTCTCCTTTGCGGTGACCATCTCTCAGCTGGACTGCACCGGCTGCGGCTCCTGCGCCAACGTCTGCCCCGGCAAAAAGGGGGAGAAGGCGCTGGTGATGCGCCCCCTGGACAGCCAGCGGCAAAAGCAGCCCCATTTTGACTACGGGCAGGCGCTGTCCCCCAAGCCGGAGGTGCTGGAAAAGTTCAAGCCCACCACCGTCAAGGGCAGCCAGTTCCGGCGCCCCCTGCTGGAGTTTTCGGGGGCCTGTGGCGGCTGCGGGGAGACCCCCTATGCCAAGCTGGTGACCCAGCTCTTCGGGGAGCGGATGGTGATCGCCAACGCCACCGGCTGCTCCTCCATCTGGGGCGGCAGCTATCCCGCCACCCCCTACACCGTGACCGAGGAGGGGCGGGGCCCGGCCTGGGCCAACTCCCTCTTTGAGGACAATGCCGAGTTCGGTTACGGCATCTACCTGGCCCTGGACACGGTGCGCCGCCGCCAGATCGGCCGGGTCGAGCAGTTGCGGCAGCAGGCCGCTGGACCGCTGGCAGAGGCCTGCGAGCGCTACCTGTCCACCCTGGAGCAGGGGGCGGAAAACGCGGCCGCCGCCCACGCCCTGCAAAAGGCCCTGCTGGGGGAGGAGGGCGAACTGGCCAAGGCCATTTTGGCCGAGGGGGATTTTCTGAGCAAAAAGTCCTGCTGGGCCTTTGGCGGCGACGGCTGGGCCTATGACATCGGCTTCGGGGGGCTGGACCACCTGCTGGCTTCCGGCGCGGATGTAAACGTGCTGGTCTTTGACACCGAGGTCTATTCCAACACCGGCGGCCAGGCCTCCAAGGCGACCCCCACCGGGGCGGTGGCCCAGTTTGCCGCCGCCGGGAAAGAGGCCCAGAAGAAGGATCTGGCGGCCATGGCCATGAGCTACGGCAGCGTCTATGTGGCCCAGGTGGGGATGGGGGCCGACTACAACCAGTGCGTCAAGGCCCTGGTGGAGGCGGAGAGCTATCCCGGCCCCTCGCTGGTCATCTGCTACGCTCCCTGTATCAGCCACGGCATCAGGGGTGGGCTGGTGAACGCCCAAAGCGAAATCAAGCGGGCGGTGGAGACCGGGTACTGGCAGCTGTTTCGCTTTGACCCCCGCCGGCAGGCGGCAGGGGAAAACCCCTTCGTGCTCGACAGCAAGGAGCCGACCCTCACCTACCGCGACTTTTTGGAGGAGGAAATCCGCTACACTGCCCTGCAAAAAGCCTTTCCCGAGCGGGCGGAGGCCCTGTTTGAGCGGGCCGGGGCGGCGGCCGGGGAAAAATACCGGCGCCTGCTGGGGCTGCGAGAGCTCTATGCGCCCAAAAACTAAATCGCTTTCCGATAAAGGGGACTGCGCCGACCGGTGCGGCCCCCTTTTCTTTTGAGGGAGAAAAGGGGGGCTAAATAGCAATAAAAAAAATTTATCATTCCCATTTCTTTCTTGATAATATCTCGACATTTTTTGTTCTGTATGTTGAGAATGCGTCTCTTTTTTCCCCCTTATCAAGTACAATAAAAGGGGAGTCTTTGAGTTTTTCAGCCGGGTGTTCTTTTCCATCAAAAGCGCGGCAGAGCTCATTTTGACAGTATTCGATAAAACTTGCTAGACAGATTACACCATTTCTTAAAACGGTCGAAAGGGGAAAAGTGCACTTCCTACAAGGTGAACACATAGTTCGTGGTAAAGGCGGAAAAACAAATATAAACTTCCTTTATAGGGGAGGTCGTCGTTTTGTCTTTGAAATCTGCCTTTTCGACCCAAATCCTGCACGCCCGCAGCGAGCGACGCCTCACCCAGGCGCAGGTCGCAGAGGCCGTTTGCATCTCTGTGCGGTGGTACCAAAAAATTGAAAAGGGGATCGCCCTTCCCAGCTCCGAAATCCTGCTTCGACTGATCCTGTTCTTACAGCTTGATGTCGAGGTGTTCCGGGAGGAGGTGGGTTTGCGTGTTCCAGTACACGGTGGTCAAAGAGACCCTAGAACACTGTGAAATCGGTCCCTACACCGGCTACGGCATCCGGGCGCTAGAGGTCTCTTCCGGCGGGAGTGAGGAGGTGGCCTTTGTCTCGGACGTCTCCTGTGAGCAGGCGTTTGTCGAGCAGTTGGCCGCGCTCTGCACCCGGTTGCAGCTGTATCCCTGTCATCTGTATGACGTCGTGCTCGACGCCATCTCCTGACCGGCCGGTCTCGCCCCTTTCCCTGGCAGGTTCTGCCGGGGGCTTTTTATTTCCCCCCGCGGGGAAAAAATGGGGGAAATATCGGCCTGGGGCGGGCGAAAATCGGGGCGGCTGTGGTATACTGGTAGGGTAAGACGATCTGCCGGAAGGGGGCGATTTGACTGAACCTGCTGCATCTTCGGTACGCGCTCGAGGTGGAGAAGACCGGCTCCATGACCCAGGCGGCCGACAACCTCTACACCACCCAACCCAACCTGAGCAAGGCCGTGAAAAAGCTGGAGGCCGACCTGGGGATGGCCATCTTCAAGCGGACCCCCAAAGGCCTGCTCCCCACCAAGCAGGGGGCCGACTTTTTGGAGCGGGCCCGCTCGATCTTGGAACAGGTGGACCAGTTGGAGGCCCGCTACCGCCGGGGGGAGACCGAGCGCATCTCCTTCAGCGTGGCGGTGCCCCGGGCCAGCTATGTCACCCACGCCTTCACCAAGTTCGTCCACTCCTTGGGGAGCACCGGGGGGATGGAGATCGACTTTAAAGAGACCGGGTCCCTGGACGCCGTCGGCTGTGTGGCGGGGCGGGACTACCGGCTGGGCATCCTGCGCACCTCGCCGCCGCAGGAGCAGTACTTTCTCCGCCTGCTCTACGAGCGGGAATTGCAGCACCACCTCCTCTGGGAGTTTGAACCCCTGCTCCTCCTCTCCCAGGACCACCCGCTGGCCCGGCAGGAGACCATCTACGAGCGGGATCTGGCCTCCTCCATCCTGCTGGAACACGGGGACTTGAGCCACCCCACCGCCGCTCGGTCGGCGGGAAGGGAGGGCGACCCCCTCCCCGCGCGGCGGATCGCCCTCTACGAGCGGGGGAGCCAGTTTGACCTGTTGCAGGCCGTCCCCTCCTCCTACATCTGGGCCTCCCCCGTCCCCCAGGAGGTGCTGACCCGCTGCCGCCTGGTACAGCGGCGCTGCCACCGCAAGAGCGAGCGCTATAAGGACCTGATCATCTACGCCAAGGGCTACCGCTTCAGCGAACTGGACCGGGCCTTTATCGCCAAACTCACCGCCACCATCCGGGAGTTGGGGGAGACCGAATACCACTGAAAAAGAGGGACAGACCCCGTCGCTGTGCGACGGGGTCTTCTCTGCGCTACGGGCCTATGCACCGAAAGGCATATCGCCATGCCACGAATTCATTTCCCATTTGAGAGGCGGAGTGTTAAACTATTAACGAAGCGAGAAAAGGGCGGCCGGGAGCGGGCCATCACCCCTGACCACCCCTCTTCCTTGCTTTTAACCAACCAATTTTATCACCTATTTCAAGGAGGTATTTTTTATGGCACGGTTTACACTGCCCCGGGACCTGTATCACGGAAAGGGCGCTCTGGAAGAGCTGAAAAACCTGAAGGGAAACAAGGCCATCGTCGTGGTCGGCGGCGGCTCCATGAAGCGCTTCGGTTTTCTGGACAGGGTGGTCTCCTACCTGAACGAGGCCGGGATGGAGGTCAAGCTCTTTGAGGGCGTCGAGCCCGACCCCTCAGTGGAGACGGTGATGAAGGGCGCCGCCATGATGCAGGAGTTCGAGCCAGACTGGATCGTCGCCATGGGCGGCGGTTCCCCCATCGACGCCGCCAAGGCCATGTGGGCCTTTTACGAGTACCCCGAGACCACCTTTGAGGACTTGATCACCCCCTTCTCCTTCCCCACCCTGCGGCAGAAAGCGCATTTCTGTGCCATCCCCTCCACCTCCGGCACCGCCACCGAGGTGACCGCCTTCGCCGTTATCACCGACTACCAGAAGGGAATCAAATACCCCCTGGCCGACTTCAACATCACCCCCGACGTGGCCATCGTCGACCCGGATCTGGCCGAGACCATGCCCCAGAAGCTGACCGCCCACACCGGGATGGACGCCATGACCCACGCCATTGAGGCCTACGTCTCCACCCTGCACTGCAACTACACCGATCCCCTGGCCCTGCACGCCATCAAGATGATCCACGAGGATCTGAAAAAGTCCTACGACGGCGACATGGAAGCCCGCGACCGGATGCACGACGCCCAGTGTCTGGCCGGGATGGCCTTCTCCAACGCCCTGCTGGGGATCGTCCACTCCATGGCCCACAAGACCGGCGCGGCGTACAGCGGCGGCCACATCGTCCACGGCTGCGCCAACGCCATGTACCTGCCCAAGGTCATCAAGTACAACGCCAAAAACCCCGAGGCCTGCGCCCGCTACGCCGAGATCGCCCGCTTCATCGGCCTGCAGGGGGAGAGCGACTGCGCCCTAACCGACGCCCTGATCGCCGAGCTGAAGGCCATGAACGCCTCTCTGAACATCCCCACCTGCATCAAGGACTACGAGGGCGGCATCATCGACGAGAAGGAGTTTGGCGACAAGCTGGCCGACGTGGCGGCCCTGGCCATCAGCGACGCCTGCACCGGGTCCAACCCCCGCATCCCCACCCAGGAGGAGATGGAGAAGCTGCTGAAGGCCTGCTACTACGACCTGGAGATCGACTTCTAACAAACTGCACACAGAAGAAGGGCGGCCCCCCGGCGGGGCGCGCGCTGGCGCGAGGGGGACTTGGCAAAAGTCCCCCTCGCCTGCTGCTGCCCCAGAGGGCCGCACCTTGTTTTTTCGCCGATATCGTGTATAGTATTAGAAGTGAGAAGAGCCAACGAATCTGCCGCGCCCGGACAACTGCCGGGGCCTGCGAAAGGAGCAGCGACACACCTATGTACAAAATTGTCAAAAAAGAGGTGCTCAACCCCACCGTCACCCGGATGGAGATCGACGCGCCGCTGGTGGCGAAAAAGGCCCAGCCGGGCCAGTTCATCATCCTGCGGGTGGACGCCGAAGGGGAGCGCATCCCCCTGACGGTCGCCGACTACGACCGCGAAAAGGGGACGGTCACCATCATCTTTCAGATCGTGGGGGCCACCACCGAAAAGCTGAACCACCTGGAAGAGGGCGAGTGCCTGCAGGACTTTGTGGGCCCCCTGGGCACCCCCTCCCACACCGACGGGCTGCACAAGGTCGCCGTCATCGGCGGCGGGGTGGGCTGCGCCATCGCCTACCCAATCGCCAAGAAACTGCACCAGCAGGGGGCAGAAGTCCACTCGGTGGTGGGCTTTCGCAACACCGACCTGGTGATTTTGCAGGAGGAGTTCGAGGCGGTCAGCGACAAGCTGGTCATCATGACCGACGACGGCTCTAGCGGCCGCAAGGGGCTGGTGACCGATGCCCTGAAAGAGCTCATCGAGAGCGGGGAGCAGTATGACGAGGTCATCGCCATCGGCCCCCTGGTGATGATGAAGTTCGTCGCCGCCCTCACCAAGGGCTACGGCATCAAGACGGTGGTGAGCATGAATCCCATCATGATCGACGGCACCGGGATGTGCGGCGGCTGCCGGCTGACGGTGGGCGGCGAGACCAAGTTCGCCTGCGTGGACGGCCCCGACTTTGACGGCCACCTGGTGGACTTTGACGAGGCCATCGAGCGCTCGAGCATGTACCGGGATTTTGAGAAGCAGGCCCGGGAAGAGACCTGCAACCTGTTTGCCAAGGAGGTGCAGTAACCGTGCCCAACATGTCTTTAAAGAAAAATGAAATGCCCTCTCAGGCGCCCGATGTGCGCAACAAAAACTTTTTAGAGGTGGCCCTGGGCTACACCGAGGAGCAGGCCGTGGACGAGGCAAACCGCTGCCTGCACTGCAAAAACGCCCCCTGCGTGGGCGGCTGCCCGGTGGCCATCGACATCCCCGCCTTCATCGACAAGGTGAAGGAGCGGGATTTTGAGGGGGCCTATCAGGTGATTGCCCGGCAGAGCTCCCTCCCCGCCGTCTGCGGCCGGGTCTGCCCCCAGGAGACCCAGTGCGAGGGGAAATGCGTGCGGGGCATCAAGGGGGAGCCGGTGGCCATCGGCCGGTTGGAGCGGTTTGTGGCCGACTGGCACAACAGCCACAGCACCGAGGCGCCCCAGCGCCCCGCCCCCAACGGGCACAAGGTGGCCGTCATCGGCTCGGGCCCCTCGGGCCTGACCTGCGCCGGCGACCTGGTGAAAAAGGGCTATGACGTGACCGTGTTTGAGGCCCTTCACCTGGCCGGCGGGGTGCTGGTCTACGGCATCCCCGAGTTCCGGCTGCCCAAGGCCATCGTGCAAAAGGAGATCGACGGCCTAAAGGCCCTTGGCTGCAAGGTGGAGACCAACATGGTCATCGGCAAGGTGCTCTCCATCGACGAGCTGTTCGAGCAGGGCTTCGAGTCGGTCTTTATCGGCTCGGGCGCGGGGCTGCCCCGGTTCATGCGCATCCCCGGGGAAAACCTGAAGGGGGTCTACTCGGCCAACGAGTTCTTGACCCGGGTCAACCTGATGAAGGCCTACAAAGAGGGGGCCGACACCCCCATCGAGCACGCCAAAAAGGTGGCCGTGGTGGGCGGCGGCAACGTGGCCATGGACGCGGCCCGCTGCGCCAAGCGGCTGGGCGCCGAAGAGGTCTACATCGTCTACCGCCGCTCGGAGGTGGAGCTGCCCGCCCGCCGCGAAGAGGTGGAGCACGCCAAGGAAGAGGGCATCATCTTCAAGCTGCTGTGCAACCCGGTACAGATCCTGCCCGACGAGAACAAGATGGTGGGCGGCATCGAGTGCGTGGAGATGGAGCTGGGCGAGCCCGACGAGTCGGGCCGCCGCCGCCCGGTGGTAAAAGAGGGCTCGGAGTTCGTGCTGGACGTGGACTGCGTGATCATGGCCATCGGCACCTCCCCCAACCCGCTGATCAAGTCCACTACCGCGGGGCTGGAGACCCAGAGGTGGGGCGGCATCATCGCCGACGAGGAGACCGGCCTCACCTCCCGCGAGGGGGTCTACGCCGGGGGCGACGCCGTGACCGGCGCAGCCACCGTCATCCTGGCCATGGGGGCGGGCAAAAAGGCCGCTACCGCCATTGACGAGTACATACAGGGGAAAAACAGCTGAGTTTTCCCGCGAGAAATAGAAGAGGGCGCGCCTTCCCGGGAGAGGGGGGCGCGCCCTCTCCTTTTGCCGCAAAGGGGGAGACAGAGAGGAAGGGAAGGGCGCTTTTGCGGAAAGAGGCTGGGGGGAAGCTGCCGGAGGAGCGCCCCTTTTCCCCCAGCGGCCTCTCCTCCCCCGAGCCATTTACAGGCAAAGTTGGGCAGGCGGTTCAGGGGGGGCCCCACGCCACGCGGGGACGGGTTTGCCGGAACGTCTCCTCGTCACCCCCTTCCATCGCTTCTCTCCACCCCTTCTGCCCCTCCTACGCCCCCTTCGCCGCCGTCGGCCCCGCCCAAACCGGCGCGGCCCTGTCTCTCTTTCCCTTTCTCGTCCGCCCGCAAAACCGGCCAAGAAAATATTGGAAACTCGATATTTTCCCTTCTGCACAAAAGGGGGGAAGAATCTTCTCTATTTTTCGGGCCGCTGGATCGATAACAGATATTGCCCCTATACCCTAGCAGTGATACAATATATGGTGTTATGGCCGACCAGCGGTTTTCTGCGGGGCGGCAAAGCCCCGGATCGAAGAAAGAGGAGAGAAGCGAAATGCCAGTTTCAAAGAATGCAGAGACCGTCCTGGAGCGGCGGTATTTGATACGCGACGAGAGCGGGAAGGTGACCGAGACGGTGGAGGGATTGTTCCACCGGGTGGCCGGTTCCATCGCCGGGGCGGACAAGCCCTATACCGGCGGCGCCTCCACCGAGGCGCTGGAAAAGGAATTCTACGAGGCGATGACCAACCTGGAGTTCCTCCCCAACTCCCCCACCCTGATGAATGCCGGGCGCCCCCTGGGCCAGTTGTCGGCCTGCTTTGTGCTGCCGGTGGCCGACTCGATGGAGGACATCTTTGAGGCGGTGAAACAGGCGGCCCTGATCCACAAATCGGGCGGCGGCACCGGCTTCTCCTTCTCCCGGCTGCGCCCCTGCGGCAGCGCCGTCAAGTCCACCGGCGGGGTGGCCAGCGGCCCCATCAGCTTTATGCGGGTGTTCAACATGGCCACCGAGGCGGTGAAGCAGGGCGGCACCCGGCGGGGGGCCAACATGGGGATCTTGCGGGTGGATCACCCGGACATCCTGGAGTTTATCGACTGCAAGAAAAACAACGCCGACATCACCAACTTCAACATCAGCGTGGGCATCACCGAGGAGTTCATGGCCGCGGTGATCGCCGACGGCGAGTACGACCTGGTCGATCCCTCCACCAAAAAGGTGGTGGGTTCCCTGGGGGCGAAGATGGTCTACGACAAGATCGTGGAGGGCGCCTGGAGAAACGGCGAGCCCGGCATCATCTTCCTGGACCGGCTCAACCGGGACAACGTGGTCCCCGGCCAGGGGCCGATCGAGAGCACCAACCCCTGCGGCGAACAGCCCCTGCTGCCCTACGAGAGCTGCAACCTGGGGTCCATCAACCTGGTGAAGATGCTCAAACAGAGCAAAAACGGCTGCGAGGTGGACTGGGAGAAGCTGGAAAAAACGGTGCGCACCGCCGTCCACTTTTTGGACAACGTCATCGATGTGAACAAGTACCCCCTGGACAAAATCGACGAGACCACCAAGGCCACCCGCAAGATCGGCCTGGGGGTGATGGGATTTGCCGACATGCTGCTGCTGCGGGGCATCTCCTACAACTCGGACGAAGGGGTGGCGGCCGCCCGGGAGATCATGTCCTTCATCAACCGGGTGGGACACGAGGCCAGCGAGGAGCTGGCCCAGCAGCGGGGCGCTTTCCCCCTGTTTGAAGAGAGCATCCTCAAAGACGGGGCGGCCCGCCGCAACAGCACCGTCACCACCATCGCCCCCACCGGCACCCTCTCCATCATCGCCGGGTGCTCTTCGGGGGTGGAGCCGGTCTTCGCCTACGTCTTTATCCGCAACGTGATGGACGGGACCGAGCTCATCGAGGTCAACCCGGTGCTCAAGCAGCTGCTGGAGGAGCGGGGCCTCTACTCCGACGAGCTGATGCGGCGCATCTCCAAAGAGGGGACCATCGCCCACATCGAGGAGATCCCCGAGGACATCCGCCGGGTGTTTGTCTGCGCCCACGACGTGACCCCTGAGTACCACGTAAAGATGCAGGCCGCCTTCCAGGAGTACACCGACAACGCCGTCTCCAAGACGGTCAACTTCGGCCACACCGCCACTTTGGAGGACGTCTCCCAGGTGTACATGCTGGCCTACCGCCTGGGCTGCAAGGGCGTGACCATCTACCGCGACGGCAGCCGGGACAGCCAGGTGCTCAACATCGGCAAGGTCAACGACGGCTCCAAAGAGGAGGAGGTCCCCGCCCTGCCCACCCGCCAAATCGGGCCCCGGCCCCGGCCGGAGGTGGTCAACGGCTTCACCGAGCGGATGAAGATCGGCTGCGGCAACCTCTATATCACCGTCAACTACGACAAAGAGGGGATCGTGGAGGTCTTTACCAACACCGGCAAGGCGGGGGGTTGCCCCAGCCAGTCGGAGGCCACCGCACGCCTCACTTCCATCGCCCTGCGCTCCGGCATCTCGGCGGACGAGATCATCGACCAGCTCAAGGGGATCCGCTGCCCCTCCACCATCCGCCAGCAGGGGATGAGCTGCACCTCCTGCCCGGACGCCATCGCCAAGATCGTCAAGAAGGTGGACGACTTCTTGAAGGGCGGCGGCGCGGAGCAGGGGGCCACCATCCCCAGCTCCACCCGGCACCCGGAAGCCCCCGCCAAGCGCACCGAGACCCCCCACGCCGAAAAGGCCTGGATCGGCTACCACCTGCCCACCCACGCCCTGCGCACCTGCCCCGAGTGCGGCAGTGCCCTGGAGCACGAGGGCGGCTGCGTGACCTGCCGCAACTGCGGTTTCTCCAAGTGCGGTTGATCGGAAAAAAATAGGATTTGTCCCCAAGGGACGGCGGCTGCAACTTCTCCAGCCGCCGTCCTTTTTTTGTAAAACAAAATATTGACCAGTTGGTCTGTTTGTGCTAAGATAAAAACAAACCAACTGGTCTATTTTTTTGGAGGTGCCTATGAAACGGGAAGAGAAGAACCTCATCAGCCGGCAAAAAATCATGGACAGCGCCCGGCGGGAGTTCGCGGAGAAGGGGTACGGGCTCAGTTCCACCAACGCCATCTGTGCGGCGGGGGAGATTTCCAAGGGCATTTTATACCACTATTTTCAGGACAAAGACGCCCTTTACCTGGCCTGCGTACAGGCGTGTTTCGACGGGCTGACCGCCTTTTTGCAAGGCCGCTACCAGCCCTCGACGGGGGACATCCCCCAGCAGCTCAACCGGTATTTCTCCGCCCGGCTGACCTATTTTGAAGAACATCCAGAACAGCAAAGGATCTTTTGCGAGGCGGTGATCGCCCCGCCGGAGCACCTGCGCCCAGCCATCGAGGAGGCCCGGTCGGATTTTGACCGCTTCAACATCGAGATTTTGGACGCCCTCCTCTCCCAGGTCACCCTGCGGGGAGAGGTGAGCCGGTCCGAGGTGATCGAGACGTTCCGCCTCTACCAGGACTTCATCAACGCCCGCTTTCAGATGTCTGGGGGACCGGACTTTGACCTGCAGGCCAGGGAGCAGTTCTGTCAGAGGGCCGTCTTGACCCTTTTGTACGGCGTAATCGAGCCAGGTGAGGAGGAAAACACCCATGCGTGAGACAAATCCATCCGTTCTGGGGGAGATGGCCCCCTCAAAGGCCATTGTCAAATTGGCCGTCCCCGCCACCCTGGCCCTGTTGGCCAAGGCCGTCTACAACATTGTGGACACCGCCTACATCGGCATGCTCCACTCCGACCTCGCCCTGGCGGCGGTGGGGGTCACCCTGCCCCTGCTGCTGATCATGGTGTCGGTGGAAAACATTTTTGCCGCCGGCGCCGCGGTCTTGGTCGGCCGGCAACTGGGGGCCAAAGACAGCCGGGGGGCCAACGTCACCGCGACCACGGTGGTGGGGCTGTCCCTGGGGATCGGCGCCCTTCTCTGTCTCGGCGGCCTCCTCTTTATGGAGCCGCTGCTGCGCTCCTTCGGCGCCTCTGCCGCGGTGATGCCGCAGGCCAAGGAGTACGCCTTTTGGATGTTTATCGCCGCCCTCTTCAACCTTCCCGCCCAGAGCATGAACTGTGTGGCGCGGGCGGAGTCATCGGTCAAGATCTCCTCCATCGCCGTCATCGTCGGTGCGGCCCTCAACGTCGTTCTCGACCCCATCTTTATGTTTGATTGGGGGCTGGGGCTGGGGGTCGGTGGGGCCTCCCTGGCCACCACCGTCTCGCAGTTCGTCACCTTTGCCATTCTGGGCTGGTTCTTTGCCAGCGGTCGCTCTGCCGTCAAAATCAAGCCCGCGTTTTTCCACCCCTCTTGGAACCTCCTCAAGACGGTGACCCTCATCGGGGTGCCCTCGGCGGTCATTCAACTCTGTCTGGCCCTGGCCACCTCCCTCACCAACATCGCCGCCAAGTCGCTGCCCGACGCAGACCTGATCATCGCTGCCTACGGGGTGGTGCAGCGGCTGGTGCTGATCGGCTGCTATGTGATCATGGGCTTTATGCAGGGGTATCAACCGGTGGCCTCCTACGCCTTTGGCGCCAGGGACGAGGACCGGTTTCACACCTCGGTGCGCTTTGCCCTGCGCTCCTCGCTCCTGCTGACCCTGCTCGTCGAAGTGGTCTTCATCCTTCTGGCGCGGCCGCTGATTTCCCTCTTCAACGGCAACGCCGCCGTCATCCACTACGGGGCCAACCTGCTGATTTCACAGGTGGCGCTCTACCCTGCCTTCGGCCTGTGCTACATGATGACGATCACCTACCAGACCATCGGCGCCGCCCGGTACGGCCTCTTTCTCTCCCTCATCCGCCAGGGGCTGTTCTACCTGCCCTTTATCCTGCTGTTGCCCCAAGTCCTAGGGGTGGTGGGCATCTACCTGTCCCAGCCCGCGGCCGACCTGCTGACCATCGCCGTCTGCCTGTTTTCCATCCGCCCCCTGCGAAAAACCGCCAGCCGCCGGATGGCCGCCGCCCAGACCGCCGTGCAGGGGGAGGGGGAGCGCCGTGGCGTTTGACTACCTCTCCTTTCGGCAGACCCTCTGCCGCCACTACCGGCAGCACTTTGCCGCCCTGCGGGAAGAGACAGGGCTCTCGCAGTCGGAAATCGAACTGCTCCTCTTCCTCGCCGCGGAGCCGGTGGCGGACACCGCGTCGGCCTTTTCCGGCGCCCGGCAGATGGCAAAGTCCCGCGTCTCCGCCGTGGTGGACTCTCTGGAGGGGCGCGGCTACCTGCAGCGGGTGCGGGACCCGCAGAACCGCCGCCTCGTCCACCTCTGCCTCACCCCGCAGGGCAGGGCGCTGGCCTCCCCCCTGGGCGACTGTAAGACCGCCTTCTGGCGCTCTGCGCTGACGGGCATCTCTGCAGAAGAGCGGCGGGAACTGTACGCCATCCTGCAAAAAATTCAGAAAAATGCGGAGAGGGATCCTTTGCCGCCGCAATGAGGGACCCGCCCCGCAACATCAAGCCACCAGAAAACGGGCCGTATCCACCGGCCTGAAAAGGGTGTCATACAGACTTCCCCCTCAAAGGGCATCGACGGTTTGCGGCCGCACCACACACACTGCCACCGGTGAACCGACGATTTGGGAGGCCATTTCGCATCCCCTATACCCAAAAACCGCCTTTCTTTTGCGCCCTCAAGCCATCTCTTTTAGGGGACCATGCCAAGGCGATTTGTCCCCTTCTGACAAAACGGAGGATTTTGGATATCAAATCTATCAAAAAAAGCCGTCTTCCGGTTGGAAGGCGGCTTTTTTGGCGAAGGCCGGGCGATTTTTTCAGATAATTGGACAAAGAATGCCAGGTTTTCAACCTTTTCCACATAGCTGCTGTGGATTTCTTTTTTATCTCCCCCATCTCGGCCTCTCTTTTTTCGACTCACTGCGCTGTCAAAACGCTTTTTTATGGGCTTTTTCGCCTTTTTCTCTCTTTCCCCAAACACCCAACAGGGCAGTTTTCAACATCTGTGGAAAACCCTGTTGAAAAGCAAGACAGCAAAAATAGTGTTTGTATATTGTTCACCATTAAGCTCAAATATAGACATATTGTTCATATATCTTAAAGATAGAAGCCATCCACCGATTGGGTCAGGAGGAAAGTATGCGCACGATTTTTCATGTGAGCGACTCGTCCAAGTGGGAACTGGCGATCAAAAACGCCATTCACATGCTCAACTACGGGAGGGACACCAAGACCGACATCGTCATTGAATTCATGGTCAACGGGCCGGCGGTCAACCCGCTGAACCTGCACGACGAGACAGGGGAACCGGTGCGGGCCGCCCTGCAGGACCTGGTGAAGCGAGGAGTCAATGTGGCGGTCAGCCAAAACACCCTCAATCACCTGGGGCTGGGGGTCAAGGACATCCCCTCCTATGCGGTGGTGGTGCTGGCGACCGCTCTGGAGCTGACCCGCAGACAGGGCGAGGGGTACGCCTACATTCGCCCCTAGTGTATAAAAAGCAGCAGAGAGCCGCCGGGCTTCCGTCCGGCGGCTCTCTTTTTTCTTTTTAAAGGCAGCAATCGCCCCGCCTAGTCGTAGGACTTGCAGGCCTTGATGAGCATCTCGACAAAGGCGTCGCGGTCGGTAGAGACACACCAGTAGTTTTTCTTGCTGGGCTCCTTGTAGATCCGCATGTCCACATAGGTAAAGCCGTAGGTGTGTTCGCCCTCGTACTCGACGGTGATGTCCCGGTGCTCCACCTGGAACATCTCGGGGGCGATGGTGTAGGCCACCGGGCAGGCGTCGTGGATGGGGCAGGCCTTCATGCCGTTTTTCTCCTGGCAGCGGTAGAAGAAGGTCAACAGCTCAGAGACTACCTTCCCCACCTTGCCGCCCTCGGCGGCAAAGCGCTCAAACTCGGCCGGGGTGACGCAGGTCTGGTAGGTCATGTCCAGGCCGAACATGGTCACCGGCACGTCCAAATCAAAGACGTAGTGGGCGCTCTCGGCGTCCTGCCAGATGTTGAACTCGGCCCCCTTGCAGGGGTAGTCCTTAAAGTCGACGGCGCGGTTGGCCCCGCCCATGACGTTGATGGCGGCCACCTTTTCCACCAGTTCGGGGTGGCAGTAGAAGAGGGTGGCGATGTTGGTCAGGGGGCCGACGGCGAGGATGGTGACCTTCTCGCTGCTCTCGCGCAGGATGTCGGCGTAAAAATCGACGAAGTTTTTGTCCAGCACCTGGGTGGTGGGGGCGGGGAGAGAGGGGCCGTCGAGCCCCGACTCGCCGTGCACCTGGGGCACCGGCACATGGGCCTTGCGCATGGGCTTGGCGCTGCCGGCGACCACCGGCACGTCGGTGCGGCCCATCAGCTCAACGGCCTTGAGGGCGTTGACGGTGACCTTCTCCAGCGTCTGGTTGCCGGCGACGGTGACAATGCCCTTGACGTCCAGCTTGTCGCTGGCCAGGGCCAGGGCCAGGGCGATAAAGTCGTCGTGGCCCGGATCGCAATCAATGATGACAGGAATCTTGCTCATGTTCGTTTTCCCTCCCGTTTATTTGTAGAATTTGACCATGTCCACACACAGCTGCATGTACTTCTCCATATCCACGTCCTGGATGTCGTTGCAGTTGTGGGGGGCCTCTTCGCTGATGACGTAGTTGGGCAGGGTGGCGCCATAGCCGCCCATCTTGCTCTGGCACTCCATGTCGATGTGGCAGGGCTTGTAGGTGACCATGTCGGGGTCGATGAGCATCAGGAAGGGGATGGCGTCGTGGATGATGCTGGAGAGTTTGCCGTTGCGGTCGGGCTTGACGTCCTTATAGCCCTCCACCAGCCCGGCGAGCACGTCGCTGACCCGGCTCTCCATCTGGGAGAGCTCGGCCAGAAAGTCCAGGGGCAGGCCGGTTTTGAGAGTGACGTTGAGGCCGGCCATGTTCACCAGCAGGCCGGATTTAAAGACGATGTCGGCGGCGTGCACGTCCACCAGGATGTTGAACTCGGCGGTGGGGTTGGCGTTGCCGGTGGTGGTGGACCCACCCATGATGTAAAAGCCTTTGATCATCTTGGGCAGCTCGGGGTATTTGAGAAGGGCGATGGCGATGTTGGTCAGGGGGCCGGTGGCGACGATGACCAGTTCGCCCCCGCACTCGACTGCCTTTTCATAGATAAAGTCCCAGGCGGGCTTGGGGTAGACGGGGTTTTTGGCCGGGGGCAGGGTGACCGGGCCCAGGCCGTTGACGCCGTGGGTGCCGGAGGCGGGGCGGTAGATGTCGTAGGAGAGGAGGGGCTTCTCGGCCCCGTAGGCCACCGGGCAGTTGATGCCCAGGTATTCGGACAGATCGCGGGCGTTGCGCCGGGTGTGTTTGGCCTCGACGTTGCCGGCCACCGGGGTGATGCCCAGGATGTCGAATTTCTGGGTGGAGTGGGCCAGCATGATGGCAATGGCGTCGTCAATGCCGGGGTCACAGTCGATGATAATGGGGATTTTCTTGGTGTTTTCCATGACTTCGGATACCTCCATCTTCTATTTTGATACGGCGTTTTGCACATAAATCCGCATATTACAAAATCATTGTACCCTACCCCAGAGGGGTTGGCAAATAGAAGTTTTCCCCCTTTTTCTGTGAGATGTGAACAATTTCCAGGGGCGAAATTTTGCCCTATTACTGTGAAAAAGCAAACGAAATACAGAGAAGGCCGGCCCGATGGGCCGGCCTGGTTTGTTTGAAGAAAGGAAAAGGGCGCGCCAAATGCCCGGGCACAGGTATCAGAAAAACCGCAGCTGGTCGTCCACCAGCGAGACCGACTCCCGCTTGGCGACCTGGTCTCCCGGGGAGAGGGAGGAGCAGAGCAGGGGGCTGTACTCGTCGTAGCGCTCATACCGGCGCAGGGCCGACTGCCCGCCCCCGCCGGCGTAACAGTAGCGGCAGCCGTTCAGGCAGCTGTCATAGACACCCACATCCACGCTCTCACAGCAGCCGCAGCCGGGGCGCTGCCCCCGGTCGGGCAGGTGGCGCAGGGGGATGCCGGAGATGGCGGCCAGCCGTCCCGCGTCCACACAGCGGCCGTGGGAGATGCCCCAGGAAGAGAGGTCGACACTCTCGCAGCAGGTGGCGAGGCCAAAGCCGCAGGCCGCGGCCGTCTCCGAAAAGGCGGGGGCCAGCCGCTCGATCTCGGCCCGGTTGGGGGCCCGCAGTCCCAGGTCGCGGCCGGTGCGGCCGGTCTTTTGATAGGAATCGAGAAAGCTGATGACGCAGCTGTCGGCAGCCCCGGCCAGCCGGTGGGCCATGGCGTCAAAGGAGCGCAGGTGGTACTCCACCGTGTAGGTGGGGCTGATGAGGATGGGGTCGTAGCGCCAGACCACCTGTTTGGGGGAGGTGGCCCGGGAGAGCTGCCAAAACAGGTCGATGAGCTGCCGCTTTTCGGGGAGGCCGGGTTCCAGATCCCTGCCGTAGGGGGTGAGGGTGAACTGAAAGTAGAAGGGGTAGGGGACCTGCCCCAGCAGGGGGAGGAGGGGGGCAGGGTTTTTGCTCCAAAACACTACCCCGTCCACCACCTGGGGGGAGAGGGAGATCTCGCTGATCTGGCGGGGGTGGAAGGGGTTTCTCACCCAGACCGAACCGGCCTTGATGCGGTTGATGAACCAGCGGCTGTAATAGCAGGGGATATCGGTGCGGCGGCTGGCGCTGACGATCACGGCTCTGCACCTCCTGACAACCGTCCGAAAGGGAGCAACTCCCCCTCAGCGGCGGCAAAATTTCTGTTTTTCTCTTGCTTTTATTGTACCGCAAAAGTGGGGGCTTGCGCCAGCGATTTTGCCAGAAAAGAGGGGGAATAGAGAGATTTTTTAGAAAAAGAGAGGGGTACCTTTTTTAGACAGATAACGGATCGATCCGTATGCCGCCAAAAAGCGGCGGCCTTTGTCAAAAGGAAGACTGGCCCCCTCACCCAGCGACTTATCTTCAGGGCCAACCGCACAAACTGCGATCTGTGCACCCGCTATCTTCGGGCATGAACCTCCTTTTTTTATCTCCTTCCCCTTTGAAATTCCCCCCTCTTTGTGCAAAACACCCAGAGATAGGGGTTCATTTCCGGCAACCCTACAATGTGGGCCGCGGCTCTTGAAAAGGCCGCGCCCCTGCTGGTATAGTGGGGGTGTACGAAAACCTGTTGCAAAGGAGGAGCGGCTGTGAAATACATTGTGGCGGGAATGACCATCACCAACGACGTGGTCTTTGCCGACGGCACCAAGAGCGATTGCCACCTGGGGGGCGCCATCTTCTCGCTGGAGGGGGTGCGCACCTACACCGACGACGTGCTCTACGTCTCCAACGTGGGGGACGATTTTGAGGAGTACTACGGCGAGTGGATGGCCCGCAACAACATGAAGCTGGACGGGATGAGCAAGGTGCTCGAACACACCCACTACAACATCGTCAAGTACCACCCGGACGGCACCTATTACGAGTACTCCATCTACGGGCCGGAGTTTGAGGCCCGCAACCGCGAGGCCACCTGGATCAATGCCGACCAGGTGCTGGCCGTCTGCCAAGGGGCCAAGGCCATGTACATCGACAGCCACGAGAAGGAGCCCTTCTGGCAGCGGGTGGACGAGGTGCGGGCAACCGGCTGCCAGATCCTGTGGGAGCCCCCCACCAAATGCCTGGTAGACCCAGAGGTGCGGGAAAAGACCTGGAAAATCATCGACAAGGTGGATATGTACACCATGAACCGGCCCGAGTCCTTCGCCTTTTTCGGGGTGGACAGCGAAGAGGCGGTGCTCGAAAAGCTGTTGGAGTACGGCAAGCCCTGTTTCTACCGGGTGGGCTCCAAGGGCTCGTACATGGTGTCGGGGGGAGAGTACGCCTTTGCCCCCAGCATCGACATCGGCGAATTCGTGGACCAGACCGGCTGCGGAAACTGCTCCACCGCGGCGGCCATGTACGCCTATTTCGAGGGGTATGACAACCTGATGGTGGCGGTGATGGCCAACATCGCCGCAGGGTACAACCTGCTGCAGTACGGCCCCTATCCCCACTTCACCCCCGAGGTGACCGCCGACGCCCTGGCCCTGGCGGAAAAGACCTGCGCCGAACTGCGGGCCAAATAGAACTTCTTTTGCACCCGCGAGAGGGCGGCGGCCTGTTTGGCCGGCCGCCCTTTTTGCGCCCGCAGACAGGGGGGAGAGGCCTTTTTCTCGGCTGGAAACCATGGTATAATAGCCGCAATGCGGTCATTATACCGGGGGCGGCCAGGCAGATGTGAAAGTGCTGTCTGCCCCATGACCAAGTACCATGGCGCGCCCGGCGACCGCACGGCAGGGCTTGACGGTGCGGCAGGTGCGCGGGCCCATGTGCGCCCTGCGCCCACGGGGCGCCACCGCGGCCAGCCGGTGGCCAGCTGAAGAAGGAGAGGGAAAAGATGAGCGAACAAAGCCCCAAGCGCAAGCTGTTTAATATTGTGCTGCTCTGCTGTGCGGCGGTGCTGCTGGTGGGGGTGGTCAACTACTTTCTCAACGGCCGGGGCCACAGCAAAAAAATTGGCGCCGCCGAGCTGATGGAGCGCTACCAGAGCGCCTGCCAAGAAGCGGGGCTGACGGCCGACTGGGGGGAGGCCATGACCTTTTCTGAAAACACCTGGAACGCCAAGTTTGCCGCCGGTGAGGGGCAGTTGATGATGCGGGTGGAGCAAAACGACAAGGGCTACCTGAAGGCCGCCCAGTTTCAGTGGGACACCGGCTCTGTGCGCGACGAGGAGATGCGCCCCTGGGTGGACGCCACGTTCCTCTGCGCCGATGTGGAGCTGTCCGCCAGCGACCTGGATTCGGTCTGGTACAACCTGACCGACGAGTCCTCCATCAAGAAAAACGACCAGGGGGCCGACACCTCCTCCTACTCACTGCACAAGATGGCCTACTCCTGGTACCGGGACGAACACTTTACTGCTGTGTTGGTAGGGGACCCAGGGGCCTACCGGTAGGTCTTTATTCCCAAATTTAGTATAAACAAAACTAAATACTACTATTTGTATTGAAAAGAGGGCCGGTTTTTGCCGTTTGCCCTCTTTTTTTGTGTCCATCCTTCGGTTTCGCCCGCAAGGGAAGGGCTGCGCCAAACCGCCGCCCTTTGCCCGCGACCCGACAAAAGAGGGGCGTTTTGGATGGCGAAAACCGTTCAGTTGTGATACTATATTCATTGGTAGAAAATGACCGGGGGAGACCCCCGAAAGGAGAGACCAATTTGGAAGCAAGCGCAGAAAAACAGAGTCAATTTGCCAACGGAAACATCTTTAAACTGGTGCTAAAGCTGTCCATTCCCGCCATCACGGCCCAGCTCATCAACGCCCTGTACAACATCGTCGACCGGATGTATATCGGCCGGATGGAGGGGGTGGGGGCCGCCGCCCTCACCGGGGTCGGGGTGTCGATGCCCATCATCATGATCATCTCGGCCTTTGCCGCCCTCATCGGGATGGGGGGCGCCCCCCTCACCAGCATCCGCCTGGGGGCGGGGAAAAAGGAGGAGGCCGAGTCCATCCTCGGCAACTGCATGGCCCTGCTGGTGGCGGTGGGGCTGGTGCTGACGGCGGTCTTCCTTCTCTTCAAGCGGCCGATGCTGCTGGCCTTTGGCGCCAGTGAAAACACCCTGCCCTACGCCGACAGCTACCTGACCATCTACCTGCTGGGCACCCTCTTCGTGCAGACCAGTCTGGGGATGAACGCCTTCATCAACTCCCAGGGGTTTGCCGGCACCGGGATGGTGACCGTCCTCATCGGCGCGGTGCTCAACATCATCCTCGACCCCATCTTCATCTTTGGGCTGGGGATGGGGGTGCAGGGGGCGGCCCTGGCCACCATCCTCTCCCAGGCGGTGTCGGCGGTCTGGGTCGTCGCCTTCCTCTGCTCGAAAAAGACCATCCTCAAAATCAAGCGGCCCAACTTGAAGCTGTGGACCCCCCACTCGGGGCAGGTGCTGGCCCTGGGGATGGCCCCCTTTATCATGCAGTCCACCGAGAGTTTGGTGCAGATCGCCTTCAACTCCAACCTACAGCTCTACGGCAACGACCTCTACGTGGGGGCCATGACCATCCTCTCCTCGGTGATGCAGGTGCTGCTGATGCCCCTGATGGGCTTTACCCAGGGGGCCCAGCCCATCATCGGCTACAACTACGGGGCGGGCAATGCCGACCGGGTCAAAAAGGCGGTGAGCTATTCCGTCGGCCTGTGCATGGTCTACGCCGTCGCCATGTGGCTGGCCATCCGCCTGGCGCCCACCGCCTTTACCGCCATCTTCACCAGCGACCCGGCCCTGACCGAGACAGCGGTGGGGGCGATGGACATCTTCTTCTTTGCAATGTTCATCATGGGCGCTCAGTGTGCCTTTCAAAACGCCTTTATCGCCCTGGGGAAGGCAAAGATCTCCGTCTTTTTGGCCCTTCTCCGCAAAATCATCCTCCTGATCCCCCTCATCTACATCCTGCCCCACTTCTTCGGCACCGACGGCATCTTCACCGCCGAGCCGGTGGCCGACTTTTTGGCGGCCGTGACCACCATCACCGTCTTTTTGACCCAGTTTGGAAAGATCCGGCAGGAGATGGAGCAGACCCGCCTACAGTTGACACAGAAGAAAACGACCGACTGACCACAGCCAAAACAACCGAGCAAGATAAACCAGCCCCCTTGCAGAGGGCGCCGGCAAAACCAGAACAGGGAGGGAAAACCATTGAAAACAGCGCTTGTATTGGAGGGCGGCGGCATCCGCGGGACCTACACCGCAGGGGTGCTGGACGTCTTTTTGGAGGAGGGGATCGCCTTCCCCTACGTCATCGGCTCCTCGGCGGGGGCCTGCAACGCCTGCTCCTACCTCTCGGGGCAGAAGGGGCGGCAGTACACCATCAACACCAAGTACCTGGACAAGCGGTATGCCGGCTTCTGGCAGCTGATGAAAAACGGCAGTTTCATGAACATGGACTACCTCTTTCACACCCTGCCCACCGAGCTGGTGCCCTTTGATTTTGACGCCTTTGACCAAAACCATACCACCTTTTACGCCACCGCCACCAACTGCTACACCGGCATGACCGAGTATTTTGAGAAGGAGGGGATGGACCGCTTCCTCACCCCGGTGCGGGCCTCCTCCTCCCTGCCGCTGATGACGCCGATGGTGGTCTGGAAAAAGGCCGCCTACCTGGACGGCGGGCTCACCGACCCCATCCCCTTTCAGCGGGCGCTGGAGGACGGGAACGACCGGGTGGTGGCGGTGCTGACCCGCCCCCAGGACTATGTGAAGAAAAAGCCGGACAGCTTTCACGCCATCAAGAGCGTGTACAAGGAGTTTCCCCAGTTTGTCGCCGCGGTGAAGGAGCGCCCCCAGGTCTACAACGGCCAGACGGCGGCCCTGGCCCAGTTGGAGGGACAGGGGAAGGCCTTTGTGCTCCGCCCCAGCGAGAGCATCCAGATGGGGCGGGTGCGGGCCAAACCCGAGCAGGTGGAGGCCCTCTACCAGCTGGGGCAGAAGGACGCCCGGGACAACCTGCCGGCCCTCAAACAGTTTTTGCTGCGGGGGGACGAGGAGAGCGAGGAGGTGACCCGGTGAAGGCAGTGGTTTTGGACGGATATACCCTCAACCCGGGGGACTTGAGCTGGGAGGAGGTCTCCTCCCAGGTGGAGGAGTTCACCCTTTACGACGGCACCCCCCAGGAACTGGCCGCCCAGCGGATCGGGGATTGCGAAATCGTCTTTACCAACAAGGTGGAGATCACCCGCGAGGTGATGGAGGCCTGCCCCTCTATGAAGATGGTGGGCCTGCTGGCCACCGGCTACAACATTGTGGACATTGCGGAGGCGGCGCGGCGGGGGATCTTTGTCTGCAACGTGCCCAGCTACTCCACCCCCTCGGTGGCGCAGATGACCTTTGCCCTGCTGCTGGAAATCGCCAACGGGGTGGGGCTGCACGACGAGTCGGTCAAGGCGGGGGAGTGGACCGGCTGCAAGACCTTCTCCTACTGGAAAAAACCCCAGGTCGAGCTCTGTGGCAAGATCTTCGGGGTGGTGGGCTTTGGCAGCACCGGCCGGGCGGCGGCCGCCATTGCCCGCGCCTTTGGGATGGAGGTGCGCGTCTACACCCGCACCCGGCGGCCCGAACTGCTGGGGGAGGGGATGGCCTTTTGCACCCTGGACGAACTGCTGCGGACAAGCGATGTGCTCAGCCTCCACTGCCCGCTGACGGACGAGACACAGGGTCTGATCGGCGCCGACGCCTTGCGCCGGATGAAGGAGGGGGCCATCCTCCTCAACACCGCCCGGGGCGCCCTCTGCGACGAGGGGGCGGTGGCCGACGCCCTGCGGGCGGGCCGTCTGGCCGGGGCGGGCTTTGACGTGGCCTCGGTGGAGCCGATCGCCGCCGACAACCCCCTGCTGACTGCGCCCAACTGCTTTATTACCCCCCACATCGCCTGGGCGACCAAGGCCGCCCGCAGCCGGCTGATGGAGGTGTTGGGGCAAAACCTGCGCGCCTTTTTGGCCGGAAAGCCACAGAATGTGGTCAACGGGCTGTAAAACTTGATGATCCTATTAAGATGATTTTTCAAATCGAAAAGGCCCCTGCCGAAAACTGGTTCCGGCAGGGGCCTTTTTTTATTTTTTTGTCTTTTCCCGGCACTCGGCGCAGACGCCGGTAAACTCCAAACTGTGGCCCTGCACCAAAAAGCCGGTGGTCTCGTAGATCTCCCGCTCCAACCCCTCCAGCGGGCACTGGCCGAGGGAGAGTGTCTGCCCGCAGACAAGGCAGCGCAGGGTATGACCGTGGTGTTCCCGCCGCAGGGCGTAGAGGGCGCTGCCGTCGGCGCCCAGGCGGCGGTAGACCAGCCCCCGCTCCTCCAGGGCGGCCAGGGTGCGGTAGACGGTGGAGCGGTTGCAGCCGGCCGGGTCGCCGATGCACTCGGCCACCGCTTCGGCTGTCAGAGGTCCGCCTGCCTGCAGGAGGGCGGCCAGCACCAGTTGACGCTGGCGGGTGATCCGCATCCCGCCCTGCCGCAGAAGGGCGGCGGCCTCTTCTCTCATCTGGTTTTCCACAATTCCACACCCCTTTGGTTGAAAACAGCCGGTCTGACTTCGCTAGTACCCCAACAGTTGCAGGGCAATTCCCGCGCCGATGCCGATGGCCAGCAGGGCCGCAAGGATGAGGGCGTTTTGCCGCTTGTTGTGATTTTGTTTAAATAGGACCACCAGCCCCAGCCCTGCACCGGTGGTCAGCCCCGCCACCACCGAGCCGAAGGTGAGGCTGCCGGAGAGGTAGAGTTCAGTCAGCAAGACCGAGGAGGCACAGTTGGGGATGGCGCCGATGAAAGCCGCCAGCACCGGCTGCCAAAGGCTGTTTTGCAGCAGCAGACGGGAGAGATTTTCGGTGCCGATGAGGGCGATGGTCAGGTTGAGGGCCAGCATGATGCCCACGACAAAGGCAAAGATCTGCAGGGTGTGCACCGCTGCGGCCCGCAGCAGGGGATGGCGGCCCCGATAGGCGTCACAGCTGCCGCAGCCGTGGTGATGGTGGTGGTGCTCCTCCTCGTGGGCGGCCGGCGCGGACGGCTTTTCCCCCCGTCGCCCACGGCGGAGGAACAGGTCGGCAATCAGCCCCACCGCCACTGCCAGCAGCGCCTTGGTGAGGAGCAACTGCCCCATCAGCCCCAAGCTGCCGGGGTTTGCCAGCAGTACGGGGATGGCCTCGTCAGAGGTGGAGATAAAGACCGCCAACAGGGTGCCGGTGGTGATGAGCCCCCGGGCGTAGAGGTTGGCGGCAGCGGCCGAAAAACCGCACTGGGGAACCAGCCCCAGCAGGGCTCCCCCCACCGCGCCAAAGGGCCCCCCCAGGGCCCGGTGCAGATTTTTGGCCCGGTGCTCCATGTACTCGATGAGCAGATAGGCCCCAAAGAGAAAGGGCAGCATCTTGACGCCGTCGATGGCGGTGTCGAGGAGTATATCGAAAAGGGTTTCCAGCAATGCAGACAAAAGAGGACCTCCCGGCCGACCGGCAATCCCTGCCGCGGCCTACTTCAAAAGAATAGTAGTTGCGACACAATCGCAACTACTTTATGAGTATACCTCTTTTTCCACAAAAAATCCAGAGAAAAATGACTTTTGACAAATATTTCTCAGATCGAGGGAAATGTCTCTTCTCTTTGAACGCTGATGAGCGTTTTATAGGCGGGTTTGAGGCGGGCGCCACAGGACAAAACAGAGGCGCGGGCCAACACATCCAGGATATCCAGGTACCCTCCGCCCAGGCGGAGTTCTTCCCGGGCCACAGAGAGTTCGGTGCAGCCCAAGAGAATACACTGGCAACCCTTTTTCAATAGGCTGTCGCTGACCTGGGCAAAGGCGCCGGCGTCGGCCGGGTGGCCCGCTTTGATGTCGCGGTAGATGATGTCCGTCACCCTGCGCTGGTTGATCCGATCGGGCGTCACCGCCGCGATCCCCCGGCGGGCGAGGGCGTTTTGCAGGAGGCCGGTGCGAATGGTCCCCTCGGTGGCGAGGATGCCCACCCTGCTCACCCCCTCCCTCTGCAAACAGAGAGCCGCCTCCTCCAGGGCGTTGAGGATGGGTACCCCCACCACCTGTTGGAGGGGGGCCAAAAAGTAGTGGGCGGTGACACAGGGGATGGCGATCCGCCCCGCCCCCAGCCCTTCCAGGGCCTTGACTGCGGCGGTGAGGGCGGGCAGGGGGTCGGGCTGGCTGCGATCGAGGATATAGGCGGTGCGGTCAGGGGTGGACGGGCGGTTGAGAAGGGCGATCTCCAGGTGCTCCTGGTCGCTCCCGGCGTCGGTCATCTCCACACAGCGGCGCAGAAAACAGGCGGTGGCCAGGGGGCCAAGGCCGCCTGCAACTCCCAAAATCATCATCTCTTTGCTTCCTTTCTCGGCTTTCGTTCGGGTTTCTTGGCTCTGCTCAAAAAGCAAAAACACCCTGAACCAGGGTGTTTTTGGGCCCCTCGGGAGGGGAGAGGCAGCCCGGATTCATCAGCTATTCACGTTTTATTATTAGTTTACCAGATAAATTGATTTACAATATATATAAATTGTAAATGCAAAGCGAAATCGTCGGTCACAGAAGTGGCTGAGAGGAGGAGACATGCCATTGGACAGAAGAGTGGTGTTGCTGGCGGATCGGGTGCAGTCCTACGGGGAGGTGACCCAGTTCAGCGACAATTTGGAGTGTGTGAGCGAGGGGTATTTTGAATCCCTCTACAGCGGGCTGCGGGAGGTGGCGCCCGCGGTGGTCCACTACAGCCATCCGGCCCAGCTGATGGAGCACATCCGCGAACACCAGGACGACATCGTCTTTACGGTCTGGTCGGGGCGGCGCTCCCGCAATCGGCGGGGATATGTGGGCTCCATCTGCGAGGCCTACGGCATCCCCTATGTGGGGGCCGACCCCTATGTGCAGCTGCTGACCGAGGACAAGAGCCTGACCAAACAGCTCTGCCGGAAGTACGGCATCGACAGCGCCCGCGAGGTGTTGGTGGAGGGGCCCGACCAACTGCCCCAAATCGACGACCTGCGCTGCCCGCTGGTGGTCAAACCCAACGCCGAAGGGGGGTCCAACGGCATCACCCGGCGGAGTTTGACGGACAGCCACGAGGGGGCCAAACAGCTGGCCAGAGAGCTGCTCGCCCACTTTCAGCAGCCCATTTTGGTGGAGGAGTACATCGAGGGGCGGGAGATCTGCGCCAGCATCGCCGGCACCCCGGAACGCATCGACGTGTTGGAGGCCGACCTGTTGATTTTAAACGGAAAGGACTACCAAGCCCACGAGATCTACAGCTGTGAGCCCAAGAAGGGGGAGCAGGGGAAGGTGGAGATGGTGCGGGGGACCCATCTGCTCACCGAGCAGATGAGGGAACGGTTCGCCCGCCTTTTTAAGGCCCTGGGCAAGGTGGATGTGATGCGGGTGGACGGCCGCATCGGCCCCGACGGGTTCAAGCTCATCGAGCTCTCTCCCGACTGCTACATGGGAGCCGACGGCAGCACTGCCCTCTGCTTTGAGTGGGCGGGGTACAGCTATCCACAGATGCTGGAGCTACTGCTGCAAAACGCCCTGGCGGAGTTTGCAAAGAGGCGATCCCTCTAGCCCCGCAGGGTCGACCGCCTTTTGATCGAATGAACAAAAAAGAGGGAACAGCTTATAAGCTACTCCCTCTTTCTCTTTCACAACTGCTATTCCGCCGGCTCCTCGGCTGGGGTCTCAAGGGCGGGGGTGTCGGCGGACGGCTCTTCCTGGTCGCCCTCCCACTCGCCGTTCTCTTCCTCTTCTCTGGCGGTGCGGGCCATGGTGACCACCCGTTCCCCTTCGGGGACCCGCATCACCCGCACGCCCTGGGCGTAGCGGGACTGGACGCTGATGTCTGCCACCGAAATGCGGATGATAACCCCGTTGGAGGCGATGAGGATCAGGTCGTCCTCCTCGTCCACCACCTTGATGTTGCAGACCTGGCCGTTTTGCTCGACCTGCTTGTAGTTGGTGATCCCCTTGCCGCCGCGGGCCTGCAGCCGGTATTCCGACAGGTCGGTGCGCCGGCCCAACCCCTTCTCGGTGACGGTGACCAGGGTGGCCCCCTCGCGGACACGGGCCATGCCGATGACCTGATCCCCCTCTTCCAGGGCGATGGCTTTCACGCCCCGGGCGCTGCGGCCCAGGGGGCGGACGTCGTTCTCGTCAAAGCGGATGGCCTTGCCCATCTGGGTGGCGACGATCAGCTGGTTCTGGCCGCCGGTGAGGCGGCACCAGGCCAGTTCGTCCCCCTCGTCGAGGGTGATGCAGATGAGCCCGCCCTTGCGGTTGGTGTAGAAGGCTGAGAGGGCGGTGCGCTTGATGACCCCCTGGCGGGTGACCATGATCAGGTACTGGTCGTCGGTGAACTCGGTGACCTTGATCATCGAGGTGACCTTCTCGTTCTCCTCCAGCGGCAGCAGGTTGACGATGTTGATGCCGCGGGAACCGCGGGAACCCTCGGGCACCTGATAGCACTTCTGCCGGTAGAGGCGGCCCCGGTTGGTCATAAAGAGGACGTAGTCGTGGCTGGAGCAGACAAACAGCTCCTCGGCAAAGTCCTCCTCCCGCCGGGTCATCCCCGACAGGCCGCGGCCGCCACGGCGCTGGGTCTTGTAGGTGGAGACCGGCTGGCGCTTGATGTAGCCGTAGTGGGTGAGGGTGAGGACGCACTCCTCCTGGGGGATGAGGTCCTCGATGTCCACCTCGCCGCTGACGGCGGCAATCTCGGTGCGGCGGTCGTCGCCGTACTTCTCTTTGATTTCGTTTGCCTCGTCCTTGATGATGGAGAGGAGTTTGTCCTCGTCGGCGAGGATGGCCTCCAATTCGCCGATCTGCACCATCAGGGCAGCCAACTCCTCCTCGATCTTGCTGCGCTCCAGACCGGTGAGCTGGCCCAGGCGCATGGCGACGATGGCCGAGGCCTGCACGTCGTCAAAGCCAAAGCGCTCCATCAGCCGCTCTTTGCCCTCGGGGATGCTCTTGCTCTCCCGCAATATGGCAATGACCTCGTCGATGAAGTCCAGGGCGATTTTGAGACCTTCCAAGATGTGGGCCCGCTCCCTGGCCTTTTTCAGGTCAAACTGGGTGCGGCGGGTGATGACCGATTTCTGGAAGTCGATGTACTGCTGGAGCATCTCCTTGAGGCTCAAGACCTTGGGCTCGCCGCCGGACATGGCCAGCATGATGACCCCCACCGTCTCCTGCAGCTGGGTGTAGGAGTAGAGCTGGTTGAGGATGACCTGGGGGATGGCGTCCTTTTTCAGCTCCACCACGATGTGGATGCCCTGCATGTTGGACTGGTCTTTGAGGGAGGAGATGCCGTCCACCCGTTTTTCCTTGACCAAATCGGCAATGCTGGAAACCAGGCGCGACTTGTTGACCATGTAGGGGATCTCGGTGATGATGATCTGGTTGCGGCCGTTTTTCCCCTCGACGATCTCCGCCCGGCCCCGCAGGGTGATCTTGCCGCGGCCGGTGGCGTAGGCGGCGCGGATGCCCGAATAGCCCATGATGATCCCCCCGGTGGGGAAGTCGGGGCCCTTTATATGATCCATCAGCTCGGCGACAGAGGCGTCGGGGTTGTCGATGAGGAAGTTCATCCCCTCGATGACCTCTCTCATGTTGTGGGGGGGGATGTTGGTGGCCATCCCCACGGCGATGCCGGTGGAGCCGTTGACCAGCAGGTTGGGGAAGCGGGAGGGCAGGACCGACGGCTCCTGCAGCCGGTCGTCGTAGTTGGGGACGAAGTCCACCGTCTCCTTCTCGATGTCCTGCAACATGTACTCGGAGATCCGGCTCATCTTCGACTCGGTGTACCGGTAGGCGGCCGGGGGGTCGCCGTCGATGGAGCCGAAGTTGCCCTGTCCCTGTACCAGGGGGTAGCGCAGGGAGAAGTCCTGCGCCAGGCGGACCATGGCGTCGTATACCGCCGCGTCGCCGTGGGGGTGGTAGCTGCCCAGCACCGAACCGACGGTGTCGGCGCACTTGCGAAACGCCTTGGACGCGGTGAGACCGCGCTCGAACATGGTGTACAAAATGCGGCGGTGCACCGGCTTGAGGCCGTCCCGCACGTCCGGCAGGGCGCGGCCGACAATGACCGCCATCGAATAGTCCAGATAGGACTTTTTCATCTCTTTTTCCAGGTCGACGACGATGACTTTGGTGTTGTCAGCCGTTGGCGTCACGGTTTCTCCTGTACTCATAATGGTTTCTTGCCTCCTCATTGGGGTTTTCGGGTGTGGGCGGGGGAACTTGAGGGCCTGTTACTTGAGTTTCCGCCTCGTAAAGTCGCCGAAGATGGTCTTCATCTCCACCTCGGTGTTCATGTATCCGTTTTTGAAGAAGTACTCCTTCAGGTCGATGGAGAGGATCTTCGAGAGCTCGGCAAACTGTTCGGTCTCCATCTTGGATTTGGGGATGGGGACACAGGTCTGGTCGCCGGTGATGAGGGCGAAAAAGTCGGCGTCCTCATAGGCCTCGTAGAGGTTTTTGTACTCCTTGTTGACCTCGATCCTGCCGTCGTCGCTGCGAAAGAGAAAGCTCTCCCGCCCCAGGACGACGATCCCCCCGTGCATGGCCTCGTGCCGGTCCCTGACAATGCTCTCCAGCCGGCGGCGGGTGTAGATGTTGTAGAAGACCGCCATCAGGATACAGATGACCATCAACAGGGCGGACATCCCCACCATCTGCCAGTTGATCTTGGAGAAGTCCAGGTGGGAGTAGTCGATATAGGGGGATACAGTGCCGTTTTCCAGGGTGTGCACCGCCACCGCCGACTGGCCCAGGGCGTAGATCATGCTGCAAAAAAAGATGAGGGCCATCACCGAAAAGAAGACGGTGCGGATGATGTTTCCCCGCTTTTCCTTCTTGCCGTAGACCAGGTCGAACACCTTGCGAGTGTCGTCCAGGGTGAGTTCGTACTGCAGTTGCAGGGGAAATTTCATTGCTCGCCGTTCCTTTCAGAGAGGGGGTCGCCGGACCCCTCGGACCCCTCTTCCTCCTGGGCGGCCAGCTCGTCGGCCTCGCGGTCCAGCTCCTCCGCCTCTTCCAGCTCGGCCTCGTCCATCTTCCGGCGCACCAGCTCTTCGATCTGCTCGATCTTCTCCTCGCCGATGGCCTTCAGGGGCAGCACATAGCCGCCCTCTTTGCTCATCCGCAAAATCAGGCAGTCCCCCAGGCGGTAGACCTTTTGCAGGTCCTTGTAGGCAACGCTGCCGGTGCCCACACAGGAGGTCTCGAAAATCTTGTCCTCCAAAAACTCCAGGGTGACGTCGTTGTGAAAGTACTCGTTTTGATCAAAGGTCTTTTTCACCGCCTTGGAGAGCTGCCGCTCAAAGAAGGCGGGGTAGAAGAGGACCGAGAACAGCCCCATGCACAGCAGGGCCACCGCCAGCACCAGGTTGAGGGAGGAGTTGGACTGGCTGGTGAAGTTGAGCACCAAAAAGACCACGGCCATCACGATTTCCATCGCGCCGAAGATGGTGACCTTCTTCTTGCTCTTGTCGATCATCTCTTTGGAGACGTGCATGTTGAAGTTGTAAAAGTCATTAAAATCCATCTGAAAGGTGACTTTGAGAATAGGGGATCCCTTGCTCATGGAAAACACTCCTTTTTTAGCGGGCCGAACGGTCCTCGGTGGCCAGATGAAGGCCTTCCAGCTCCTCCTCTGTGAGGAGTTTGGGGATGTGGTACTCCTCGATCTTTTCGCCTAAAAAAGCGCGCAGCTTTTCGACCTTGTCGGGGAAGATGTAGCGCTTGGAGATGATGACGCGCTGAAACTGCCGCAGGTTGGGCTTGTTGGTGTTCTCCTTGATGCGGATGATGATCAGGTTCGACGTCTCCTGGATGTAGGCGATGTCCTCGTACTCGAAGAAGCGCCGGTAGTTGTCTGCGGCGAGGTTGACCTCGCTCTCCCCAAAGGAGAGGGAGATCTTGTCGTCGTAGATGTTGACGATGTTGCTCTTTTTCAAGTTGAGGTAGAGGTTTGTCATGTTGCGGTAGTCGGCGATGTAGCCGCTGTGATACTCGTAGAAAAAGCGCAGCACAAAGACCGCCGCAAAGGCCAGGGTCAGCCAGATGTAGGCCTTGTCGATGAAGGGGGCAAAGACGAAGAAGAGGGTGAACAGCAAATCGGCGATCAGACACTTCATCAGCACGTTGGCGGCATTCTTGCGGTCGTCCAGACAGGACCAGTACTGCTCAAAGAGGAGAAATTCATACCAGTCGTCCTGGTTGTTGATATAGGTGACTTGGGGGTATTCGTTCATAGGTGCTCTCCTGTTGCCATGCGGCCGGTCAGATGTCCAGATTCTTGACGTACCGGGCGTTTTTCTCGATGAACTCGCGGCGGGGGGCCACCTTGTCGCCCATGAGGATGGTGAAGATCTCGTCGGCGCGGGCGGCGTCGTCCATCTCCACCTTGAGCACGGTGCGGTTCTCCGGGTTCATGGTGGTCTCCCACAGCTGTTTGGGGTTCATCTCGCCAAGGCCTTTGTAGCGGGAGATCTCCCACTTGCCCTCCAGGGTGGCCATGTACTGGTCGCGCTCTTTGTCGGTATATGCGTAGTAGACCTTTTTGCCCTTGAAAATCTTGTAGAGGGGGGGCTGGGCCAGGTAGACCCGGCCGTCCTCGATGAGGGGGCGCATGTAGCGGAAGAAGAAGGTCAGCAGCAGGGTGCGGATGTGGGAACCGTCCACATCGGCATCGGCCATGATGATGATCTTGCCGTAGCGGACCTTCGAGATGTCAAAGTCCTCGCCGATGCCGCAGCCCAGGGCCAGGACGATGGGCATCAGTTTGTCGTTGCCGTAAACCCGGTCCACCCGGGCCTTCTCCACGTTGAGCATCTTGCCCCAGAGGGGGAGGATGGCCTGGAAGCTGGAATCCCGCCCCATCTTGGCGGAGCCGCCGGCGGAATCGCCCTCCACGATGTAGAGTTCGGTGTGGACGTTGTCGGTGTCGGCGCAGTCGGCCAACTTGCCGGGGAGGGAGGCCGATTCCAGCGCGGTCTTGCGCCGGGTCAACTCCCTGGCCTTGCGGGCGGCCTCCCTGGCGCGGGAGGCGGTGAGGGCCTTGTCAAAGACCGCCTTGACCACGGCGGGATTCTCTTCAAAGTAGACCATCAGCTTGTCGTAAACCATCGACTCCACCAGGGAGCGCACCTCGGTGTTGCCCAGGCGGGCCTTGGTCTGGCCCTCAAACTGGGCCTCGGTCAACTTGACGCTGATGACCACCGTCAGCCCCTCCCGCACGTCCTCGCCGGAGAGGTTTTTGTCCCCGTCTTTGAGGATGCCGGCCTTCTTGCCGTACTCGTTGAACACCCGGGTGAGGGCCGACTTGAAGCCCATTTCGTGGGTGCCGCCGTCGGTGGTGTGGATGTCGTTGGCAAAAGAGAGGATGACCTCGTTGTAGCTGTCGTTGTACTGCATGGCGATCTCGGCGGTGGTGTCGCCCTTCTGCCCCGACAGGTAGATGATGTCGGGGTGGATGCAGTCGAGCCCCTTTTTCTTGTGCAGGTACTCCACAAAGCTGCGGATGCCGCCCACGTAGTGGAGGGTCTCGGAGAGGGGGTTCTCCCCGTCGCGCTGGTCGGACACCCGCACCCGCACCCCGGCATTGAGGAAGGCCTGCTCCCGCAGCCGGGAGAGGAGGGTGTCGTAGTCGTACTCGACCTCTTCAAAGATCTCCTCGTCGGCCTTGAACTGGACGATGGTGCCGGTCCCCTCGCAGGGGCCCACCACCTTCAAGTCCTCTTCGGGCACGCCGCGGTGAAATTTCTGGTAGTGCAGCTTTCCGTCGTGTTTGACCCAGACCTCCAACTCGGTGGAGAGGGCGTTGACCACCGAGGCGCCCACGCCGTGGAGACCGCCGGAGACCTTGTACCCGCCGCCGCCGAACTTGCCGCCGGCGTGGAGGATGGTAAAAACCACCGTCACCGCCGGCAGGCCGGTCTTGTGCTGGATCCCCACCGGGATGCCGCGGCCGTTGTCCTCCACCCGGATGACGTTGCCGGGGAGGATGTCCACCGAGATGTCGGTGCAAAAGCCCGCCATGGTCTCGTCGATGGCGTTGTCCACGATCTCGTAGACCAGGTGGTGGAGCCCCCGGGGCCCGGTGGAGCCGATGTACATGCCCGGGCGCTTGCGCACCGCTTCCAGCCCCTCCAGGACCTGGATCTGGTCTCCGCCGTACTCTTGTTCGCTCAAGGGTTTATTTTCTTCCACAGATGATTCCTCCCATTGGATGGCGCTGCAGTGCTCTATTGGCCCTGCGGCTGGGTTTTGCGGTTGTAGCGGCCGGCCCGCTTGCGCAGGGTGGCCGACGAGATCTGCGAGATGTAGATGCGGGTCTTCCCCCGCTCGCCGCAGATGATAAAGGACTTGGGCAATTCCACTTGCAGGGGGTCCTGCTGGGAACAGACGTTGATGACCCCGCCCGCCGCCTCACAGCCCTTGAAAAAGGCCTTGGTGTCCCGGGACACCGAGGTGTTTTCGATGTCGAAGATGCCGATGATCGAGTCGGTGGAGACCACCGTGTCCTGACCGAGGTGGATGTACATAAATCGCTCTCTCTTTCCTAGTGGCGTTTAGGCGGGGGACAGGGCGCCCCGCTCCATCCGAAAGACCCTGCCGGACAGAAGGCCCTCAAAGTGGCCGGCGTCGCAGCAGGTGATGAAGACCTGCGCCCCCTCCAGATGGTTGAGGACATAGCTCTGCCGGCCCTGGTCCAGTTCGCTCATCACGTCGTCTAAAAGCATCACCGGCGTCTCCCCCGAGACCTCTTTGAGCAGGTACCCCTCGGCCAGCTTAAGGGCCAGGGCCGCGCTCCTCTGCTGTCCCTGGGAGCCGTAGACCTTGGCGTCGAGGCCGTCGATCTGCAAAGAGAAGTCGTCCCGGTGGACCCCCAGGGTCGAAAACCCGGCGCCGGTGTCGTCGGTGCGGGCGGCGCGCAGCGCCTCCCGGTAGGCGGCCTGTACCTGGGGGAGGGGGGTGGCGGGGGAGAGGGAGAGAAAGCTCTTGTAGCCGACTGTCAACTCCTCCCGCCGGGAGGAGAGGCCCTCATAGATGGAGCAGGCGTTCTGCCCCAACTTGTTCAGATAGCGCACCCTGGTGCGCCATACCTGCGCACCCCAGACGGCGATGGAGTCGTCAAAGACGTCCAGCAGGTCGTAGGCGGCCCCGTTTTTGTAGAGTTCTTTGAGGACGGCGTTTTTCTGCGAGAGGGCCTTTTTGTACTGGTAGAGCACATGGATGTAGCGGGGCCGCACCTGGCAGATGGCCCCGTCCAAAAAGCGGCGGCGGACCGACGGGCCCTCCTTGACGATGGAGAGGTGGGCGGGGGAGAAGACCACGCAGCAAAAACTGCCGGCCAGTTCGGCCGGGGAGGCCTTGCTCACCCCGTTGAGGAGGATCTCCCGCCGCTCGCCGTAGCGGAGCTTGGCGCTCTGCTCCCGCCCCTGCGCAGAGAAGGACAGGGAGAGGGTGGCGACCCGTTCCCCCTTTTTGACAAAGTCCCGCTCTTTGGAGGGGCGAAAGCTCTTGGCGCCGGTGAAGTTCCAAATCGCTTCGATCAGGTTGGTCTTGCCCTGGGCGTTGTCGCCGCAGATGACGTTGACCCCCTCGTCGGGACAGAGGGAGACGGAGGCGAGGTTGCGGTACCCCTCGGCCGAGAGAGAGAGGACCTTCACAGGGTGACCTCGTACTCCCGCCCGCCAAAGGAGAGGATGTCGCCGGGGTAGACCTTTTTGCCCCGCTGGGTGACGACCTCCCCGTTGACTTTGACCAGGCCTTCGGCCACCACCTCTTTCGCCTCTCCCCCGGTGCCGATGAGCCCGGCGAATTTTAGCAGCTGGTCGAGCTTGATGAAGGGGGGGCGGATGGAAATGGGCTCAGCCTTCATTTTTCAACCTCACGGGCAGCACCAGGAAGAGGAAGGAATCCCCCTCCGGCGGGGTGACGGTCATGGGGGTGAGGGAACTGGTAAAGGAGAGCTTCACCTCGTCGCAGTGGGCGTATTTGAGGGCGTCGAGAAGATATTTGTTGTTGAAGCCGATCTCGATGTCGTCCCCCTGCTTGTTGGCGACGAATTCGTCCTGCACCTTACCCAGGGGGGTCTTGCAGAGGACGCTGACCGTCGCGTCCTCAAAGGATATTTTGAGGGGGTTTTTGAAGCGGTCGTTGATGATGATGGACGCCCTCTCCACACTGTCGATGAAGGTGCGGGTGGCGACGGTGACCACCGTGTTGGAGGATTTGGGAATGGAGTTTTTGTAGTCCAGGAAGTTGCCCTCCAGCAGCCGGGAGAAGACCGAGTACCCCGAGACCTGAAAGAGGATGTGTTTGGGGGAGAGGTAGACGTCGGCCTGGTTTTCCTCCTCCTTGATCAGTTTGGCGATCTCGCTGGCGGTGCGGCCGGGGACGATGAAGTCGCAGGGAGTGAGGATCTGGGCGGGTTCCCGCCGCAGGGCCAACCGGTAGCCGTCGACAGCCACCAGGGTCAAAATGCCCTCCTCCGCCTCGAACTTGATGCCGGTGTGGACCGGCTTCTGGTCGTTTTGGGCCACGGCGTAGAGGGTCTGTTCGATCATGCTTTTGAGGGAGGCCTGGTCGATGGAGAGGGTCTTTTCCCCGTCGATCTGGGGGATGGCGGGAAATTCGGCCGCGTCGATGCCGATGATGGTGAACTCGGTCTGTTTGGTGGTGACGGTGGTGAGGAGGTTGGCGTCCACCGTCACGCTGACCGAATCGTCGGAGAGTTTGCGGATGATGTCGGAGAAGAGGCGGGCGGGTAAGACGATGGTGCCGGTCTCCTCGATTTCAGCGGGGATCTGGGTGGTGATGCCAAATTCCAGGTCGTAGCCCGAGAGGGTGATGCCGTCCTCCCCGGTTTGGATGAGGACCCCTTCCAGGGCGGGGATGTTGGACTTGCCGGGCACTGCCTTTTGGATATTCAACATTGCCTCGCTGAGGGATTGGCGGTCGCAGATGAATTTCATGGCAATTTCCTTTCTGTTTGGAAGATAGAAAAGATAAAGATAGTCGTAGTAGTAGGGGGTGTGAAAACGGTGGAAAAAGGGAACGGAGCCTGTCTGTGAGCGGCTTGAGGGCCTTTTTTTGGCGGTGGGGAGCGGTGTGAAAAAGTTGTGGAGTTTGTGGGGGAGGGCGGATCTCTCCACATCGCTGTGAAAAGGCGGGGCTTTTATGTGGGGAAAATGTGGGGTGTTTCGGGGAATTTGTTCCGCGCGCCCCTCTTTTTTTCGCCTATAATTATATAGGAAGGAAAAAGGGAGGGGATTTTCCCGCCCAGGGGGTTTTTCCACGGCCGGGGGAGAGGGTGTGGAATTTCAGGGGCCGCTCTATTTCTTGATGTTTTTGATGATGTCGTTGATGGTCTCTTGCAGCCGCTGGTTTTTCTTGAGCTTGCTCTTCATCTCGTTGAGGCTGTAAACGATGGTGGAGTGATCCCGCCCGCCCAGCTCTTCGCCGATGTTTTTCATGGGCATCTGGGTCACCTCGCGGATGACGTAGATGGCCACCTGGCGGGCCTGGGAGACGTCGGCCGATTTCTTTTTGCTCTTGATGTCCTGGGGGGAGACGTTGAAGGTGCGGGATACCTCGCTGATGATCCGCTCCACCGTCACCGGGATGGGCTGGTTGTCGTTGAGGATGTCCTTGATGGCCGCGTGGGCCACCGCCACCGTGGGGGAGATGCCTTCGAGCATCTTGTAGGCGTTGATCTTCTTCACCGCCCCCTCCAGCTGACGGATGTTGTTTTTGATCCGGTTGGCGATGAACTCGGTCACGTCGGAGGGGAGGTCGAGGCCCAAAAGCTCCGCCTTGCGGCGGATGATGGCGATCCGGGTCTCAAAGTCGGGGGGCTGGATGTCGGCCAGCAGCCCTGATTCAAAGCGGGAGCGAAGCCTGTCCTCCAGAGTCTTGATCTCTTTGGGCGGCCGGTCGGAGGAGAGGACGATCTGCTTGTGGGACTGAAAGAGGGTCTCGAAGGTGTGGAAGAACTCCTCCTGGGTGGAGATCTTGCCGCCGATGAACTGGATGTCGTCGATGAGGAGGACGTCGGCCACCCGGTACTTGTTGCGAAACTCCATGGTGGTGCCCGAGCCGATGGCCGAAATCATCTCGTTTGTGAACTCCTCGCCCTTGACGTAGACGATGTTGGCCTGGGGGTTGTTTTTCTTGACCTCGTTGCAGATGGCGAAGAGGAGGTGGGTCTTGCCCAGCCCCGAGTCGCCGTAGATGAAGAGGGGGTTGTACACGTTGGAGGGGTTGGCCGCCACGGCCATGGCCGCCGCGTGGGCGAAGTTGTTGGAGGAGCCGACGATGAAGGAGGCGAAGGTGTAGTCGTAGTCCCCGCCGATGCCCACCTGGTTGAGGGCCTCTTCCGGCTGCTTGTTCTCCTCTTTGGCGGCGGCGCCATCGCCCTTGACCATGGCGTCGCAGGTGATCTGCACGGCGACGGGGAAGCCCAGCACGCTCTCAAAGCCCTGTTTGATGATCTCCAGGTACTTCTCGTTGATCAGATCCTGCTGAAACTTGCTGCGGACATAGAGCAGGGCGGTGTCGTTTTCCAGTTTGACGGGTTCGATGCATTTGATCCACAGGTCGTACACCATGTCGGACAGTTGGGTTTTGCAGTGGTGGGCGACCAGTTCCCACACATCGCTGAAGGAATCCATAACGGCGAGTACCTCCCCTATCGAAAATAAAAATATTTTTGGATGCTATTTCATCACACCATTTTAGCACAAAATAGACCTGGTTTTCAACCGAAAAACACTCATCTGGAAGCATTTATAAAAGGAAATGGCGCAAATTTTCGTTTTGCGGGGAAGTAGGGGTATTTTGCAGGGGGAATGGGCGGGCCAAAAAAGAGCGATTGCAGGGCAAATTTCCGGGAGAAGAAAAAACAGGCGGCGCCAGAGGGGGAAGAGCAGGGGAAAAAGCAAACGGGGGAGAGCGGGGGAAAAGGGCCGAAAAAGGGCGTAGCCGTCCCCTTTTTTTAAAAAACCAGTTGACAGTTCGGGGAGAAATCCGTATACTAATTAAATGCAAGGTTTTGCCTCGAAAGGAGGGGTTTAGAGTGAAGAGAACCTACCAGCCCAAGAAGATCCACCGGAAAAAGGAGCACGGTTTCCGCAAGCGGATGAGCACCAGAAATGGCCGCCGTGTCTTGTCCCGCAGAAGAGCCAAGGGCAGAAAACATCTGAGCTACTAATGTGAAGGCCACAATCCGCATTGTGGCTTTTCTTTTTCTGCACGGAAAAAAGGGACGAAATGAAGCGACATCCGCACCGGCCGCCAGCTCCCCCCCCGGGGAAGGTGGCGCCAATCAAAGAAAATCGCGAATATCTCAGGGTCTACAAAAGGGGGCGCTCTCAGGTGCATCCCCTTATTGTGACATACGCGCTTAAAAACCGGCTGGGCTACACCCGGCTGGGAATCACCACCAGCAAAAAAATCGGCAAGGCCGTCCAGCGAAACCGGGCCCGCCGGCTGATCAAAACAGCCTACCGCAACCTCCTCCCGGAGATCGCGCCGGGCTATGACATTGTGGTGGTGGCGCGGACCAAGGCCACCTTCTCAAAGGAACAGATGGTGGAGCGCGCCCTTCGCAGCCAGCTGAAAAAGGCGGGCGTGCTGCCATGATACGGCGGTTTCTCATCGGCTGTATCCACTTTTATCAGCGCCATTTTCACCACCCCCCCACCTGCCGGTTTTACCCCACCTGCTCGCAGTATGCGGAGGAGGCGTTGGCAGTACACGGCGCCCTCTGGGGGAGTGTGCTGAGCATTTGGCGGGTGCTGCGCTGCAACCCGTTTGGCAAGGGCGGATTTGACCCCGTCCCGCCCAAGCGCCAAAAATCGAGGTAGATATTCTCGCACAGTACGGAGGAAAAAGACAACTATGAATTTCATCAGCGAAATTTTCGGGTACCCCTTGGGGTTCTTGATGCAGGGGTGCTACTTCCTGGTTCAAAGCTACGCCGTGGCGCTGTTCCTGTTTACTCTGGTCACCAAGATCCTGCTGTTCCCGCTGGCTGTCAAGCAGCAGAAATCCACCGCCCAGATGGCGGTGTTCCAGCCCAAGATCACCGAGATCAACAAGAAGTTCGCCACTGACAAGCGGCGCCAGCAAGAAGAGATGATGAAGCTGTACGAGGAGTACGGCTACAACCCCACCGGCGGCTGCCTGCCGATGCTCATTCAGTTCCCCATCCTCTTCGGCCTCATCGACGTGGTGTACAAGCCCCTGACCCACATCGTCCGCATCCCCAGCGACGTCATTCAAAAGGCCCTCACCTTTGCCGGTGAGACGCTGAATCTGGAGTTGAGCAAGGTCAATCCCCAGGTCTCTCTCATCAATGCGGTGAAGGCCGACCCGGGCAGCTTTGAGATGTTCAACGCCGAGCAGATTCACAAGATCACCAACATCAATTTCAACTTCTTCGGCATCGACATGTCCGCCACCCCCCACTTTGCACTGGAGCCCCTGGTAGTCGTCCCCATCCTGGCCGGGCTGACCATGATCCTCTCCTCCTGGGCCTCCATGAAGTTCTCCGGCTCGGGACAAGCCATGCAGGGGAACCCCGCCGGCGGGATGAGCAAGTTCATGCTCTACGGCATGTCCCTCTTCTCGGTGGTCTTTGCCTTTCAGGTGCCTGCCGGCGTCGGCCTCTACTGGATCTTCTCCAACGTGCTGCTGATTCTGCAGTCCTACCTCCTCAACAAGATCTACAACCCCAAAAAGTTGGCGGTCGAGTACGAGGCGAAGGTGGCGGCCATCAGAGAGGCCAAGAAGAAGAAGGTCAAGGTGGAGGTCAAGGATCAAGAGGGGCACAAGAAGACGGTGGAAAAGGTCCTCACCGAAAAGGAGCTCAACCGCCTGCGCCTGGCCAAGGCCCGCGAGTTGGACGAGGCCCGCTATGGCGGCGAGGAGTCCAAGCCGCAAGACAGCGAATCAAAATAGCCGCCGAAGGCAAGTAGGGGGTATATCGCTATGAGAGAGTGTATCAAAACCGCGCCCGATGTGGACCGCGCCATTGCGCTGGCCTGCGAGGAGTTGGGAGTGAGCCCGGAAGAGGCCAATGTGGAGGTGCTGGAACTGCCCTCCAAGCGGCTGTTCGGGCTGCTGGGCACCACCCCCGCCAAAGTGCGGGTACAGGTGGAGGAACCGGAGTGGGAGAAGAAACAGGCTGCCGAGGCCGCCAAACCCGCCCCCGTCGCCCCCCCTGTAAAACATGAGCCGCAGCCTGTCAAACAGGCGGACAAGCCCACCCCGGCCCCTGAGAAAAAGGCCGAGGAAGAGCCCGCCGCCCCCAAGGTGAGCGAGGCGGAGGAGGCCAAGGCCGCCGTGGCCGAGAGCTACCTGCGCGACATCCTGCAGAAGATGGGGATGGAGGGGATCACCGTTGAGCGCCGCTTTGGCAAAGACGGGGTGATCTTCAACCTCAGCGGCAGCAAGGTCGGCGGGCTGATCGGCCGCCGCGGCGAGACCCTGGACGCCATTCAGTACCTGACCAGCCTCTGTTGCAACCGGGGCGGCGGCGACTACCTGAAGGTGTCGATCGACAGCGGCGATTACCGGGAGAAGCGCAAGGAGACCCTGGAAGCCCTGGCCAAGAAGATCGCCGGGCAGGTGGTCAAGAGCGGCCGCTCCACCGCGCTGGAGCCCATGAACCCCTACGAGCGGCGGATCATCCACTCCGCTGTGCAGACGGTGGAGGGGGCCACCTCCAAATCGGTGGGGGAAGACCCCTACCGCAAGGTGGTCATCAGTTCAAAGAACCCGGTGAAGCGCAGCCGGCCCCCCTACGACCGCAGCCGCCGCAGCGGCGGGCGGAGAGACGGGGGAGAGAACCGCTCCAGAGAGCGGAGCCAGGGCCCTCGCCCCCCGCAGAAACCGGCGGAAAAGCCGAAGGACGAGGCGGCGGAGCTGCCCCTGTACGGGAAAATCGAGCTGTAAGATTGAGCGGGAGAAGCATGGGCTTCTCCCGCTTTTTTGACAAGGGGAAGCGGCGAGGTTTTCCACATCCCTTTGCAAGATGTGGAAAACAGGGGCTTTTTTTGTGGGAGATAGGAAAACAAATCGAAGTATTTTTGTATAATAAATTAATATAATACAAATAGTATATTTGGTAAGCACTTTTTGGGTCGATGGACGGCATCCCTTTCCCGCCCTTTGAAAAAAAGAGAAAAGGGCGGGGGACGGCTCTTGTAATTTGCCGGCACAATCCGTACAATAAAAAATGGATTTCAAGAAACTTCTTGTGTGTCCCCCTCTGCGCGAAGCGGCGGGAAGACGACTTGAATACCCCGCGACAGGGCGAACGGCCCGGCGACGGGAGGAGGGAAGACGAGGATGGAAACAAATATCTGTTCGGTGCTGGCCGTTTTCCCCGTCCCAGACATGGAGAGGACGGCGCGGTATTACTGTGATGTTTTGGGGTTTCGGGCAGTGCCCTATCTGACCGTGCAGGAGCCGCACGTCTGCCTTTACCGGGACCAGGTGGAGATCGTGTTGACCGGGGCCAACCGGGGGAGGATCTTCCCTCACCGGGAGCTGTACGGGTACGGGGAAGACGCCTATCTGGTGGTCCGCGACCAGGAGGCCCTGGAAGCGGAGTTCCGGGAAAAGGGGGCGAAGATCGTCCGTCCCCTGCAGCTGACCGACTACAACAACCGGGAGTTTGTGCTGGAGGACATCGACGGCCGCTGGCTGGCCTTTGGGATGAAGCAGGGGTAAAACCGGCGCGGCAGAACGGCCGCTTTCGGGCGTCGACGACATGCCGGAGATGCCAGGGCTGCGGGCAAAGATGCGCTTTTGCCGGCGGCCCCTAGGGGAGAGCCGTTGCAGGTTTGGTTTTCCACCGCCGGTCGACCGTTGGTGGAAAATCCGTTGTCCTTTAGGGAGGAGGAAGTTTTATGCAGACCACCATTGCCGCCATCGCCACCCCCCTGGGAACAGGGGGGCTGGGGGTGGTGCGTCTGTCGGGGCCCCGGGCCTATGAAATTGCGGCGCGGGTCTTTGTCCCCCTCAGCGGCAGGGACATCCGCCGTCAAAAGGGGTACACCGCCCTCTTGGGCCGGGTGGAACGCACCCTGCCCAATGGCGGGCGGGAGATGCTCGACCAGGCGGTGGCCCTCTTCTTTCGGGCCCCCAAAAGCTACACCGGGGAGGACGCGGTGGAGCTCTCCTGCCACGGCGGGGTGGCGGTGCTGCAGGAGACCCTGCGGGCGCTGCTGGACGCCGGTGCGGAGTTGGCGGGACCGGGCGAGTTTTCCAAGCGGGCGGTCTTGGCGGGGAAGATGACCCTCACCCAGGCAGAGGGGGTCATGGACCTGATCAACGCCCAGACCAGGCAGGGCGCTGCCGCTGCCCTTTCGGCCATGGACGGCCGCCTCTACCGGCACGCCGCCGCCATCCGCGCCGATTTGGTGGATTTGGCGGCCCATCTGGCGGCCTATGTGGACTACCCGGACGAGGACATCCCCCAGTTGGAGGAGGGCGTTTTGAGCGACCGGTTGCAGCAGGCTGCCGATCAGCTATCCGCCCTCCTGCAGAGTTTTGACACCGGCTCGATGATACGCAACGGCATTGACACCGCCATTGTGGGCAAGCCCAATGTGGGCAAATCCACCCTAATGAACCTGTTGGCCGGGTACCAGCGCAGCATCGTCACCCAGGTGCCGGGCACCACCCGCGATGTGGTGGAGGACCGGGTACAGCTGGGAGAGGTGACCCTCAACCTGGCCGACACGGCCGGCATTCGGGAGACCGACGACCTGGTGGAGCAGTTGGGGGTGCAGCGCTCCCGGGAGAAGTTGGAGCGGGCCCAGCTGGTGCTCGCCCTCTTTGACGGCTCGGTCCCTCTGGACGAGGAGGACCGGCAGCTCCTCTCGCAGATAGGGGACAAGCCCTGCATCGCTGTCATCAACAAGCAGGACAAGGCCCAGCGGCTGGACGTCGAGGCAGTGCGGGTCCAGATCCCCGACCTGGTGACCATGAGCGCCCGCGAGGAGCGGGGGGTGGAGGAGCTGGAACAGGCCATTTTGCGGAAGCTGCGGCTGGAGAGAATCGACCTGCAAAACGGGCTGCTCATCAACGAGCGGCAGCGGCAGGCCACCAGTCGGGCGGCGGCCCGGGTCGTGGACGGGTTGGACGCCCTGCGGGCGGGGATGACCTACGACGCGGTGGCGGTGGAGATCGACGAGGCCATTGCCGCCCTGTCGGAACTGACCGGTGAGAGCGCCGGGGAACAGGTCATCGACGCGGTGTTTGCAAATTTTTGTGTGGGAAAGTAGAGCGGACCGGATTCCACCGCTTTTTAAAAGATGTGGAAAACAGGGGCCGCTGACGGAAGAGGGATGAGACGAGAGATGGAACGGCTTTGTTTGGGCGAGTACGACGTGGTGGTCATTGGCGCCGGCCACGCCGGGGTGGAGGCGGCGCTGGCTGCCGCCCGGCTGGGGTGTAGGACCGCCCTCTTCACCATCACCCTGGACTTTATCGCCAACATGCCCTGCAACCCCTCCATCGGGGGGACGGCCAAGGGTCACCTGGTGCGGGAGATCGACGCCCTGGGCGGAGAGATGGGCCGGGCTGCCGACGCCACCTTTTTGCAGAGCCGGATGCTCAACCGGGGGAAGGGACCGGCGGTGCACAGCCTGCGGGTACAGTCGGATCGGGCCGCCTATCACGCCTACATGAAACAGGTGGTGGAGCGGCAGGAGGGCCTGGATGTCAAACAGGCCGAAATCGTGGAGATCCTCACCGACGGGGGGCGGGTCTCGGGGGTGGTGACCAAGTTGGGGGCCGAGTACGGCTGCCGAGCCGCCGTCATCGCCAGTGGCACCTTTTTGAACGCAGTGGTCTATGTGGGGGACGCCTCCTACCGCTCGGGCCCGGACGAGACAAGGGGGGCCGACCTCCTCTCCGACTCGCTGCGGCGGCTGGGCATCGGCCTGCGCCGGTTCAAAACCGGCACCCCGGCCCGGGTCAACCGGCGGAGCATCGACTTTTCCAAGCTGGAGCCCCAGGAGGGGGACGAGGAGATCGTCCCCTTCTCCTTCGAGACCCGAGGGGAGCTGCAAAACCGGGCGCTGTGCTACGTGGCCTACACCAACGAGAGGACCCACCAGGTCATTCGGGACAACATCCACCGCTCCCCCCTTTACGGGGGAAAGATCGAGGGGATCGGCCCCCGCTACTGTCCCAGCATCGAGGACAAGGTGATGCGCTTCCCCGACAAGCCCCGCCACCAGATTTTTGTGGAGCCCTGTGGGGAGAACACCGAGGAGTACTACCTGCAGGGGATGAGTTCCTCCCTGCCGGTGGATGTGCAGCTGGCCCTCTACCACACCATCGAGGGGTTTGAAAAGCTGGAGATTATGCGCAACGCCTATGCCATCGAGTACGACTGCATCGATCCCACCCAGCTGGCCCCCACACTGGAGTTCAAGGGGGTCCCCGGCCTCTTTGGGGCGGGGCAGTTCAACGGCACTTCCGGCTATGAGGAGGCCGCTGCCCAGGGGCTGGTGGCCGGGATCAACGCCGCCCAGGGGGTACAGGGGAAAGAGCCGCTGGTGCTCGACCGCTCCACCTCCTACATCGGCACCCTCATTGACGACCTGGTCATCAAGGGGGTCACCGACCCCTACCGGATGATGACCTCCCGCAGCGAGTACCGGCTGATCCTGCGCCAGGACAACGCCGACCAGCGGCTGACCCCCATCGGCTACCGGCTGGGACTCTGTTCTCAGGCGCGCTATGACGCCCTGATGGAAAAAAAGCGGGCCATTGACGCCGAGCTGGCCCGGCTGGAGGGGACGACCGTCTCCCCGACGGAAGAGCTCAATGCCCTGCTGCAGAAACTGGGCACCGCCCCGCTGCGCAGCGGGGCAAAACTTGCCGACCTGTTGCGCCGCCCCCAGGTGGGGTATGACGCTTTGGCCGGGGTGGACAGCCGGCGGCCGCTGCTGCCCCGCCCGGTGACCGAGCAGGTGGAGATCTCTCTGAAGTACGAGGGGTACATCCGCCGCCAGCTGGAGCAGGTGGAGCAGATGCAGAAGCTCGAGCGCAGGCGGCTGCCTGCGGAGATGGACTACGCCGCCATCGGCGGGCTGCGGTTGGAGGCAAGGGAGAAGTTGGCGGCAGTGCGCCCCCAAAATTTGGGACAGGCTTCCCGCATCTCGGGGGTCTCTCCGGCGGACATCTCGGTGCTGCTCATCTGGTTGAGCCAGCAAGGGGGTAAAGAGGAGAAGGACAGGGGAGAAAAGGGAGAACGATGATCGACAGAGAGAGAATGAGAGAGCTGGCGGCAGCCCAGGGAGTTGCTTTGAGCGACCTGCAGCTGGAACAGTTGGACCGGTACGCCGTCACGCTGGTGGAGGCCAACCAAAAGATGAACCTGACAGCCATTGTCGACCGGCAGGGGATCGAGGAGAAGCATTTTTTAGACAGCTTGCTGTTGGTGCCCCTGTTGCCGGTGGGCTGCAAGAGCCTGATCGACGTGGGGACCGGGGCGGGCTTTCCCGGGGTGGTGGCCAAGGTCGCCCTGCCCGGCCTTCGCCTCACCCTGCTGGACAGCCTGCAGAAACGGGTGACCTTTTTAGAGGAGCTCTCTGCCCACCTGGGCTTTGGCGGGGTGACCTGCCTGCACGGCCGGGCGGAGGAGGGGGGCCGCGACCCTGCACTGCGGGAGCAATTTGACGTGGCCACCGCCCGGGCGGTGGCCGACCTGGCGGTGCTGGCGGAATACTGTCTGCCCTTCGTGCGGCTGGGCGGCCGTTTCTTTGCCTTGAAGGGACCTGCCTGTGAGGAGGAGTTGGAACGGGCTGCCTCGGCCATTGCCCTGCTGGGGGGCAAGGTGGTGGGCGTTCATCCCCAAACCCTGCCCGACGGCAGCAGCCGAAACATAGTAGAGGTCAAAAAGATATCGCAAACTCCGACAAAATATCCCCGGAACGCCGGGAAAATCAAAAAAAATCCGCTTTGAGGGCGGATTTTTTTGTTGCCCACAGGAAGGCTGTGTCGATTTTGGAAGATGGAAATGTCTGGAAAACTCATTTCCCGCGTGCTATACTGAAAAAGAAGCAGGACAAGCTGTATTTTTACAGGATACCGCCTTTTTTGGAAAAAGCGGTGAAATGGGAGGAGACAACAATGGCATCTCTTTTTTCAAAAAACAAAGTGGTGGGAAAGGTGGTGGATCTGCCCATTGAGGAGATCCAGGCCAATCCCGCCCAGCCCCGCATGGAGTTTGACGCCTATGAGCTCATCGGCCTTTCGGAGAGCATTCGCCAGAACGGGCTGTTGCAGCCCATTACGGTGCGCAAACTGGAAGAGGGTGGGTATGAGCTCATCTCAGGGGAGAGACGGTTGCGCGCCTCCAAGCTGGCCCGGTTTTCCACCATTCACGCCATCGTTGTGGAATCCAGTGAGGAACAGTCGGCGGTATTTGCCCTGTTGGAAAATATTCAGCGGCAGGACCTGAACTGCTTTGAGCAGGCGCGGGGGATCAAAAAGCTGATGGAGTGCTGGCATGTCACTCAGGAGGAGACGGCCCGCCGCCTGGGGATCGCCCAGTCCACCTTGGCCAATAAACTGCGGCTGTTGGGGCTGGACAGGGAGGTGCAGGACTGCATCGTCTCCCAAAAGTTGAGTGAGCGCCATGCCCGCGCCCTGCTGCAGGTGGGGAAAGAGAAGCGCCTATCGGTGGCCCAGTTGGTGGCACAGCGCCATTACAGTGTGGTACAGACAGAGGACTACATTGCCCGGATGACGGCGAAGGACGCTGCCACAGCAGCCAGGCAGAGAAACCGCTTTATTGTCAAGGATGTCCGCATCTTTCTCAACACAGTGGACAAGGCCATTGATTTGATGAAGCAGGCGGGGGTCGACGCCCAGGCGAGCACCGTAAAGGGGGAGGAGTATATCGAGTACAACATCCGCATCCCCCTCAAAAAAAGGGAAAAGGAGAGCGCCTAGGTCTTGCTAAAAGCGGACTGTTTTGGGAAGGACAGGCCGCTCGTGCAAACAATGAGATTGACGTGCTCCTTTTGATAGAGAGTGCCTACGGGCGCGAGAAGGAAAAAGAAAGGCCAAAAGGCCTTTCTTTTTTGCCGTTTGGAAAGAGAGAATGTTTCACGTGGAACAGCAACGGGTTGTTTGTTCCACGTGAAACATCTCAAAATAAGGAAAAAGGGGAGGAGGGTTTTTTTGAAAGGGGAGCTGTGCTATAATGATCACAGACTTTGTTGAAATAAGAGCACGAGGAGGAGGCGGAGTGTCCTTGGGAAAAACCATTGCCATTGCCAACCAAAAGGGCGGGGTGGGGAAGACCACCACCGCCGTCAATTTGGCGGCCAGCCTGGGTGAACTGGGGAAACGGGTGCTTCTGGTGGACATTGACCCCCAGGGGAACGCCACCAGCGGCCTGGGGGTCAACAAGCGCGCCAGCGAGCAGACCACCTATGAACTGATGACCGGTGACGCCGCCTTTGACCAGGTCGTGGTGCACAGCGCCTTTAAAAATGTCGACCTGTTGCCCTCCAGCATCCAGTTGGCCGGGGCGGAAATCGAACTGGTGGAGATGGCGGACCGTCAGAACCGCCTCAAAAAGACCATTGCCGAGGGCAAGGAGCGATATGACTATCTGCTCATCGACAGCCCCCCCTCCCTGGGGCTTATCACCCTCAACGGGCTGGTGGCGGCCGATACCATCCTGATCCCCATTCAGTGCGAGTACTATGCGCTGGAAGGGCTCTCTCAGCTGATGAACACGGTGCGCCAGGTCAAGCGGCTCTACAACCCCCTCCTCGAGGTGGAAGGGGTGGTGCTGACCATGTACGACAGCCGTCTCAACCTGACGGTGCAGGTGGTGGAAGAGGTCAAGCGCTACTTTGGGGCCAAGGTGTATGCCACAGCTGTGCCCCGCAACGTGCGCCTCTCCGAGGCGCCGAGTTTTGGCCAGCCCGCCCTCTACTACGACAGGGGTTCCCGGGGGGCCAAGAGCTATCTGGAACTGGCGGAGGAGCTTCTCCGCCGAAATGGCGACAAGGCGGTGATTTAGAGGATGGCAACCAAGAAGAGAGGGCTGGGCAAAGGCCTGGACGCCCTGTTTGTAGACAATGCGGTGGAGAGTGAGAGTCGGGTCAACACCCTGCCCATTGCCGAGGTGGAGCCCAACCGGGACCAGCCCCGCAAGGAGTTTGACCAGGAGGCCTTAGAGGAGTTGGCCGCCTCCATCGCCGAGCACGGGGTTCTGCAGCCCATTTTGGTGCGCCCGGTGTCCGGCGGATACCAGATCGTCGCCGGTGAGCGCCGCTGGCGGGCGGCGAGATTGGCGGGGTTGGTGGAGATCCCCGCCGTCATCAAGGAGATGACCGACCAGGAGGTGGGACAGGCCGCCCTGGTGGAAAACCTGCAGCGGGAAGACCTGAATCCCGTGGAAGAGGCGCTGGGCTACCACCAGTTGATGGAGCAGTTTGGCATGACCCAGGAACAGGTGGCCAAAAAGGTCTCCAAATCCCGGCCGGCAGTGGCCAACGCCGTGCGGCTGCTGGGCCTGCCGGAAGAGGTGTTGGCCTTTTTGCGGGCGGGCAGTCTTACGGCGGGGCATGCCAAGGCACTGCTCTCCCTCAAGGAGGAAGAGCTGGTGCTTCCCACCGCCCAGTTGATGGTGGAAAAGCGCCTTTCTGTGCGGGAGGCCGAGCGATACTGCAAGCGCCTCAACGCCGCCCCCAAGGCAGAGAAGGGGGTCCTCCCCCCCGAGCCCATCTTCAAAGAGGTGGAGTTGAGTCTCACCGAGGTGTTGGGCCGCCGGGTCAAGGTGACCACCGACGGCACCAAGGGGAAGTTGGAGATCGAGTATTTTTCCAAAGACGATTTGGTGCGGCTGGCCAGCGTCTTCAACGAAAAAATTTAGGCTTTCATCTGCCGGAGAGAGAAGGGGCGAGGAGTTTGTACACACAGCATCTTTTGGTACCCGAACACCAGGCGGGCGCGTCGGGAGAGATGAGTCTGGGCTATATGATGCGCAACGTACAGGAGGTGGCGACCAACCACTTCGCCAGTCAAAACGGTCTCCCCTGTGACGACAAGGGCAGCTGGAAGGTGGCCTTTTTCATCGCCAACTGCCATCTGCAGATCGCCCGCCCTCCGCGGGTGGGGGAGGAAATCGCGGTCGGCACCTTCCTGCGCCGGGTGAGCGGCGCCTTTTTTGAGCGGGACACCGAGATCCGCTCTGCCCAGGGGGAGGTTTTGGTGCGAAGCTGCAGCAACTGGTTTTTGCTCGACCGGCAGAGCATGTCGGTGCTCAAACCCAGCGAGTGCCCCTATCAAAACGAGATGGAGGGTCGGGACTTCCCCGTCACCTCCCAGCGGCGGCTCCGCTTTTCCCTCGATGCGCTGCGGTGGGTGGGGGAGCGGACGATCCGCTACACCATGATCGACGCCAACGGCCACACCAACAACGCCGTCTACGGCGACCTGGCCATGGATGCCTGTTGGCAGGTCTTCGGCGGCCGCCAGCCCAGCGGGGCACAGTTTGTCTTTAACCACCAAGCCAAGTTGGGCGACCGGCTGCAGCTTTTCGCCGCAGAGGAAGAGAATGATGTGCTGTTGGTGGGAAAAATTGGGGATGGCCGGGAGGCGCCGGACGGCAAGGGCGCCTGTTTTGTCTGTGCCCTGGAAAAATAGAGAGGGGTGGAGAAGGAAGTTCTCCACCCCTTTTTGGCGCCCCCGAACGAGGAGGAGCGAACCATTTTGGAAAGCGGTTTCCAAGAGGTGGGGGAGAGGGGGCAAGGGGACATGGGAAAAGGGGGAGAAGATCGCTTTTTTCTATTCTGTTTGCCTAAAAAAACGGAAAAAGGAGGGGATAAAATGTCTGCCAGCCTTCATTGCATAAGGCTATGCAAAATGATACAATAGGTATCAAATCAGACGACGCCACCAGAGGGAGCCGGTGCGCCAGCTCTCAGGACAACAAGGGGAGAGGAGAAAATATGGGTATTTTTGACGAGTTGGATTACGGCTATAAGTTTGCGAGAGAGGGCCTGACCTTCGACGACGTGCTGCTGGTTCCCGCCAAGAGCGAGGTCCTGCCGGCCGATGTGAGCACCGCCACCGTTCTGGCGGGGGACATTCGGCTCAACACCCCCTTCCTTACCGCCGCCATGGACACCGTCACCGAGTCGGCCATGGCCATCGCCATTGCCAGAGAGGGCGGCATCGGCTTTATCCACAAGAATATGACCATTGAGCGCCAGGCCGAAGAGGTCGACAAGGTCAAGAGAAGTGAAAACGGCGTCATCGTCAACCCATTCTATCTCTCCCCCGACAACCTGGTGGCCGAGGCGGACGCCCTCATGGGCAAGTACAAGATTTCCGGCGTGCCCATCTGCGAGGGGCAGAAGCTGGTGGGGATCATCACCAACCGCGACCTGAAGTTCCTCGACAACTTCAACATCCCCATCCGCAATGTGATGACCAAAGAAGGGCTGGTGGTGGCCCCGGTGGGGACCACCATCGACCAGGCCAAAGAGATCCTCTGGAAAAACAAAATTGAAAAACTCCCCATCGTCGACGAAAAGGGCAACCTGAAGGGTCTCATCACCATCAAAGACATTGAGAAGGCCGTTCAGTACCCCAACTCCGCCCGCGACAAGAAGAGCCGCCTCCTCTGCGGCGCGGCCATCGGCGTCACCCAGAACATCCTCGAGCGGGCCCGCGCTCTGGTCGAGGCGGAGGTCGACGTGCTGGTACTCGACTCGGCCCACGGCCACTCCCGCGGCATCATGAGCTGCATTGAAAAGGTGAAAAACGCCTTCCCCGATGTGCCGCTGATTGCCGGCAACATCGCCACCGCTGCCGCCGCCAAAGACCTGATCGAGGCGGGCGCCGACGCGCTGAAGGTGGGCATCGGCCCCGGCTCCATCTGCACCACCCGGGTGGTGGCAGGCATCGGCGTGCCCCAGCTCACCGCCATCTTCGACGTGGCCCAGGTGGCCGCCCGCAAGGGGATCCCGGTCATTGCCGACGGCGGCATCAAGTACTCGGGCGATATCGTCAAGGCCCTGGCCGCCGGCGCCAACACCGTGATGATGGGTTCGCTGCTGGCCGGGTGCGACGAGTCCCCCAGCGACAGCGAGATCTACCAGGGCAGAAAATTCAAGGTCTACCGCGGCATGGGCAGCGTGGGCGCCATGTCTGGCGCCCAGGGCAGCCGGGACCGCTACTTCCAGGAGAACAACAAAAAGCTGGTGCCCGAAGGGGTCGAGGGCCGGGTCCCCTACAAGGGCTCGGTGTCCGACACCATCTACCAGATGTTGGGCGGGCTGAAAGCCGGTATGGGTTACTGTGGGGCCGCCACCATTGACGACCTGCGCAAGTACGCCCAGTTCATCAAGATTTCCGGCGCCGGTCTGCGGGAGAGCCACCCCCACGACATCTACATCACCAAAGAGTCCCCCAACTACTCCACCAACGAGTAAAAAAAGAGACTGGCAGCGCCGCAGGGTTTTCCTGCGGCGCTGCTTTTTTGTCGCTTTGGCGCCCAAAACTTTTGGCGCTGTCGGGGGAAGAAAATTGGATTGACAGAGGATTTTCTGAAAGAAGGCTGCCGAGGATGCAAAAAAGCGATCATTGGGACAGAGAGGACGCGAAAGGATGGCCTAGAATGGCCGACTGATTGATGAGTGGGTGGCACGTACGCCTGGCGGTTCGATACTCCTTGAGGGGTTAAAATTGGGCTGTACTCTCTTTTGGGGTCGGTGCAAACCACCTGTTTTGTCAGTGGTTTCGATTGCTCCCATCCCTGGTGGCGGAGCCTTGATGAGAAAGTCGGGGCGACACTGGGCAAATGGGTTGCCGGCTCATCTGTCGAGAAAAAGAGGGCAGAAAGGAAGAAATATTGTATATTATAAGATGAATATTACAAAATGTATTGAATAATCAATGAGAATAAACGGCCTTTTGGGGGAAACAATAAGAAAGCCGCCATTGGAGGGGAAACGGGGGAAGAGTTTGGCAAAAGGTGTTGACAAACAGGCCTGTTTGACGTATAATTTATAACGTTCTCTTGTGGTACCGCTTTCAGCGGTTCTGACCAGATTACATGTGGCGGTATAGCTCAGTTGGCTAGAGCATGCGGTTCATACCCGCAGTGTCATTGGTTCGAATCCAATTACCGCTACCAATTTGGCCCGATGGTCAAGAGGTTAAGACACCGCCCTTTCACGGCGGTATCGGGGGTTCAATTCCCCCTCGGGTCACCATGCACCATTGGGGCAGCCGCTGCACAAAATTGTGCAGCGGTTTTTTCGTGTCTTGCAATAGGAATAGGGGCCGGGTTTTCCACAGTCACAGAACTGTGTGTGGAAAACCCGGCCCCTTTTTTGCGGAGGACCCTGGAGGAGTGGAAGAGGACAATGGCGGTAGCAGAAGACGGCGGCCTATTTTGCGGCCATAGGGATTTATAGGTAGCCGATTTGATGGAGGATCTGGCGGAGGTCCTCCTCCTCCACGATGTCGCAGTGGGCGTACACCGCGGTGTTCCAACTGTAGAGGGCCACGGCGTATGCCCCGTTGGCGCGCACGGTGTAACGGGCAAAAGCACCGCCCTCCGCGCGCTGCTCCTCGCGGGCGCTATCTCTCTCCGCCGCGTCACTGAAGACGGCGCGAGCGCGCTCAAAAAAAGCGGCGGCGGTGGTCTTGCTGTCAAAGCGATAGAATTCAAAGCGCAGCCCATTGCCGGTCGAGAGGACCGCGTCCTCGATCGATGGGCGCTCTGCCAGGTAGTTGCTGTCCAGCGGCGCAGGAGTGTAGCCCTGGATGAGAAGTGCCTCCTGTACCTGGGCGCTGCTGGCGGGCCGGGTGGGCAGGTTGGCCGCCTGCAGGGGGAGCCAGACCATCAGCCCCAGCAGGGAAAGTGTCAGGGCGAGTTTGCCCACCTCAGAGGCAATGGCCCTTCCTCGGCCCCCTTCCTCCCGGAGGGCTTTGCTGCGGGCGGTGAAGGAGAGGTTGACGGCGGTGGTGACGGCGGTGACGACGGCCACCGCAATACCGGCATAGCCCAAGAACCGGTCGAGGACAAAGGTGAAGAAGCTGAAGAGCGAAAGGTTCAGGCAGAGAACGGGGGAGACGGTGCAGAGCTGGTAGAGAAAGAGCAGCCGTCTGGTTTTGCCGGGTTCCGGCGAATGGCCGATCAGCCATCCCAGCACCCAGCGGTGGGGATGCAGACGGCTGTGTACCGCCCTTCGCTCTGCCAGCACCCGGTCGGGGCTGGTGGCGGCCGAGCGGCAGACCCTCTCAAACAGCCACTGGCTGCCCCAGTTGCTCAGGGGGATGAGGAGGGCGAAGGCGAGCATCCTGATGAGCGGTTGATCCACAGCAAAGCTCCTCTCTGTAATCACCTCTTGTGGCGGGGGTCTGGAAAAAAGGGCTGCCACCGGCTTTGCAAAAGAGGGGCACGGAAATCCTTCCGCGCCCCTCTTCTCGCTGCCCGGCCTTTCCTTTAGCCGAAGAGGGCGGCGAACTTCTCGTCCTGGCTGGGATCGTGCACCACATAACCCACCGCCACCTTGTCGCCGGCGGCCTGGGCGACGGCTGCCGCCCCCTCGGGTCCGAAGGCGCCGCACACCTCGATCAGCTCGATCCCCTCGGCGGCCAGCTCTCTGGCCTCCTCACAGGCGGCCTCCAGGCTGGGCACCCCGATGGTGGTGACCAGGTTCCCGGTGCTCTCAAAATAGGAGCGGTGACGGGCGGACTCGAACTCAGAGCCCATGATGAGAAAGGCGAAATGCAGGAGATGATCCATTGTCATGTCCTCCTTTAAAAAGGGGTCGGGGAGGTCGCGCCACAGGGCGGGACACTCCTGGGTGAAGCTGCAAAGCAGTCCTATGGGTAATATAAAATTCAACAATTCCACAGAGTTATAAACATTGGGGAATACAAGAACTTAATTATACTTTGCGAAGAGATGGGAAGGACTGAAGGAGTGGCTCTTTTCGGGGTTTAGACCGAAGAGGGCGCAGACCTGGCGGCGGGGAAGGTTTTTCAGGTGGTGGCGGGTGACCCCCTCGCCGTAGGTGTAGAGGAAGAGGTCGCAGGCGTCGTCCCCCATCTGCAGGATGCTCTGCCGGCAGCAGACATCGCAAATTTTGTCCCGGTGGACCACCACGGTGTGGAGGGTGAACCCCTGGGAGTAGCGCAGGGTGTAGTAGCCATTTTTTTCGGAGATGCCGGTGGTGCAGAAGTCGCAGATGCGCACCCCCAAAAACCAGAAGATGGGCACCAGGGACATGAGAGAGACAAAGGAGATCAGGTCGTGCCAACTGGGCAGCAGCCAGCCGGTCACAAAGTAAAAGACTGGCACCGCCACCAAAAAGCCCAGGGGATCGATGATGAATTTGAAGATGGAGAGCAAGTTGGGCTTGATGGTGCGGGGGGTGACCACAAATTCGGGCACCAGCCGTTCCAGATAGCCGAAGAGGGTGCTCTTGCGCGCCGAGGGGATGAGTACCGGCAGCAGCCCGTCGTTCTTGCCGTAGCCCGCGCACTTGATGTAGACCGAATAGAATTGGGCAATGCGGGTGAAGAGGGTTTGGCGGATGTCGATGAAGTGGATCTTGTCAAAGGCGACCGTGTACTCTCTTCCCACCAGCACCCCGCCGGTGATAAAGAGCCGGTGCTGGGAGCGGGTGATGCAGAAGTTGTAGTAGCGGGTCAGGTTTCGCAGGAAGCTGACCCCCCAGCCGATGGCCAGCAGGGTGGCGATGAAGAGCGCCACCGGGGGGATGCCCACCGCCACCAACTGGGCCACATGGGCCAGGGTGCCGTAGAGCACGTCGGCGATCTGCTGGCCGAGGATGTCGCCCAACTTGGAGATGAAGGTGGAGCAGAACAGCACCCCGGCGAAGTAGTTGGTGGTGATGAGGGAGAGGATGACCACGTAGAAGTTGCGGCACATGAAAATCTGCCGGTGGCTCACATCCTCCAACCGCTGGCGGACGCCGGTCGCCCCCAACAGCTCCACAGCGGCCCGCTTTTTGAGGGTGAGGGTGGCGTCGTGGGAGCGGGCGGAACCGGCGTCGGTGTCCAGCCGCAGGGTGACCGCACCAAAGGGCTTATACCAAAAGGGCTCCTCCAGGTAGAGAGAGGTCAGCCGGGAAAAGGGGAGGGAGACGGTGTGTTTGGCGAAGATCCCCTCGCTGATGTGGATGGCCTCAGGGGTGAAGTAGTAGTAGATGCAGTACCAGCGCAGTACCGCCATCCCGATGATGGCGCAGAGGGCCAGGATGTCCACCCAGGCGCCCGACAGCCACTCGGAGAAGGAGGCGCCAAAGGAGAGGGCGCCGCGGGCCAGGGGGATGATGAGGAGGAAGAGGAAGCTGCCCATGTTTTGAAAGACGGTGATGGGGTGGGTATGGTGTTTCAAATCGCTCCCCCCTTGCCCCCGGCCAGGCCGCCGCTTCCCTCGCCAGGGGCGGGGGAGAGGAGGCTGGCCAGCATGGCCGCCTTGGCCGAGGGGATGTTGCAGACATAGGTGCGGGTGCCGGCGGTGCAGACGCAGAGGGTGGACACCCCGAAGAGGTATTGCAGGGGGGAGCGGGTCACCGACACCAGCTGGATGAGGGGGAGGCGGATGTGGTGAAAGCGGGTGTAGATCACCCCGCTGGCCACATAGAGGGAGTCCCCCTCCAACTTGTAGCGGTGCTTCCAGTACTTGATGGGAAAATAGAGCAGCCACAGCAGGGCAAAGGAGACCGCCCAGACCCAGACAGCGACGCGGTAGAGCAGGCCGTCCGGCGAGAGGAAGAGGTGCACCAGCACCATATAGACAAAGCCCAGCAGCAGGATGCGGATGTAGTAGATGAGCAGGGAGGAGAGGGACGGGCGCTCGTAGCCCGAGGGGATCCTCTCTTTGGGGGGCGTTTTCTTCACGGGGCACCTCTTTTCCAGCGGCGGCGACGCCGTTTTATATTGTATTAGTTTACCACATTTTTTCCTCTTTATCAAAGCGAAGGGGGGCGAGACCCGCCGGAAAAGGGGGCCCTTTTTCCCTGTTCGGCGGGGCTTGGCGGGGGGATGGGAATGGCGCCTGTCAAGGCGGGGTAAACTGGCGGTGACGGGGGGCGTGCAGGATAGCTGCTTTACCCGGCTTTTACAAACCCTTTACCCAAACGGGGTGTTGGCCGCCCCCCCGCCGCTCTACAATAGAGCCATGGAAAGAAACCAGATATGACGTGAGAAGTGAGGAGAGAGACCATGAAAAAAATCATTGCGCTGTTGGCGGTGGCCGCCATCGCCCTGACCGCTTTTGCCGGGTGCGGCAGCGACGCCGGAGACCAGGGCGGCAGCTCTGCGGACGGCACCCCCAAGACCATCAAGATGTCCGGCTCCACCTCGATGGAGGAATTGGCCAAGGGCTTTTCGGAGGCCTACGGCGAGAAGACCGGCGCCACCATCACCGTTGAGGTGGGCGGTTCCTCCGTCGGCTTTAAGAATGTGGCGGAGGGCGTTTCCGACATCGGCAACGTCTCCCGCGACCTCAAGGACGACGAGAAGGCCAAGGGCCTGACCGAGACGGTGGTGGCCATCGACGGCATCGCCGTCATCGCCAACGCCCAGAACAAGGTCGAGGACCTGAGCGCCGACCAGCTGAAAAAAATCTTTACCGGCGAGATCACCAACTGGAAAGAGGTGGGCGGCGAGGACGCGGCCATCGTGGTGATGGGCCGTGAGGCCGGTTCCGGCACCCGGGGCGCCTTTGAAGAGCTGCTGGGCATTGAAGACGCCTGCAAGTACGCCGAGGAGCTCAACGAGACCGGCGCGGTCAAAACCAAGGTGTCCTCCACCGCCGGCGCCATCGGCTATGTGTCCATGTCCGCCCTGGACAGCACCGTCAAAGGGCTGAGAATCGACGGGGTCGAGCCCACCGAAGAAAATGCCAAGTCGGGCAGCTACTCCCTCAAGCGCCCCTTCGTGATGGTGTCCAGCCCCAACGCCTCGCAGGCCACCAAAGACTTTTTGGCCTGGGCCGTCAGCGATGAGGGCCAGGAGATCGTCACCCATCTGAAGCTGATCTCCATCAAGTAAGATCCCCCAAACCAGTTCAAAGGTTCAATAGCCACGACCCCATAGCCCCTCCAAATGCAGAATGCGGACTCGCCCGGCAACCACCCGCGGCACAGAGGTCCGTATTTTGCGGTTGAAAGGGAAAGGGGCGGCGACACGTGAGACGGCAAAGGAGAACGAGCGATGGCGAGCGCAAAGACCAGTCGGCCGGAAGGGGCGTCGGCCCCCCTGACCGGACGCAGGGCAATCAGACAGCGGGCAACCGAATCGCTGATGAGCGGCATCTTTACAGTGTGCGGCTGCCTGTCGGTGGTGGCGGTGGTCCTGATCACCGTCTACATGGTGGCGCTGGGGGCCCCCGGCATCGGCAAGATCGGGGTGGGCGAGTTCCTCTTCGGCACCGAGTGGTTCCCCACCGCCACCACCAAAGACCCCTCTTTCGGCATCCTCCCCATGATCCTCTCCTCTATACTGGCGACCGGGGGGGCGGTGCTCATCGGGGTGCCCATCGGGCTGTTCACCGCCATCTACCTGGCGGAATTCGCCCGGGGAAAAACAGCCTCGGTGCTGCGGGCCATGGTGAGTTTGCTGGCCGGCATCCCCTCGGTGGTCTACGGCCTGGTGGGGATGATCGTGGTGGTGCCGGCGGTGGCCAAGGTGTTCGGGCTGCCCTCCGGCTCCTCCCTCTTCTCGGCCATCCTGGTGCTGGCGGTCATGATCCTGCCCACCATCGTCTCCATCAGCGAAAACGCCCTGCGCGCCGTCCCCAAGGAGTACCGGGAGGCCTCCCTCGCCATGGGCACCACCCGGGTGCGCACCATCTTCAAGGTGGTGCTGCCGGCGGCCAAATCGGGGGTCGCGGCGGGGGTCGTCCTGGGCATTGGCCGGGCGGTGGGGGAGACCATGGCGGTGATCATGGTGGCGGGAAACGCCGTCAACATGCCCGCCCTCTTTCAGAGCGTGCGGCTGCTGACCACCGGCATCGCCATGGAGATGGGGTACGCCGACGCCCTGCACCGGGAGGCGCTCTTCGGCATTGGGCTGGTGCTGTTTGTCTTTATTATGGCAATCAACATTGTCCTTAACCGCATCATCAAATCAGACAGCAAGGAGGAGCGGCGATGAGAGACCTGACCAGGCGCCGGCACCGCGTCGGCGAACACCTCCTCCAGGGGGTCATCTACCTTTGTGCCTTCTCCACCGTGGCCCTGGTGGTGGCAATGGTGGGCTACATCTTCGCGCGGGGGCTCCCCTCCATCAGCTGGGAATTTCTCACCTCCTCCCCCAGCGTCCTCAAGGGGACCATCGGCATCCTCCCCAACATCGTCAACACCCTGCTGATGATCGCCACCAGCCTGCTTTTCTCTGTTCCGGTGGGCATCGGCGCGGCCATCTACCTCAACGAATACGCCCGGGGCGGCCGGGTGGTGCGCCTCATCGAGTTCACGGTGGAGACCCTGGCCGGCATCCCCTCCATCATCTACGGCCTCTTTGGCCTGATGTTCTTTGTCACGGTGCTCAAACTGCAGACCTCCATCATCGCTGGCTCCCTCACCCTGATGATCATGCTGCTGCCCACCGTCATCCGCACCACGCAGGAGGCGCTCAAGGCGGTGCCCGACAGCTTTCGCGAGGGGGCCATCGGTCTGGGGGCCACCAAGTGGCACACCATCAAAACGGTTTTGTTGCCTACGGCCAAGGCCGGCATCATCAGCTCCATCATCCTGAGTGTGGGGCGGATCGTGGGGGAGTCGGCGGCCCTGATCTTCACTGCCGGCATCGGCGACAAGCTCACCGGCGGGCTCTTCAGCCAGTTGGCCTCCTCCGGAGGCACCCTCACCGTGGCCCTTTACACCTACGCCATGGGGCGGGGGGAGAGCGCCGACCTGGCCTTTGCCATCGCCTCCATCCTGGTTTTGCTGGTGCTTGCCATCAACGCCCTCACCATGGCTTTGGGCGGCGCGGGCAGGCGGGAGAAGAAGGGTTGACGGGAGCGGCCCCGCTGGGGGGCAAAGCGAAGTTTGGCCAGCCGGGGCGTCCGGCAGACGAGAAAGGCGGGAAACAACATGAGCAATGAGGCAGCGCGCACCGGCGAGCTGGGCGGTATTTCGGTCAGGGACCTAAACCTCTACTACGGGGAGAGCCAGGCCCTGAAAAACGTGAATATGGACATCTACCCCAACGAGATCACCGCCTTTATCGGCCCCTCCGGCTGCGGCAAATCGACCTTTTTAAAGACCCTCAACCGGATGAACGACCTGGTGGACGGGGTGAAGATCACCGGCGAGGTGTGCATCGGCGGGCAGAACATCTACGACCCCCGGGTGGATGTGACCCTGTTGCGCAAGGCGGTGGGGATGGTCTTTCAAAAACCCAACCCCTTTCCCATGAGCATCTACGACAACATCGCCTACGGCCCCCGCTGTCACGGGATCAAGGGCCGCCGCCAGCTCGACGCCATTGTGGAGGAGAGCCTGCGGGGGGCGGCCCTCTGGGAAGAGGTGAAGGACCGGGTCAAAAAGTCGGCCATGGGGCTCTCGGGCGGGCAGCAGCAGCGGCTGTGCATCGCCCGCGCCCTAGCGGTGCAGCCCGACATCCTGCTGATGGATGAGCCCACCTCGGCTCTCGACCCCATCTCCACCATGAAGATCGAGGAGCTGATGAGCAGCCTCAAAGAGCGGTATACGGTGGTGATCGTCACCCACAACATGCAGCAGGCCAGCCGCATCTCCGACCGCACCGCCTTCTTCCTGCTGGGGGAGATGGTGGAGTACGGCGAGACCGAGCAGATTTTTTCCATGCCGCGGGACAAAAAAACCGAGGAGTACATCACCGGCCGCTTTGGATGATGGCCGCGCCCCAAAATGTGGCCGCAGCGATTGCGGTGAAAGGCCCGTTTCGGTATACTGAGAAGGAGGAGAGCCCAGAGTGACGACGCGAAGCAATTTTGACAGACAGCTGGAAGCCCTGCACCTGGATCTGGTGCAGATGGGCGGGATGGTGCAGAAGGCCATCGAGGAGGGGATCCGCGCCCTCATGGAGCGAGACGGCGACCTGGCAGAGCGGGTGGTGGCCGGAGACAAGGCCATCGACGACATGGAACAGCAGATCGAGCGGACCTGTCTGCGGCTGCTGATGCGCCAGCAGCCGGTGGCGCGGGACTTTCGCAGCGTCTTTGCGGCCCTCAAGATGATCACCGACCTGGAGCGGATCGCCGACCAGGCGGCGGACATCGCCAACTTGAGCCACCGCTTTACCGGTCAGGAGCTGATTGGGATGGTGGGGCACATCCCCGCCATGGAGCGGGTGGCCCGGGAGATGGTGGAGAGCAGCATCTCCGCCTTTGTCCGCCAGGACCTGGCCGCCGCCCAGGCCACCATCCGGCGGGACGACGAGATGGACGCCCTCTTCGGCCGGGTGAAGGACGAGCTCATCGAGCTGTTGCGCAGCGGCGCCGCCGGCGAGGCGGCCGACCAGGCCATCGACGTGCTGATGGTGGCCAAATATATGGAGCGCATCGGCGACCACGCGGTCAACGTCTGCGAGTGGGTCGAGTACCTGGTCATCGGCGTTCACCAGTCCGAAGAGCTGAACGAAGAGAGGTAGCGCGCCCGGCCACGGGTGCGAAGGGGAAAGGAGAGGCCTGATTTTGAAACAGCGCATCTACATTGCGGAGGACGACGGCGGCATTCGCGAACTGATCCGGTGCACCCTGGAGAGCTTTGGCTTTGACGCCTTTGAATTCCCCGACGGCGAGGCCCTTTTAAATCAGATCCAGCGGGAGGGGACCGTCCCCGACCTGGTCATCCTCGACATCATGATGCCGGTCAAAGACGGGCTGGAGACCCTGAAGGAGTTGCGGGAGCACGGCCTCACCGCCCGGGTGCCGGTGATTTTGGTGACCGCCAAGGACGCCGAGATCGACAAGGTGCGGGGGCTGGATCTGGGGGCCGACGACTACATCACCAAGCCCTTCGGCATCCTCGAGCTCTCCTCCCGGGTAAAGGCCGTCCTCCGCCGCAGCGGCGGGACCCAAGAGGGGCCGGAGGTGCTCTCTGCGGCGGACCTGCGGCTGGACACCGGCCGGGTGGAGGTGCGCCAGGGAGAGCGGGAGGTGGAACTCACCAACAAGGAGTTCAAGCTCCTGGCCCTGCTGATGAAAAACGCCGGTATCGCCCTTCCCCGGGAGGAGATCCTCAACCGGGTCTGGGGGTACGACTATATCGGCGAGACCCGCACCCTGGACATGCACATCCGCTCCCTGCGCCAAAAGCTGGGGGACACGGCGGAAAACCCCAAGTACATCAAGACGGTCCGCTCGGTGGGCTACAAGTTCATTGCCGAATAGGGCCTGCAATCGAGAGAGACGGCGAGAGGGAGAGGAAAGCCGATGAAAAAAGAAATCTTTCGCAAGACCCTCCTCCTCTGCACGGTGGCCATCCTCCTCTGCTCAGCGGTGTCGGTGGCGATTTTGCAGCGGGAGAGAAAGGACGAGCAGGTGGCCTCGGTGGTCAGCGGACTGCGGGCGCTCTCCGAAAACGCCCAGGGGCAGACCTCCACCGAGGACTTCAACCGGGCGGCGAGGACCTTTTCCAGCAACTACGACGGCGCCCGGCTGACCATTGTCGACCAGAGCGGCCGGGTGGTGGGGGACTCCCACGAGGACCCGGCCACCATGGAAAACCACGGTGACCGCGAGGAGATCGCCGAGGCAAAAGAGAGCGGCGTCGGCGTCTCCGAGCGCTGGTCGGACACCCTGAAGGGCCGTTTGCGCTATGTGGCGGTCCAGGCGGACAACGGCTATATCTACCGCGCCTCGGTGCGGGTGAGAAGTCTCAACCAGGCCTTTGTGAGCATCCTCCCGGCGGCGATCATCAGCATCCTCGCCGCCGTCCTCTTCTCCGCCCTGGGGGCCAAGTTGGTGGCCAAGAAGATCGCCCGCCCGGTGGAGGAGATCGTGGAGGGGCTGCAAAACATCGACAACGGCGATTACAGCCGTCTCCCCCTGCCCGACTGCGACGAGCTGGCCTCCCTGGTGGTCAGCATCAACACCCTTTCGGAAAACATCGACCACACCCTGAAAGACCTGCGGGGGGAGCGGCAGAAGACCCTCTTTTTGCTGGACAATGTGCAGGAGGGGCTGCTGGCCCTGGACAAAGACACCCGGGTCATTACCGTCAACCGGGCGGCAGCCGCCTTTTTGCAGGTGCCGCCGGGCCGGGTGGCGGGGCAGACCATCTCCCACCTGACCACCAACAAGGCCCTCATCGACGCGGTGTTGGCAGCGGTGGAGGGACCCGAATCCCTCGGCTCTGCCTTTGACCTGGACGACCGAGAGGGGGAAAAAGCCCTGCTCTGCAGCGTCCTCCCGGTGCAGGCGGATTGGATCGAGGGGGAACGGGGGGCCATTGTGGTGCTGCGGGACGTGACCGAGGAGCGCCGCCGCCAGCAGATGCGCAGCGAGTTCTTCCAAAACGCCTCCCACGAGCTCAAGACCCCCATCACCTCCATCGGCGGGTTCGCCCAGCTGCTGCAGAGCGGGATGGTCACCGAGGAGGAGACCCGGCAGCGCTATCTCCACAACATCGAAAAGGAGACCGGGCGGATGGCCGAGCTCATCGGCGACATCCTCAAAATCTCCCGCTACGAGGAGGGGGAGGTGCCCCGCAACGAACAGGTGGACCTGGCGGCGCTGGCCGGCGAGGTGATGGAGCGGCTGCAGCCGGTGGCCGACCGGCAGGGCATTTCCCTGGAAATGGAGAGTCGGGGCGGCGACCTGCGGCTCTGGGGCTCCAAAAAGGACATGGAGGACCTGATCGGCAACCTCTGCGACAATGCCGTCAAGTACAACCGCCCCGGTGGCTCGGTGCGGGTGCTGCTCACCGCCCTGCCCGAAGAGGTGCAGATCGCGGTGGAGGACACCGGCGTCGGTATCCCCGCCGCCCACCTGAGCCGGGTGTTCGAGCGGTTCTACCGGGTGGAGAAGGACCGGAACAAAAAGGTGGGGGGGACCGGCCTGGGGCTGGCCATCGTCAAGCACATCTGCGCCCTCTACGGCGGCCGGGTGGACATCCAGAGCGCCGAGGGCAAGGGGACAGCTGTCACTGCGGTCCTCCGGCGGGAGCGGTAAATAGAGGCCGTTGTCTCGATGCCTTGTTTCAAGAAAATCGGCAGGGGCGGCAAAAGCTGCTTGCATGCCCAGATGGTGTGACCCGACACGGCACTTTCCCATCGCGGTGCTCTGCTGCGCGGAGGTCTTCCTGGAGCGGTTTCATTTTGACCGCCAGGGGGTATCAAGACGGGGCGTCGAAGGGGAGGACCTCTTTGCCGGCAATCGATAAAAAACAGGGGGCCAAAAGTCTCGCCGCAAGGCGGATTTTTGGCCCCCTGTCTTGGAGGAGGTCTGTTTTTTGCGGCGGGTGGCTGTGGCGCTGATTGCCGCAAAGCGCGGGTGTGTCGAGGGGCCCCTGCCCAATTAGGCGTGGGCGGGGGTCTTGCCCTTGGCCTTTTTCTTCTCCTTGCCGGCGGCCGGCTGCGAGTCGGCCGGGGATCCCACGCCATCGGCCAGGAGCAGCGGCTCCTCTCCCAGATGGGCGGCCTCCCACTGGAGCTGGGCCTTCAGCCGCAGAGCGGCGGCCTTTTCCTCCGCCCGCAGCCGGGCGGCCTCTGCCCGCTGGGCCCGCTTTTGCAGCCGGGCGGCCCGGCGCTGGGCCCAGGGACCGGCGGGCGCGGGTGCGCCCTCCTCCAGCGGGGTCTCCCCTTCGGGGATGGAGTGGCTCAGGTGCAGCGAGAGCTTGGCGCAGGCCGGGCCCACCATCTCGTACATCACCCCAGAGGAGAGGATGATGGTGGAGAGCATGGTGCCCATGTCGGGCGGCAGCATCCGCTGGCCGAGGACGGCCAGGCCGATGGAGACCCCCGCCTGGGGCACCAGGGCCAGCCCCAGGTATTTGCGGATGTCGTCGGAAGAGCGGCCGATCTTGGCGCCCAGCCAGGCGCCAAGGTACTTGCCGAAGATGCGGACAAAGAAGTAGACCACCCCGATCACCCCGGCGGTGGCCAGGGAGGGCACGTCGAGCCGCAGCCCGGAGAGGACGAAGAACATCAGCAGGATGGGCGGGGTGAAGCCGCCGACCTGTTTAAAGAGCTTTTTGCTGTGGCTGACGTTGACGTAGACCATCCCCATGGCCATGCAGGTCAGCAGGGGAGAGACCCCCAGCAGCATGCAGAGGCCGGAGAGCCCCAGGATAAACCCGGTCACCAGCACCAGCCGGTGGTAGTTGGAGCGCCGGTCACTGATGAAGATGTTGAGGATGAAGCCGCAGAGGGAGCCCATGGCGATGGCCACCAGGTTGAAGATGACCGGCAGGATCAGCACCGACCAGTCCAGGCTGCCCCCCTCCATGTTCTGGGCCAGGGCCGCGCAGATGCTGAAGGCGATGAGGGCCACCGCGTCGTCCAGGGCCACCACCTGTAAAATCATGTTGACGAATTCGCCCTTGGCCTTGTACTGCTTGATGGTCATGATGGTGGAGGCCGGCGCCGTGGCACAGCCGATGGCCCCCAGCAGCAGGGAGAAGGGGATGGACAGGTGAAAGAGGAAGATCATGGTCAGGGTGATGACCACCCCGGCGGTCAGGGATTCAAAGACGGTGACGATCAGCACCTGGGCGCCGCTCTTTTTCAGGGCGGCGAGCTTGAAGTAGCGCCCCACGTCAAAGGCGATGAAGGACAGGGCCACGTCGGTGACAAAATCCATCCGGGTGACCATCTCGGCGGGCACCACCCCCAACACATAGGGGCCCAACAGCACGCCGGCCAGGATGTAGCCGGTGACGTTGGGCAGGTGCAGCCGCTTGGTGAGCCGGGTAAAGGCAAAGCCGGCGAAGAGGATGACCGCCAAGGTCAGCACGATGGCGGCGGCGGGATTGGTTTGCAGCAGGTTTTCCAGCATGGGACACATCTCCTTTTATAAGAGGGTTGAGGGGTTTGTATAAAAGGCGCCAGAGAGGCGGCGATTAAAGCAGGGCAGACCGGGCACAGCGGCCCGGTCTGTTCATCGGCCCCAGCACAGGGCCCCAGAAGACAAAAACTTTACATGAATTTTACAATTCATCTCTGTACGTTGATTATATGTCAGAAGTGTGATAATATCAAATTATATTTTATACAGGTTATATAAATTCAATTGATAATAGATTGCTCAATTGTCAAAGAGAGGGGGACAACCGCCGTGCTCGACACCAAAATCATCACCCTGCTGCGGGTCATCGACGAGGGCAGCTACACCGCCGCCGCCAAAAAGCTGGCCCTGACCCAGCCGGCCGTCAGCCACCACATTCAGATGTTGGAACAGAAATACGGCATTCAAATCTTCTACAAAAACAAAAAAAAGCTGGTTTTGACGCCGGAAGGGCTGATTTTGGAGAAATACGCCCGCCGCGCCTGGGCTGTCTCCGCCGCAGCCGACCAGGCGCTCAAAGACAGCCGCAAAAACATCAAGCACCTGACCATCGCCATCACCCCCACCGTGGGGGAGAACCTGCTGCCCCAGGTCATCGCCACCTACTGCAACCGCCACCCCAACATGCACATTAATATCATTACCGACACCATAAATACAATTGATAATATGCTGCACACCTTTGCCGCCGACATCGCCATCATCGAGGGGGATATCTACGGCCCCTCCTTTGTGTCGGTGCTGCTGGACACCGACTACCTCTGCCTGGTGGTCTCCCCCCAGCACCGGTTTGCCCAGCGCAGCAGCGTCGGCCTGGAAGAGCTCAAGAGCGAGAAGTTCATCCTCCGCTCCCAGAGCGCCGGCACCCGCCGCCTCTTCGAGAGCTATCTCCAGGGCCACTTCGAGAGCATCCAAAACTTCAACGTCATCATCCAAATCGACAACGTCGCCACCATCAAAGAGCTGGTGGCCCTCAACCTGGGGGTCTCGGTCATCGGCCACAGCGCCTGTGTCGAGGAGGAGCGCACCGGACGGCTGGCGGTGGTCCCCATTGAGAACGCCAGCATGGCCCGCAAGATCAACATGGTGCACCGCAAGGAGTTCTCCCACACTGAGATACTGGAGGAGCTGCGCAGCATCTACAACGCCATCCAGGCCGGGCAGTCCGACCTGGCGGTGGGGCTGGAGGGTCTTCCCCCCGCCCCCCCGATGTAAATGAGAAAAGCCCCCCTCCCGCCGCGGCGGAAGGGGGGCTTTTGTGTGCGGAAAAGGGGCTTAGTCCTCTTTTACCAGGGTAAAGGACTCGTAGGGGCGCAGGGTGATGACCGGGGCGATCACCAGCCCGGGGTAGTTTTGCAGCAGCACCGAGGTGCGATCGCTCAAGAACTCCTCCGGCAGGTGAAACTCGATCTCCTCCCCGGTGAAGTTGGAGAGGCAGAAGAGGGCCTGATTTTCAAACCGGCGGATGTAGCCGAAGGTCTTGTCGCAGTCGGGGTGGTAGAGCTCCATGTCCCCATAGGCGATCACGTCCCACTGTTTGCGCTTGGCGATCAGCTCCCGGTAGAAGTTGAGGATCGAGTCCGGATCCCCTTCCTGGCTGGCCACGTTGATCTGCCGGTAGTTGTCGTTGACCTCGATCCAGGGGGTGCCGGCGGTGAAGCCGGCGTTCTCGCTGTCGTCCCACTGCATGGGGGTGCGGCCGTTGTCCCGCGCCCGGTCGCAGAAGACCTTCAGCAGAGCCTCGTCGCTCTCGCCGGCGGCCTTGCGCTCCTCGTAGGTGTTGAAGACCTCCACGTCCCGGAACTTCTCCACGCTGTCGTAGTGGACGTTAGTCATCCCGATCTCGTCGCCCTGGAAGATGTAGGGGGTGCCCTGCATCATGTAGAAGCAGTTGGCCAGCATCTTGGCCGATTCCTTCCAGTAGACCCCGTCGTCCCCAAAGCGGGAGACGGCCCGGGGCTGGTCGTGGTTGTCCATAAAGAGGGCCTGCCAGCCCTGGCCGTGCAGCCCCTGCTGCCACTCCAGCGCCGTCTTTTTAAAGAGGGGCAGGTCCAGCGGCTTGGGGGAGAACTTGTCAAATCCCTCCTGGTCGATGTTGAGCAGGTCGAAGAGGTAGAGCATGTTCAGCTCCCGCCGGTCGGGTCCGCAGTACTGGCGGGCGGTCTCCATGTCCACGTAGGCCACCTCGGCCACCGTCATCATCCCGTACTTGCCGAACACCCGCTCGTTCAGGTCGCGGAAGTGCTCGTTGACCCGGGGCTTGTTGGCGTAGTGCTGGTTGGCAAAACCGTACTTGCTGCCGGGCATCGGCTCCACGTCGGGGAAGTCCGGCTCCTTGTAGAGGTAGTTGATGGCGTCCAGCCGAAAGCCGTCCACTCCTCTGTCCACCCAGAACTTGAGGATGTCCACCACCTCGTCCACCACCTTGGGGTTCTCCCAGTTGAGGTCGGGCTGTTTGACGGCAAAGGTGTGCAGATAGTACTCGCCGGTGGGCTGGTTGTACTCCCAGATGCTGCCGCCGAAGACCGAGGCCCAGTTGGAGGGCTCGGCCCCGTTTTTCCCCTCCCGGAAGATGTAGTAGTCGTGGTAGGGGCTGTCCTTGGACTGGCGGGCCGCCTCGAACCAGGGGTGCTCGTCGCTGGTGTGGTTGCCCACAAAGTCCATCACAAAGCGCATCCCCCGGGCGTGGATGCCGTCCACCATCTCCTGCCACTGCTCCATGGTGCCAAAGGCCGGGTCGATGGCCCGGTAGTCGGCCACGTCGTAGCCGTTGTCCGCCTTGGGGCTCACAAAGTAGGGGCAGGACCAGACCACGTCCACCCCCAGGCTTTTGATGTAATCGAGTTTTTGGGAGATGCCCGCCAGATCGCCCTCGCCGTCTCCGTCCGAGTCGAAGAAGCTGCGGGGATAGATCTGGTAGACGGTGGCGCTGCGCCACCAGTCGGGGTCCTGCATCAGTCTCTTGTTGGTTTCCATTGGCTGTTCCTCCTAAAAAGAATAGACTCTCTTCAGGTGATGACAGAGGGGGCCTCTGCCTGCCCTAAATCTCTCTACCCCCATTAAACGGGAGTTTGCGCCGCCTGTCAAGCGCTTTGGGTGAATTTTCGACCCCTGCCGTCAGGGTTCCAGCATGGTCAGGGAGATCCGCCCCCGGCCGGTGTCCACCTCCAGCACCCAAACGGTGACCACGTCCCCCACCTTCACCACGTCCAGCGGGTGTTTGACAAACCGCTTGGAGAGGCGGGAGATGTGCACCAGCCCATCCTGGTGGACCCCAATGTCCACAAAGGCGCCGAAATCGACGATGTTGCGCACCGTGCCGGTGAGTTTCATCCCCGGCTTCAAGTCTTTGATGTCCATCAGATCCTGGCGCAAGACCGGCTGGGGCAGCTCGTCCCGGGGGTCCCGCCCCGGCTTTTGCAGCTCCTGGGCAATGTCCTTCAAGGTGTAGGACCCGGCGCCGGTGGCCGCTTCCAGCGCCTCCTCCGAAAAGGCGGCCAGCTTTTCCCCCAGCCCATCTAGACCGCCCCCTGCCAGGTCGGCCGGCTTGCAGCCGCAGAGGGCCAGCAGTTTCTTGGCGGCGGGGTAGCTCTCCGGGTGGACGGCGGTCTGGTCCAGCGGGTTTTTCCCGCCGGGGATGCGCAGAAATCCCGCCGCCTGCTTGTAGGCCTTGGGCCCCAGCTTGGGCACCGCCAGCAGGTCCCGCCGCTCGGCAAAGGGGCCCAGCTCCTCCCGTCGGGCGACGATGTTCTGGGCCACGGCGGCCGAGATGCCCGACACCTGTGCCAGCAGGGAGGGGGAGGCGGTGTTCAGGTCCACCCCCACGGTGTTGACACAGTCCTCCACCACCCCTTCCAGGGCCTGGCGCAGCTCCTTTTTGGGCATGTCGTGCTGGTACTGCCCCACGCCGATGGCCTCGGGGTCGATCTTCACCAGCTCGGCCAGCGGGTCCTGCAGCCGCCGGGCGATGGAGACGGCGCTGCGCAGGGAGACGTCGAACTGGGGGAATTCCTTTGCCGCCAGGGGGGAGGCCGAGTAGACCGAGGCCCCCGCCTCGCTCACCACCGCGTAGGAGACGTCCAGCCCGTTCTCCCGGATCAGGTCGGCCACAAAGACTTCCGACTCCTTGGAGGCGGTTCCGTTGCCGATGGAGATGACCTCCACCCCGTAGCGGCGGATGAGGCCCAGCAGGGTGCGGGCCGCCTCGGCCACCTTCTTCTGGGGCGGGGTGGGGTAGACCACCGCCGTCTCCAACACCTTGCCGGTGGCGTCCACCACCGCGATCTTGCAGCCGGTGCGGTAGGCCGGGTCCAACCCCAGCACCACTTTGCCCCGCACCGGGGGCTGCATCAGCAGTTGTTTCAGGTTGGCCCCAAAGACCCGGATGGCCCCCTGGCAGGCCGTCTCGGTGAGGGCGGCCCGCAGCTCCCTGAAGGCGGAGGGCAGGATCAGCCGGTCAAAGGCGTCCTCCCCGGCCCGGCGGAGAAGCTCGCCGTAGGGGTGGCGCTCCCCGGGGTATTTGCTATGGGCGATGGCCAGGGCCCGGTCCCGGTCGAAGTCCAGCGAGACCTTCAAAAACCCCTCCTTCTCGCCCCGGTCGATGGCCAGCACCCGGTGCCCCGCCACCGCGCGCACCGGCTCCCGGTAGGACAGGTAGTTTTTGTAGACGCTCTCGGCGCAGCCCTCCTTCCCCTCGCAGCAGAGGGAGGCCGCCGCGGTGAAAAACTGCCGCAGCCGACGGCGGATGGTCGGGTCGTCGGAAATCTCCTCCGCCAGGATGTCCATGGCCCCCTGCAGGGCCTCTTCGGGGGTGGTGAGCCCTTCCTCCCCGGTGCAGTAGACCCGCGCCTCTTCCAGGGCAGGGCCGCCGGGTCGGCCGTCTGGCCGCTTCCCGCTGCGCAGGGTGTCCGCCAGGGGGGCGAGCCCCCGCTCCTTGGCCATCGACGCGCGGGTCCTCCGCTTGGGCCGGTAGGGGCGGTAGAGGTCTTCCAACTCGGTGAGGGTGTTGGCCCCCTCCACCGCCCGGCGCAGTTCCCCGGTGAGGGACCCCGCCTTTTCAATGGAGGCCAGCACCTCCCCTTTGCGCTCCTCCAGCCCCCGCAGGTAGTGCAGCCGCTCGGCCAACTGGCGCAGCAGTTGGTCGTCCAGGTTCCCGGTCTGCTCCTTGCGGTAGCGGGCGATAAAGGGGATGGTGTTGCCGTCGTCGATGAGTTTGACGGCCGCCTCCACCTGTTTGGGGGCCACCGACAGCTCGGCGCCCAATCTCTGGTTGATGTCCATCTTCTCCCGTCCCTTCTCTCAGGCTATCTGTCCCGTGGCCCGCAAAAAAGGGGCGGCCGGCGGCAGAATGCCGAACAGCGGCCGCCCCTTTGTCAGGGCTTGTGGGGAATGTGCTCCGGCAGGGTCGCCGGAAGGGGGTCTCTAGTAGGAGGCGGTGACCGCCTCGCCGGCAATCAGGGCCTTGACCCCGTTTTTCATGGCGTCGCCGGCGGCCTTGCGGACCGCGTACTGGGCGCTGCCGTCCACCCGCACTGCCAGGCGCCGGTTTTCGTAGCTGCACAGCTCCACCCGGCGGGTGCTGCCGTCTTTCAGGTGGAAGATGATCTGCACCTCTGTCTCGCCGATGCGGTCGGGCGCGTCGGCGGTGTACTCGCTGCGCAGGCTGCAAAAGAGCTTGTAGGCGTCTTTAAAGGAGGCGGCGTTCAGCTCCTTCCCCCCGTAGGTGGCCTTGCTTTGGGCCGCGTCGGCAATGTCAAAGCGGTAGCTCTCCCCGTCAAAGGCGACCTCCACCGCCGACACCTGGCTCATGGCCGGGGCGCAGAGGGCCTTGGTGGCCATCTGATAGGGGGTGCAGTCCAGCCAGGTGACCACGTAGTCGGCCATCCGGTAGATCACCGGGATGCCCTCCTTCATGGCGTAGTAGCCGTCGCCGTTTTTCTTGCCGATGAGGATGCGGGTGAAGTCCTCGCCCTCCCCCAGCTCGATGGTGGAGAGGGGCTCGTCCAGCCCGGCGTCGGCCAGCTGCCCTTCGGTGGGGTTCAGGATTTTGGCCGAAGAGGCCTGGATCCGCATCAAATCGGCAAAGGTCTCGTGAAAGTACTCCGGGTCCACGTAGGCGGTGACCGGCGAGGTCATCTGGTACTTATAGTAGGTGCCGTAGCCGTCGATGACGTTCTGGTCGCCGATGTTGTCCACCGCAAAGGCACCGTTTTTGTTGGTGAAGCGGAAGCTGGTGACGTTGTCGCTGGAGGTGTCGTCAAAGGGGGAGAGGTAGAGGTCGGCAAAGTCCAGGACCGACCCGGTCAAAAAGGAGACCGGCGCCAGGCTGATGCCGTAGATGGTGTTTTCCCCTTTGAGTTTGAAGTAGTAGCCGTTGTTCCCGGTGTAGGGATCGCCGAACTCCAACTCCAGCTTGCCGCCGTCGGTGTATTCGATGGTGGCAAAGGCGGTGGGCTCGTCCAGCCCGAACTCGGCGGCCTTCTCCAGGTCTTCGGCCACCAGGGTCTCGGCCGAGAGCTCCGCCGCGTAGCGGGCGCAGTTGGTCAGGTCGGTCCGGTCGATGGGCACCCCGCTGTCCCGCAGCAGGGGAACGGTCCACTCCTCGGTGCCGGTGCGCTCAAAGGTGTAGCTGCCCAGCTCGTTTTCCACCGTGATCTTCTGCACCTGGTCGGGGGTGCGCTGGCTCAGGGGGATGGTGACCTTGCTCCCCTCCTCGTCGCCCCCTTTGGGCCAGAGGAGCAGGGCGCCCACCAGCACTGCCGCCAGCAGCACCACCCCGCCCAGGATCAGCAGGGTTTTCTTTTGGCGTCTGTTCATTTACAGGTGCCTCCTGCGAAGGAAGACAAAGGCGCCCACTGCCAGGCAGCCCACCGGCAGCACCCCGATGAAGAGGATGCGCATGAAGCTGGCCCCGTCCGAGGCGATGTCCAGGTATTTGGCCGCCATGTCCTTGGGGGCGATGATGACCTGGCTGTCCCGCCCGGTAAGGGTGCCGGTCAGCTCCACCAGGAAGTCGGCGTTGGCAAAGGCCGAGTTCTGGATGATTTCGCTGGCGCCGTAGTAGACGCTGCCGCAGGCCACCACGTTGGAGGTCTTTTGCTCGCCGCCCACCTCGACTTTGTTCTGGCCCAGCAGCATGATGGGCACGTAGCCGGTGACAAAGTCGGTGATCGAGGCGTTCTTGTCCGCGTCCGGCGGGATGATCCCCGAGTCGGCGGACATCCGGATCAGCATGGTGGTGGAGCGGCTGCCGCTGTTTTTAAAGGCGGCGGTCAGGGGCCGGCAGTAGGGGATATAGGGCACCTTGCCCTTGTTGAGGCAGTTCTCGGTGTAGACCGAGTCGCTGTTGAGGACGTTGACGGCGTTGAACTGGTCCTGAATGATGAAGTTGCTGCCGTTTTCAAAGGCCACGCCCGGCTCGACGATGATGCCCCACTCCTCCAAAAATGCCTCCAGGTTGGGCAGTTCGGGCTGGTCGTTGGCGGCAAAGTAGAAGACGGTCTTGCCGTACTGCCCGCCGTTTTGCAAAAAGGCGTCCAGCTTTTCGATCTCCTCCGGCGAGTAGTCGGTGGAGGGGCCGTAGATGATGACCGCGTCGGCCTCGGGGTCGATGGCCTCGGTGCCGATGTTCTGGCTCTTCACCGTGTAGTTGTTCTGCCCCAGCAGTTCGGTGACGCTGGCGGCGTCGTACTCGTTGTGCCCGGTGAGCAGCGAGACCTTGGTGGTGTTTTCGGAGGTGACCACCAGGATGGCCGAGGCCAGGGCGTTCTCCGCCTTGGAGGAGAGGATCCGCAGGTAGCTGTTGGCCACCACCTGGGTGTTGAACAGGTCCACCGAGCTGATCTGCATCTTCCGGTCGCCGCTGACCACCAACACGTCGTTTTGCTGCAAAGTCAGGTCGCTGAACTGCGACTGGAAGTTGGGGTCGCGCACCATGTTGACGTACTGCAGGGTGATTTGGTCGTTGGCGTTGGCAAAGTACTTAAAGACCTCGTTGGCCTGGGTGAAACTGGGGTCTTTGGCGGCCGAGTTGCCGGTGCCGCCGGCCACAAAGTTGGCCTCGTCGTTGAGCACGTAGATGGTCACCGGCTGGTCGAGGTTCGCCAGCAGCTCGTCCACCTCTTCGCTGATGTTGAAGGCGGAGGAGGCGGTGGTGTCCAGCCGCAGGGTGACGCGCTGGCTCAACAGGTTCACCGCCACGTTCACCGCAATGGCGATCACCAGTACGCCCAGGGTGAGCAGGGTGGCAAAGCTGCCGTATCGAAATTTCTTGCTTTTCTTCATTGGTTGCATCTCCTATCAGCTCCAGCGGCGCTTGTCGATAATCCGAATGGTGAAGAATATGAACAGGCCGGTCAGGGTCAGCATAAACAGCACCGACGGCAGGTCGATGAGGCCGATGGTGAAGTTGGCGTAGTACTGGGTGATGGAAAGGCCCAGCATGGCCTTGCTGATGGGGGTCACGGTGATCGCCTTGGCCAGGGTGTCGAAGTAGAGGATGTAGAAGAAGTTGAAAATAAAGCTGATGATGACCGCCACGATCTGGTTTTCCGTCAGGGCCGAGATGAAGCCGCCGATGGCGATCAGCGCCGCCCCCGCCAGGGCAAAGCCCAGGAAGGAGGTGAGGATGGTCCCCCACGGCACGGCCGAGTAGCCCGACATCACCAGGGCGTAGAGCAGGGTCACCACCCCGCCGCACATGTACATGCTGAAGGCCGAGAGGAACTTGCCCCCCACCAGTCCCCCCAGGGTCACAGGGGAGGTCAGCAGCAGCTGGTCGGTCTTCTGCTTTTTGTCCTCGCTGTACATCCGCATGGTGAGGATGGGCACAAGGACAAAGTTTGCGTTGAAGAGGTAGGTGAACAGCGAGTACATGCTGGTGGTCTTTTCGGCGATGTTGTTGCTGTAAAAGAGGAAGCCGGAAAAGGCGAAGAAGGCCGCCAGGTAGATGTAGCCGATGGTCGAGGTGAAATAGGCGCGGAACTCCCGCTTGAAAATCGCTTTCATTACTCCTCATCCCCTCCGTCTGTCTCTTTTTTCTTCCGGCCGAAGGAGAAGCGCCGCTTCTTGCCCTCGCTCTTCTCCTCTTTCGAGGTCTGGGCGTCGTCCTGGATCAGGTGCAGGAAGATGTCCTCCAGGGACATCTCGCTCCCCTTCAGGCCCAGCATCTGCCAGCCCTGTTTGCTCAGCAGGTCGAAGAGGCCGGCGCGCACGTCCTTGCCCTCCTCGGGCTCAATGGTGTACTCCACCGAGCCGTCGGTCTTTTCGCCCAGCGGCAGGACCCGGGCCACCCCGTCCATGGCGCTGACAGCGGCCACCACCTCGCTCTGGGGGCCGACGATCCGCGCCTGCAGCTTGGTGTTGCCCGCCAGGCTGCGGGAGAGGTTGTCCGGCGTGTCGTCAGCAACCAACTTGCCCTTGTTGATGACGATCACCCGTTCGCAGATGGCCTGCACCTCCGGCAGGATGTGGGAGGAGAGGATGACGGTGTGCTTTTTCCCCAGGTCCTTGATCAGGTTGCGAATGTCGATGATCTGCTGGGGGTCGAGGCCCACGGTGGGCTCGTCCAAAATCAGCACGTCGGGGGCCCCCACCAGGGCGCCGGCCACCCCCACGCGCTGCTTGTAGCCCTTGGAGAGGTTTTTGATCAGCCGCCCATAGACGTGCTCGATCTTCACCGTGCGGCAGATCTCCGCCAGGTGCTGCTCCCGGGGCAGGGTGCACTTTTTCAGCTCGTAGACAAAGCCCAGGTACTCCTTCACCGTCATGTCCAGGTAGAGCGGCGGCAGCTCGGGCAGATAGCCGATGTGCTTCTTCGCCTCCAGCGGCTCCTCCAGGATGTCGTGACCGTCGATGAGGACGGTCCCCGAGGTGGAGGAGAGGTAGCCGGTGATCATGTTCATGGTGGTGGATTTGCCGGCACCGTTGGGCCCCAAAAAGCCCAGGATCTCCCCCTTGTTGATGGTGAAGCTGATGTCGTCCACAGCGCGCTTGCTGCCGTACTGCTTCACGAGGTTTTTGACTTCTATCATCTTGATAACCGCGCCTTTCCTGGCCGGGCGGTCGCCCATCCGGCCGTATTGATAGAGTGGTTTGCGGCCCTGCCGCCGCCGGGGCGCATTGTCTCTGCCCGGCTGTACCAGCGGACCGGCCGGCGGGAAATGGCTCCCCGCCGCACCGAATACACTTTCTCATTATATACGAATTGCCCCCATTCGGCAATGAATTTGCCCCCATTCCTTTGTGAAAAGTGGGTGAAGCCCGCCGCCCTTTGTGCCAACATTTTTTGCAAAAGGGAAAAGAGGGTGTATATTTTTGGCTGCTCAGGGGCAGACTTTCCCCGTGTCACAGCGATCCGCATCGCCCGTTTGCACTTGTCTTCCTATTAAATGGGCCAAACGGGGTCGGGGCGACACCCTTCGACTGGACTCTACATCCGGTATAAATTGAAGGGGGAGATCGGGCTTCAACCTGTCAAAAAATACTCTAGGGACAAGTTGGAAAGTTTTTTTGAAAACTCTCGGAAAAGCGGTTGACAGGCGGTTGCATGCTGTGGTATTATACAAAAGCTGTCCGCGAGGGAAGCGCACGGGAGTGCAGTTTCCGAGGAGTGAGCCCCGAGATTTGAGCCGAGAGGGGAGAAAAAAGGGGTTGACAAAAAGAAGGCAGCGAGATATAATAAAAGGCACGGCGAGATGCCGAACGGACCTTGAAAA